>CAYYRB010000024.1:0-4389 GCA_964473995.1 uncultured Candidatus Competibacteraceae bacterium | reverse complement strand
CAGAGCGAGAAACAGAGCGAGAGACAGAGCGAGAAACAGAATGAGAGTGAGAATGGGAACGAGAGCGACAATCAGACCGGGAATGAGAGTGGGGAGTTGGGGATGTTTTCGGTGATGAAAAAGGTATTTACTGATGCGGACACCCGGCGTGATTTTTTTCAGTTTATGAAAGGTGGATTCAGGCTAAAAAAAGATAACAGCAACAAACCTTGAAAAATCAAGCCATACGCCGAATTCTGGTTATTGCCGTATTTGCCATAGCGGGGCTGATCTGGATGCAGGTAAGTTTCATCAATAAATCATTTGAACTTAACCAGAATCAGTTTAATGATAAGGTAAGTCTTGCCTTGATCGGCGTAGCCGAAGAAGTAAACAAAAACAAGCGGGACAGCACATCCTCTATTGAAGCCGTGGAGCAGGTAACGGAAGAGTACTTTACGGTGAACGTAAACGATACCATCAATCACCGTTTTTTGGAAAATTTGTTGCAATTGGAATTCTCTAAATTCGGCATTGAAGCGGAATACCAGTATGTATTGTATGATTGTTTTGAAGATTCCATTATCTGGAGAGGGTATTCCAACGTGCCGGGAGAGGAAGGGCTTTTTACGGTAAACCGCGCTCTGCCGCCGGAGATGCTTCCTCGGGACAGCCATAAAGTGGGTGTATATTTTCCATGGAAAAAACAATACATTTTTTCCCAGATGCGCATCTTTATACTCTCCGGCTTGGGCTTGTTTGTCATTATCTGTTTTTTCATTTATATTCTTTATGTGATTTTGAAACAGAAAAAACTTTCGGAGGTAAAAGCCGATTTTATCAACAATATGACGCATGAGTTCAAAACGCCCATCAGCACCATCATGCTTTCATCGGAGACGCTCCTTAAGCCAAACATCGAAGACAATCCGGAACGCATTCGCCGGTATGCGAGAATCATCAAAGATGAAGGACAGCGGCTGCGCAGCCATGTAGATAAAATTTTGGAGATTGCCGTGTTGGATGCCGAAGCGCCAAAATTCAAAACGGAACCCGTGGATATTCACGCGCTTATCCTTCGCGAAGCGGAAATCATCCGTGTGAAAATTGAAGAGCGTGCGGGTAGTTTTCAGTCCGAGCTCAACGCAGAAAAACATACGGTTAAGGGAGATCCGGACCATTTGGGAAATATTATTTTTAACCTGTTGGGAAACGCATTAAAATACACCGAAGGCGCCCCTCAAATCCGCATCTGTACACATAATGAGAAAGGCAAACTGGTGATTTCGGTCACCGATAACGGCATCGGTATTCCGGCCCGTTTCAAGAAATATATTTTCAAGAAATTTTTTCGCGTGAGTACTGGGAATGTGCATAACGTAAAAGGTTTCGGTTTGGGGTTGTATTATGTCAATAAAATCGTAAAAAGCCATCGGGGTAAAATCGGGGTAGAGAGCGAGCCCGGAAAGGGAAGCACGTTTTCTATCATTCTTCCGGTAATTGAGGTATAATTGTGTACACGTATGAAAAAAAAAGAGATACGCATTTTACTTGCCGAGGATGACCTGAATCTGGGTTTCGTCATCAAGGATCTGCTGGAGGATGAAGGCTACGACGTGAAACTATGCAGCGACGGGGTAACCGCTTTGCAGGCTTTCCACGAAGAACCTTTCGATTTGTGTCTGCTCGACGTGATGATGCCGCTGAAGGACGGATTTGCCGTAGCCGAGCACATCCGTAAAACAGAACCGGAAATGCCCGTCATTTTTCTCACGGCCAAGGGCCTTACCGAAGATAAGGTAAAAGGATTGAGTCTGGGTGCGGATGATTACATCACCAAGCCTTTTGAAAATGCCGAATTTCTCTTGCGTATCGAGAATGTGCTGCGGCGCACCGGAAAAAGAAAACAACGGAAAGAACCCGACGTGTTTTCCATAGGACGATACACGCTGGATAGTAAAAACCTTACCTTAACGGATTCTGCCGGATCTGTTCATAAACTCACGGCCAAGGAGGCGAAAATTCTCCGGCTGCTCTGCCTGAATTGTAATGCCGTGGTTGAGCGGGATGTCTTGCTCAATTCCGTGTGGGGAAAAGACGATTATTTTACGGGCAGGAGTATGGACGTGTTCATCACCAAACTCAGAAAATACCTGAAGGATGACGCGACGGTGAACATCCTCAATATACACGGGGTAGGGTTTAAGTTGGAAATCAGATGAAGTGCTTACCTTTACGGCATTATCTGAACCTATGAAAAAAGCACTGGTTACCGGCATTACGGGTCAGGATGGGGCCTATCTGGCCGAGTTGCTTTTGAGTAAAGGCTACGAGGTGCATGGAATTAAACGCAGAAGTTCTTTATTCAACACCGACCGTATCGATCACCTTTACCGCGACCCGCATGAGAGCAATGTGCGCTTCAAGCTCCATTACGGCGATCTGAGCGACAGCATGAACCTCACCCGCATCATTCAGGAAGTGCAGCCCGATGAAATTTACAACCTGGGCGCCATGAGCCATGTGAAAGTAAGTTTCGACACTCCGGAATATACGGCCAATGTGGACGGCATAGGAACCCTGCGCATTTTGGAAGCCGTCAGGCTGCTGGGTCTCACCCAAAAAACACGTATTTATCAGGCATCCACTTCCGAATTATATGGGTTGGTGCAGGAAATTCCCCAGTCTGAACGTACCCCTTTCTATCCCCGCTCTCCTTATGCCTGTGCCAAATTATACGGGTATTGGATTACCGTAAATTACCGGGAAGCTTACGGCATGTATGCCGTAAACGGAATTCTGTTTAACCACGAATCTCCTTTGCGCGGCGAAACGTTTGTTACCAGAAAGATTACACGCGGAGCCGCCAAAATAGCGCTTGGTCTGCAGGATACGGTGTATCTCGGAAATCTGAGCGCACAGCGCGACTGGGGCCACGCAAAAGATTACGTGGAGGCCATGTACCTTATGCTGCAACAGGATACTCCGGAAGATTTTGTCATCGCTACCGGCATCACCACCACCGTGCGCGATTTTTGCCGGATGACCTTTGCCGAGCTGGGCATTGAATTAGCATTTTCAGGAGAAGGAGAAGACGAAGAGGGAATCGTGAAAAAATGCGACAATCCGGAATTTCAACTTCCTGAAGGAAAAGCAGTCATTAAAGTAGATCGTAATTATTTCCGGCCTACCGAGGTGGATCTGCTGATCGGAAATCCCGCCAAAGCCAACCAAAAATTGGGTTGGGTTCCCAAACACGATTTGAAATCATTGGTGAAAGACATGATCTGGGCCGATGTGAAATTATTCCGTCGGGACGAATACCTGCTCAAAGGCGGTCATAACGTGATGAATTACCACGAGTAACGGGCATGGAAAAACACCATCGCATTTACGTGGCCGGTCATCGCGGCATGGTCGGTTCTGCTCTTGTGAGGCATTTGAAGTCACAGGGCTTTGCCAACATCATACACCGCACTTCGTCCGAATTGGATTTGCGCAATCAGGCCTCCGTGGATGCATTTTTCAGGGATGAAAAGCCCGATTTTGTTTTTCTGGCCGCGGCCAAGGTGGGCGGTATCTGGGCCAACAATACCTATCGGGCAGACTTTCTGTACGACAACCTGATGATGGAAGCGAATGTTATCAAGGCTTCTCATTCCTATGGGGTACAGAAAATGCTTTTTCTGGGATCGTCCTGTATTTATCCCAAAATGTGCCCACAGCCCATCAAAGAGGAATACCTGCTCACCGGTCCGCTCGAACCTACCAATGAGCCCTACGCTATAGCCAAAATTGCGGGAATCAAACTGGCCGAGACGTTCAGACATCAGTACGGCTGTCGGTTTATTTCGGCCATGCCTACGAATTTGTATGGTCCCAACGACAATTACGATTTGAATAATTCCCATGTTTTACCGGCACTCATCCGCAAGTTTCACGAAGCGAAAGTGAACGCAGCCGCCGAGGTGACCGTTTGGGGTACAGGTACGCCCCGCCGTGAATTTTTGCATGTGGATGATCTGGCCCAAGCCTGTGTTTTCCTCATGCAGCATTACGATGTTCCGGAATGGATCAATGTGGGCACGGGTGAGGACGTAACTATTCGTGAGTTGGCCGAAACCGTGAAGGAGGTTGTCGGTTTTGAGGGTGACTTGGTGTTTGATACCTCCAAACCCGACGGTACACCACGCAAATTATTGGATGTCTCTAAAATAAATGCCTTGGGCTGGAAAGCGGAAATTTCACTCCGCGAAGGAATACAAGGCGTTTATCGCCAATTGGCCGAAACGGATTTTCAGGCTTTCCGCGGATAGTTTTTTTTAATTTGTAAAGAGCCAAGATGCAAGATTGGGCAACTTCGCTGCCCTGTCCCGACGATATCTGTCGGGATCGAAGGGCAAGAGTAAA
>CAYYRB010000023.1:0-36178 GCA_964473995.1 uncultured Candidatus Competibacteraceae bacterium | reverse complement strand
TACATTTGTTTGCAAAGACAAAAACACAGCGAACAACGTGAGCGCATTTCATTCAAGACAGCTCCCCCTCAAGGGATCAGGAGCGCAGCGACTAATCCCGTCTACATTTGTTTGCAAAGACAAAAATTGAGCGAACAACGTGAGCGCATTTCATTCAAGACAGCCCATCCAAGGGATCAGGAGCGCAGCGACTAATCCCGTAAACATTTGTTTGCAAGGACAAAAATTAAGCGAACAACGTGAGCGCATTTCAGGATGATTGCCCCTCATCAGATTGATTAAGGAATCAATCATAAAAATCTTGAATAAAAAAACGGGTAAAAAAAATACAATCAACAAATTCATTAAGAAATAATTACCACACCTAATAAATAATTTTGGTAAAAAAAAATTTACGAGGTCAAGAACAAGAATACCAAAAAAGCGTTACCATTGCCTATATGCCAAACATAAAGAAGGCGACACTGTTTTTTTTAACGACGATGCTCCTGTTCGTAACAGGTCCTTCGTGGTGTTCGCTTTCTCAGGTAGAAATTTCACCCTTCCTTTCAGGTACAATCCAAAAAAAAGAAGGAATATACATTGAAAAAAACCGAGATTACGGGAATTCCAATTTTTACAGCCAGCTGAGAAATCATGAACTGGATTTTCATGTTTTAAGAAAAAACAAAAGGCGTAACTCGAATCGTCAGTCAAAGCAAACTGAAGTAAAAGCCAATTCGGGCCGTTTTATCCTTCGCTTGCCTGAGGTATTTTTAACCCATACCTTTTTAAATCATCTACTCAGGGATTTCCCACCCAGGCCCGCGTACTACGCATTTATTTTTCGGTACAGGCCGTCTTAATCTTAATTAAGCGCTCATCGTTTATTGTCCTCATTTAGCTGAGGACGATGTATCTTTTATTTCACATAAATTTTAATTAGACCGAATGAAAACAATTCATTTAGCAGTGCTTGCATCCATGGTCGTATTCTTTGGAGGATGCGAAAACAAATCGGCCGACGACAATCCGGATGCCCGCGAAAAATTTCCGGTAATAAATCCCATGGCAAAGGATACTTTTCTTACCAACGAATATGTCGCAGACATTGAGGCGGAAAAAAATGTTGAAATCCGTCTGCGCATTTCGGGTTTTGTAGATAACATATATGTAAAAGAAGGTCAGGAAATTAGCCGGGGGGAATCGCTTTTTTTTATCAACGATTCCGAATACCAAACCAAACTGGCGAGTATGAAAGCCATGTTGGCCAATGCAAGGGCAGAGATTCAGGTTGCCCAGGTAGAACAAAAAAGAATACGGTTACTGGTAAGTCAAAATATTCTTTCACCATCAGAAGAGGACGTTGCCAATTCAAAACTTGAAGCCGCAAAAGCAAAGGCAGAAGAAGCAGCGGCACAGGTAGCGTTTGCCGAAATTCAATTATCATACACACGGATTAAAGCACCCTTTAACGGGGTTATCGACCGTATTCCGCTAAAACAAGGAAGTTTGGCAAAAGAAGGAGATCTGCTGACAACCATATCGGACATTAATAACGTGTATGCTTATTTTCACATTTCGGAAAACGAATATCTGTCCATCATTAAAAAAGACTGGATAAAAAATGGGGAAGCCCGTTTAATTTTATCGGATGGCAGCATTTATCCGTACACGGGAAAAATTGAATCTGCCGAAAGTGAAATTGATGAAGGTACAGGTTCTATCGCGCTGAAAGCGTTCTTTCCAAACCCTGAAAAAATGTTGAAACACGGAGCCTCGGGCAAACTCCAAATTCGTATTCCCGCGGAAAGCCTTCTATTAATACCCCAGAAATGCATATTTGAGCAACAAGATAAAAACTACGTGTACGTCGCAGATGGCCAAAATACTGTGCAACGCAGAAGTGTGGAAACAGGAAGCAGACTTGGAAATCTGGTAATCATCAAGAATGGGCTTTCGAAAGATGAACTTTTACTTTACGAAGGACTTCAACTTGTGAAAGAAGGACAGGTCATCATCCCTGAAATCCTGAACACTTCCGGAATTTATTAATCTGAAATCAAACGCCACAATTTGTCATGATTGAAACATTTATCCGAAGACCTGTTCTCTCACTCGTGATATCCTTATTGATTACCCTGTTGGGGGGACTTGCTCTTTTCACACTTCCCATAACCCAATTTCCCGACATTGTACCGCCTGCGGTTACCGTAGTAGCCCGCTATACGGGTGCCAATGCGGAAGCATGCACCAAATCGGTAGCCATGCCTTTGGAACGCGCCATAAACGGAGTACCCGGCATGACCTATATGAGCACCGTAACGGGAAACGATGGGGTAACCATGATTACCATCTATTTTGAGGTGGGTACTGATCCTGATTTTGCCGCCGTGAGTGTTCAAAACAGAGTAAGCACCGTATTGGATGAATTACCCGAAGAAGTCATCAGGGCGGGTGTAAGTACAGAAAAAGAGGTAAACAGTATCTTAATGTACCTAAACATAACCAGTGAAGACAGCAGCATGGATGAGCCATTCATCTATAATTTCACAGACATAAATGTATTGCAAGAGCTTAAGCGGATTGACGGTGTAGGACGTGCCGAAATTCTGGGACAGAAAGAATATGCGATGCGGGTTTGGCTAAAGCCTGAAAAAATGATTGCTTATGATATTTCTGCTGAAGAGGTGGTCAATATGCTTCGGGCCCAAAACGTAGAAGCAGCACCTGGAAAGGTCGGTGAAAGTTCCGGCAAAAATCCATACGACATACAATATGTACTTCGTTACAAGGGTAAATTTTTTTCACCGGAACAATATGAAGATCTTCCGATCAGGTCCACAGATCAGGGAGCCATCCTTCGCCTTAAAGACATCGCAGAGGTTGAATTTGGATCCATGAGCTACGGAATGGTTTCCAAAACCGATGGAAAACCCTCGGCAACCATTTTAATAAAGCAAAGACCCGGTTCAAATGCAAGTGAAGTGATTGAGAATATAAAACAACGCATGGCTGAGATGAAGAAGGAATCCTTTCCACCATCGATGAATTACAACTTTGCCTACGATGTTTCCCGATTTCTAGATGCCTCCATCCGAGAAGTGATAAAAACCCTGATTGAAGCACTTATCCTCGTCTTTATTGTGGTTTTTATTTTTTTACAGGATTTAAGATCCACAATCATTCCGGCCTTGGCAGTTCCGGTATCGCTCATAGGAACGTTTGCCTTCATGCAAATCATGGGATTCTCGATCAATCTGCTTACTCTTTTTGCAATGGTGCTTGCCATTGGAATTGTGGTTGATAATGCGATCGTGGTAGTGGAGGCGGTGCATGCCAAAATGAGTGAAAAACATTTGCCTGCCAAATCCGCAACCATTGAAACCATGAAGGAGATCAGCGGAGCAATTGTTGCAATTACATTGGTCATGTCAGCCGTTTTTATTCCTGTTTCATTTCTTAGCGGACCCGTGGGTGTTTTTTACCGTCAATTCTCCCTGACTTTAGCAGTGGCCATCGTTATTTCCGGAATAAATGCCCTCACCCTTACTCCCGCACTTTGTGCGATTATCCTAAGACATACCGGCCCTAAAAAAAACCTGTTGGGACGTTTTTTTGATAGATTCAATCATGGGTATGAACATTTAGCATCAAAATACCAGGCCATCTTGGGAAAAACAGTCAGTCGAATTCCTGTAACACTGATTGTATTGCTTCTTTTTCTTATGGCCACATTTGGAGCAGCTAAAATTCTTCCGGGCGGATTTATCCCCATGGAAGACCAAGGCATGATTTACATAAGCGTAACCACACCTTCAGGATCCACCGTAGAGCGAACAGACAAAGTAATCAACCAAATTAAACGGTCTATAAAAGACCTCCCATCCATTGAAAACATTTCTACCCTTTCCGGATATAATTTGGTGACAGAATCTGCCGGCGCGTCCTACGGGATGGGAATCGTTAATCTAAAAGCATGGAAGGAACGAGGTGAAGGTATCCATGAAATCATCGACCAGATGAAAGAAAAAACCCGACACATCAAAGATGCACAAATAGAGTTTTTTCCTCCGCCCACTGTGCCGGGTTTTGGAAACGCTTCCGGATTTGAACTACGAATTTTAGACAAAACAGGAACGGGTGATCTGGTCCGATTATCAGACGTAACTGATGAATTTATAAAAGATATAAAAGCAGATAAAGCCATAGGAAGCGCATTCACCAGTTTTGATGTTTCATTTCCTCAATACCTCATCCATATTGATTACGACATGGCTGCCAAAAAAGGGGTAACCGTTGATAATGCCATGAGCACCCTTCAAACTCTCATAGGCAGTTTTTATGCTACGAATTTTGTTCGTTTTAACCAAATGTATCGGGTTATGGTGCAAGCCAAACCTTCCGCGCGAAAAAATCCAAATGATATACTTCGCCTGTTTGTAAAAAACAACCGAGGGGAGCAGGTCCCTTTTTCTACATTTATTCAGTTGGAAAGGGTTTTCGGTCCTGAACAGGTAACCCGTTACAACATGTATAATTCTTCTATGATTAATGGAGATGCGGCCGATGGTTTCAGCAGTGGAGATGCTATTCAGGGCATTCAAAGATTGGCGGCGGATAAGCTCCCTGCCGGTTTTGATTATGAATGGAGCGGAATGACCCGTGAAGAAATCCTCTCCGGAAATCAGGCCTCTATAATTTTCCTGATCTCCCTCGTTTTTGTTTACCTTCTTTTAGCAGCCCAATACGAAAGTTTTTTATTGCCCCTTCCGGTTATCCTGAGTCTTCCCGCCGGAATTTTTGGTTCGTTTCTTTCCCTAAAAATAGCGGGCCTGGAAAATAATATTTATGCGCAGGTAGCCCTGGTTATGCTGATCGGTCTTTTAGGTAAAAATGCCATTTTGATTGTGGAATTTGCGATTCAACGAAGAAAAGATGGCCTGTCAGTGGCAAATGCAGCTATTGAAGGTGCCGTGAGTCGCTTAAGACCCATCTTGATGACCTCTTTTGCTTTTATCGCAGGTCTTATCCCCCTTATGCTGGCATCAGGTGCCGGTGCGATGGGCAATCGTTCCATAGGAACAGCGGCTGCGGGGGGTATGCTTACCGGAACGCTACTCGGCATTTTTATAATCCCAGGTCTTTATTTCCTTTTTGCCCTCTTATCCGAGAAGTTATCCACGAAAAAAAATTCCGAGTAGGTTAATAAAAACACAAAAAATGAACACACGAAAATCAGCTCTGCTTATACTCATACCTGTCATTTCTATTTTTTCAGGCTGTAATGCATTTAAACCCGTGTCTTTTCCGGAACCTCTACCGATACCGGCAGACTTTGCCGGAAAGAAAGACACCTCGTCTGTAGCCGAAATTGCTCCGAACGTTTTTTTCAACAACCTTACTCTGGTAAGCCTTATCCAGGAAGCACTCAATAACAATAAAGATGTTTTGATTGCCGCGGAACGCATTCAGATGGCAAGAGCATTTTTGAAAATGAAACGGGGTGACCTGATTCCGACTTTAGATTTGGGCTCAGGAGCCGGAATAGAAAAATTTGGTGATTACACCATGGAAGGCGTCGGCAATTTCGACACCAATTTATCCCCGAATATCAATGAAAAACAGCGGGTCGCGCAACCTTATGTACCCAATCTACTTTTGGGTATAAACACCAGCTGGGAAATTGACATTTGGGGAAAATTCAGAAACCGAAAAAGGGCAGCCAAGGCAAAGCTGCTTGCTTCCGAATATGGCAAGAGAGCGCTGGAAACATCCATTACAGCCTTGGTGGCTTCACTTTATTATGAACTGGAAGCATTAGATGCCGAGTTGGAAATCATTCAAAAAAACATAAATCTTCAGCAAAAGGCACTTGATGTAGTTAAGGCCAGAAAAGAGGCCGGGCGGGAAGATCAATTGGCCGTTGAACGATTTATCGGACAACTCTTAAACACGAAGGCACTAGAGCCGGCCATAAAACAGGATATCATCCAATTAGAAAATCAGTTGAATGTGCTTCTGGGAAGATTTCCCAAACCCATTTCGCGCAATGGAAACCTGCTCACAGATACGATTCCAATAAATCCCGAAATCGGTATTCCCTCAGAATGGCTCAAAAATCGACCTGACATCATGCAGGCAGAAAGGGAACTGGCGGCAGCCGGATATGAAGTAAAATCGGCCAGGGCTGAATTTTTTCCGGCACTCAGAATAAGTCTTAATCTGGGATTAAATTCATTTAGTGCAGGCACATTATTTGACGTTCCCGCTTCCTTGGCATTTGGTCTGATCGGAGGAATAACCGGCCCTCTGCTAAACCGAGCCCAGATACAAGGAAACTTCAACAAAACGGCAGCAGAAAACCGCATGGCATTTCAGGAATATGAGAAAAAAATAATCACGGGTTATTCAGAAGTAATGACCCATCTGCAACATGCCCAATTATTAGCAGACCGGGAAAAGCTGAAAATGGAGGAGGTAGAGGTAATGAAACGCGCGGTAATTATTTCTGAAAATCTCATGAGCTCCGGTTATGCTAGTTATCTTGACGTGGTCACAGCCCAAAAAACAGTTTTGGATGCGGAATTGGAAAGCGTGATTATACGTAAGAATCGATTCATCAATCTGGTGAACCTCTATACATCACTGGGGGGCGGATGGCAAAGATAATCTCTTTAAAACCCATCCATAAACAACCGGATCAAAGTAAATAACTCCCGGTATTTGGGAAGAGGAAGATTCTCCCGGGTATCATGCACATCATGATACGCGGTCACGCCGCCTTCGGCATACATAAAAAAAGCAGGGACTCCCTTTTCCGTAAACCAATAGTGATCGCTGTTGGCCGCTTTGCCCCTTTTATTTACCCTGCCGAGTAAACCGTTTTGGGCATTGATGTCAACCAACCGATTGAATTCACGGGGAAATTCGGTTCCGTTCACTACCGTGCTGCCTATTTCGCCCCCGCCCATCAGGTCTATATTGAACACAAAACGAATTTGGTTGAGCGGTATCGGTGGGTGATCCACAAAAAAACGCGATCCTTTCAAGCCGGCCTCTTCCGCCGCAAAGCCGATGAACATCAACGAATATTTCGGTTTCCCGGCAACCCGGTAATGCCTCGCCAAATCCAACATCATGGCCGTGCCGCTGGCATTGTCATTGGCACCCGGAAAAACGGCAGAACCCATGCGGCCCAAATGATCGATATGCGCCGTAACCAACAAAAACGTATCGGCAATCTGTCCGGAAATGAGTCCGGCCACATTATAAGAACGATAAGAAGAATAAAAGGTATTCTGCACATTCAGGTTTATACGCGGCTTGGGGCTCAAGGCAGGGAACACCAAATCCCGTCTGGCTTCAATGACTACCTTTCCGTTTGTCATGCGGGCATCAACCGACCAGGTCAACTTACCGGGATTCAAAAGGAGCACGGCATCAGCCTGAGAGAGGCAAACAGGCAGAGCACTTTGGGCCGCTTTGAAATCTTCTGATGTTTCCGAATCGATTACCAAAATGCCGCCTGAGGGAAATCCCAAATCGTTCAGTTTTTGTAAGGCGTTATTTTTATTTACTTCCTTCATCCAAACACCTTTTCCTTTTTTCTTTAAGGAACCGCTGAAGGGCAAAACCAGAAAATCCCTACCGGGCACAAATTTATTCTTCCCGATCTTCAGGTAAACTTCCTCAGGAAATGTATTCACGGAGTGGGAAAACGGCTGAAAATAATCGGTACCCTTATTGAAAACCGACAACAATCCTAGTCGGATAAATTCACTCCGGATAAAATCGGCAGCCAGCGAATCCCCTTTTAGCACATACCCTCTCCCTTGCATATCGGGCGAAGCCAGCGTATCAACGACATATTTGGCATAGGCGGGTTCCTGCGCAGTGGCTTTAGGAACTTCAAACAGGAAAAAACAAAAAAATAAATAGCGAAAAAAACTCATACAAATTTACGGGCTACCAATTCCCGGAATTTTTTTTCCGTTTTGGCATGTTCCGCCCAACCGAATTGACCACTCAATAAAGCCAAATAACGATCGGCATCGGGCTGATTATTCATGGCATTCAGCACGACCAACGCCTCTTTGTAAGCCGAATTATCCCCTTTAAACAAGTCATTCATGAACAGAAATTTATCTGCCATGGATATGGCTTTATTCAAATCCTCCAATTTTTGCAGGCGAAGTTTATCGCCCAACGTCAGTTCCTTAATCTCTCCCAAGGCAAGAGCCGGATTTTCGGCAGATAGGGGCTCATTATCCATTTTTGGAATCACATCGGAATGGGAGGCCGGCGGAGGTGTGGGGATGTCAGCCTGCAGACCGACCGGTTTTGGTTCAGGCACGGATTCGGGGACAAAGACAGGCTCGGGCGTTTTTACAAGAGGTGAACTATTTTCTTTCATTCCTGAGTTTGAAGAAAGTCCCTGATTGCCTACCGTACCTTCCGGCAAAGAGATGTTTTCCGCTCCGGCCCGTGAATTGAAATAATTCAACAGAATGAACTCCTCATGCAGCAAACGAACATCAGCCAAAGCCTGCTCCATATCTGAACGGGAAACCTGTTGTTCCGAATCCCGGATATCTACAATCTGTTTGTGCAGCGAGATAAGAAGCTTTTCAATACGATGGGTAAGTTTATCTTTATTCATAACTAAAATGGATTCAAAACAAGCAAAAATTAACCAATTTATCGATAAAACGAAAAAAGAGAGGAAACCGGTATACTAAAATTAGGTAAACTTGCCATCGAATTTTAGGAATTACATGTATCCGGAAAATCATCTGACATTTCAAGGGCGACGGGGGCGGATCGAGGTCATCTGCGGAAGCATGTATTCAGGAAAAACGGAGGAGTTGATCCGGAGAATACGTAGAGCAGAAATTGCACGGCAGAAGGTAGAGATTTTCAAACCGGAAACCGATGTACGCTATGATGAGCAACAGGTCGTTTCGCATAATGACACCCGAATCCGTTCCACTCCGGTTCCTTCTTCTGCCAATATTTTATTGCTGGCCGGTGATGCCGATGTAATCGGAATTGACGAATCACAATTTTTTGATGCCGGATTGCCTGATGTGTGCAGGGCTCTTGCAGACAGCGGCATACGTGTAATTGCCGCAG
Organism: uncultured Candidatus Competibacteraceae bacterium; assembly: GCA_964473995.1. Taxonomy (GTDB): domain Bacteria; phylum Bacteroidota; class Bacteroidia; order CAIKAF01; family CAIKAF01; genus JAKRSD01. Next base: position 27,064 of record CAYYRB010000023.1, on the reverse strand, counting down.
GCCTGGACATGGACTTCAGGGGATTTCCATTCGGACCCATGCCCACACTTATGGCCATGGCGGAAGAAGTTACCAAAGTACATGCCGTATGCATGGATTGCGGATATACGGCCAACTTCAGCCACCGACTTAACAAAGAAGAAAAACTGGTACTGCTCGGAGAAAAGGATCTTTATGTACCCTTGTGCCGCGAATGTTCAGGCATACGGGCACAAAACAAAAAAAACGGATAATTTCAACAGAAAGCATTGTCAAGATGCCCATGTTCAAGTCAAAATACATGTTATGAAAAACAAATAAAGGAATCATAACAAGCATATTTATTTAATAAGGCATTACACTCGTTGTATTAATGATGAATAGTATAGTCTTATACTTTAAAACATCTCATAATTTGAACTTTACGATTAAATAAAAAACACCGAAAGGCGTTTACGCTGTTCCGCATTTAAGTATTATTCCAAATCGGAATTAACCTAAACTAATGCAGATGGTTCGGAGATTGCGTCACTTTTCGATTACAAAAATTGGAATAAATGACATTTAGCTTAAAAATGGTTTTTATTTTTTTGGGTAATTGTTTGGTAATGACGTTATATTTTTCCATAGCTTTGCGCCACAATTAAATAATTAAAAAATGAAAATTTTTAATCTTTCGGAAAATCAAGCCGGATTGGTGATCAAGAGTCTCCGGGAAAGACTCTCTGACTTTGACGACGAGTTGGAGATTCTGGAAGGACGTATTAAAGAAATTATTTCCAAGCGCAAGGAAATAACGGAAATCATCACCGGCCTGTGGTCAAACGACACCACCTCAGGCCCCAAAAAGAGAGGCAGGAAGCCAGGTTCAGGCAAAATAGCCCAGGCTATTGAGGCCATCGGGGAAGTAATTGCCCCTAAAAAACGCGGCAGAAAACCGGGTTCAAAAAACAAACCAAAAGGAGCTTCGGCCGCATCTAAAACAGCACCCAAAAAACGCGGCAGAAAACCTAAAGCTGCTGCTGCTGCACCTGCCACACCCGTTGTTGTTTCTGAACCTAAAAAAAGAGGCAGAAAGCCTAAAGCTAAACTCGCCCAAGTTGCAGCTCCGAAAAAAGAAGGTAAAAAAAGAGGTAGAAAACCAGGCAAGAAAAAAGTCGCCGCAGCTGCCGTAGAAATAAAATCTGCAGCCAAAACAGAGAAAAAAGTAAGCTCTGTTAAAGCAAAAACAAAGAAAAGATCAACGGTTAAGGTAAAAGCGCCAAAACCTGCAAAGGCAGTAAAAGCGGTAAAGCCCGAAGTGAAAAAAGTGGTGAAGCCTAAAGCGGCCACTCCAAAGAAGGCTGAAGCAAAAAGCAATGGCGCCAAAAAAGCTTCAGGATCCAACGGCATAACCTTGGCAGCTAAAATCCTTTCAGTTATTGAAAAGTCAGGAAAGGCATTGAACACCAACGAAGTTATGGAGAGTATCATCAGCCAATATGGCCCCGTAGATGACAAGCGTAAATTCATGCAAGCAATCAGCTCAACCCTGATCGGCATGGCAAAACGTGGAAAAATTATCCGTGAAGAGTTAGGAAACAAGCAATTTGTAAATAAATTGGCTTAACATAACCTATTCATTTTCTTATTCAGCCCGGCTATATTTGCCGGGCTTTTTTATGTATACACTTTCGCTCAACTATATTCTGGAAGGTACCGAAGCGCATCTGCAAGGAACTCTTTCGAAGCCTGCAGAGGATATCATTATTCGGCATATCGCATTTGATTCCCGAAAAATTCTGGACGGAAAAGACTCCCTTTTTCTATCCTTGATTACCGATACTGGCGATGGACATAAATTTTGGGCGGATGCCTATAAAAAAGGAATACGGTATTTTTTGGTTTCCCGGATACCGACAGAGCATCCACCCGCAGACGCTGTCTTTCTGCTTGTGGATGACACCCTGCAAGGCTTGAGAAGACTGGCCCGAAAACACCGGAATCAATTTCCGGGAAAGGTATTAGCCATTACGGGAAGTACGGGAAAAACGACAGTGAAGGAATGGTTATACTTTCTTCTTTCGCCGGAAATATCGATAACCGCCACACCTGGAAGTTACAATTCCTCTCTCGGCATTCCACTAAGTCTGCTCATGCTGGAGAATCACCACAGGCTCGCGGTTATTGAAACCGGAATTTCATGCCCGGGAGAGATGAGTCCTGCCCAGGATTTGGTAAATCCTGATTACGGAATTCTGACGAATATAGGCAGTGCGCATGCCGAAAATTTTTCGGGGCCGGATTCCATTCTAAGCGAGAAACTAATACTATTTCCGCATTGTACTTATTGGATTTCACGGGCTGAACCGGCATGGTTGAGAGAACAGGTGAAAAAGAATGTCACCGGAAAAAATGTGCTATTCTGGGGTACTACGGAAAACACAGAGCAGATATGGACAATCACTTGTACATCTGCCGGAAACGGACATACCAGGATTTCCCTTTCAGAAAAAGGAGTGAGAACCCGGGAAATTGAAATTCCATTTGAAGATCAGGCATCCATCGAAAATGCAGTTCACTGTGCCATTTTCTGCCTAAAGGAAAATTTGCTTACGGAAGCCGTGGTTCAACGGTTCAAAAAACTCCGGCCCGTAGATATGCGTTTGCAGATGGAAGCCGGAATAAATCAATGCGTTCTACTCGCTGATATTTACACGGCCGATTTATCCTCACTGCGCACGGCCCTGCAAGCACTCAACCTGCTGCCCGGGTACAAGAAAAGATCGCTCATTCTCACGGATCTTCGACTGCACGACCGAAAAAAGGAAGAAGTATATGCCGAAGCGGGATCCTTAGTAAAAGAATCCCGTATGGAAAAAACGATTTTGATAGGAACAGAAATAAGTCAATACGGTCATCTTTTTCCCGAAAACGCGTTCACCTACCCCACTACGGAAGATTTTCTGGCTCATTTTTCCTTTTCTCTTTTTCAACACGAAGCCATACTGGTGAAAGGAATACGGGAATATAACCCACTGAAAATCGTGGAATTTTTAGAACAAAAAAGCCACGAAACCAGATTGGAAATAAACCTGGATGCTCTGACCTCCAACCTAAATCATTTTAAAAAGAGCTTAGGTCCCGAGGTAAAAATAATGGCTATGGTTAAAGCCTTCTCCTATGGAAGCGGCAGCATAGAGATAGCTAATCATTTAAGGTATAACAATGTGGACTATCTGGCTGTAGCATACACCGACGAAGGAGCAGAGCTGCGCAGAGCCGGCATTGACCTCCCCATTCTGGTTATGAATGCGGGGTTGCCCTCCGTTTCCATGCTTTTGGAATACCAATTGGAACCGGAAGTGTTCAGTTTCCGCTTCATCGATTATCTTTCAGAGGAGCTGCAAAAGAGACAAGTGGGATATGAACTGAAGATTCATCTGAAAATAGACACGGGAATGCACCGCTTGGGATTTGCACCCGATGAAATTGAAGAGGCCTGCCGAAAAATCATGGCAGTCCCCGGTATTCAGATTGCCTCCGTTTTCTCCCATCTGGCTTCTGCGGAAGATCCAGAGGACGATGCCTTTACCAGGGAACAGATTCAAACATTTTCACGTTGTGCGCAAAAAGTGGAAAATACAGTTGGATATAACGTGCAAAAACATTTGGCCAACTCGGCAGGTGCACAGCGTTTCCCCGAAGCAAGGTTCGACATGGTGCGATTGGGCATAGCGATGTATGGTGTATCCCCCACTGAATCGGAAAAGAACAAATTAAAACCCGTGTTGCGCTTTAAAACCGTAGTTTCCCAACTGCGGCATGTAAAAGCAGGAGACTCGGTTGGTTATAACAGAGCCTCTGTTTTAGACCGGGAATCGGTCATTGCCACCATTCCCGTTGGTTATGCGGATGGTTTCCGGCGTTCCCTCGGATTGGGAAAAGCAAAGGTTTGTATCAATGGAAACGCCTACCCTACCGTAGGCAAAGTATGCATGGATATGACCATGATTGATGTGACGGAAGGGAATGTAAAAGAAGGAGACGAAGTGATTCTTTTCGGGCCGGAATGGCCTGTAGAACTGATGGCCCAAGCTGGAGGTACTATTCCCTATGAAATTCTAACCGGTATTTCGCCGCGTGTAAAACGTATTTATCTGAAGGAATAATCAACTGCGGATAAACACCCAAAACCGATACAAAAAGTAGCTAAAGGCAACCATCATCACGCCGCTTCCAAGCAGTCCCAACTCTGGATTCTGCACGGGATTTTCAGCATAAGGGTAATCTGAAATATTAATCAGACAGATACCCATCAGAACGAAATATAACGTAAGCACGAAAAAAACCAGAACCCACATCATTCCTGACTTTTTAAATTCACGCCAGGCTGCCGCCTCTTCCTCTTCCCGTTTCTTTTTTATTCTCTCCGCCGCCCTGCGCCTCTTTTCGCGCATGCTCTTTTGTTCATCGGCACGATTAGGATCGACAGTAGTCGAATGTTGGGTAAAAGTGTACGGCGTTTTCAGCAAAAAGTCATAGGCCTTCCTGATTTCCAAAAACCGCTCCCGTGCTCCAGGCTCTCTGTTCAGATCAGGATGGTATTGTTTAGCCAGACGGCGGTAGGCTGCCTTAATCTCGGCTGCCCCTGCTTGCACCGAAACACCCAACACACCTGCATAGTAAGACCTCATGTTCATTATCAAACCGAAAATAATCAAATTTGTTTCAGTGAGGGCATGCCGACAAATCAGCTACGCTTACATTTGCAACCGTGAAAGCCGAAAGCAAAGCCTACCTGGGCCTCCATTTTGCGATATTCTTATGGGGATTTACGGCCATTTTGGGCAAATTAATCAGTTTCGAAGAAATACCGTTGGTCTGGCACAGGCTCTGGATCACCTGCCTGAGTTTTTTTCTTATACCGGGCATTTTCAGATCTGTTAAAGAGGTGCCTCCCGCCAGGCGGTTCACCTTTGCCGGCATCGGCATCGTGGTTGCCCTGCACTGGGTCGCTTTTTACGGAAGCATCAAATACTCCAACGCCTCTTTTGCCCTGAGTGCATTAGCCACCTCCAGTTTATTTACCTCCTTTTTGGAACCCGCCATCACCAAAAGCCGCTTCAACCTGTATGATGTGCTGCTCGGGCTGTTGGTCATTGTGGGAATTTCCCTCATTTTCAGTGTAAATAAAGTATATACCAAAGGCCTGATCTGGGGAATTGCAGCCGCCTTTTTAGCTGCCCTCTTTTCCACACTGAATAAAAAATACATCGGCGATTATCCGGGGAAGGCCATTTCCCTGTTGGAATTAGGCTCGGGATTTCTCTTTTTATCAATCGTTTTAGCCTTCACTACCCCCGCAGACGAATTAAACCGGCTCATTCCCGGGCGAACCGACTTTTTTCTCTTGGTTTTGCTGGGTGTAGGCTGCACTACGATTCCCTACCTCTTATCCATTCACGCACTTCGTTACATTTCGGCATTTACATCCAATCTTTCCATCAATCTGGAGCCCATTTACGGAATAGCCATGGCTGTAGCTTTTTTAGGTGAAAGCAAAGAGCTGAACGGAAATTTTTATTCAGGAACCCTGCTGATTCTGTTAGCCGTATTCACCAAACCGCTCATTCGCTTTTCCCTGAAAAAAGTAAAAAAGGTAAGCGGATAGTCGTAATTCGCAGGCAGCCCAACAAATTACAATGCTTCTTTCCTATTGGTTAAAAAAGAACAATTTCGGCGGCAGACGGGTTATTTTAGCGACTTTTACACCCGATGTTCAAACGATTTCTTTCTATTAGCTGCCTCATCGTTTTTTTAATCAGCTCTTCATGGGCCCAAATGCCTATTGCAGTAACCGGAAAAATCGCAGGTACGGTAAAAGACCAAGCTACCAAAAAAGCAGTTGAATACGCCACTGTTTCCCTGTTTAAAGCAGATCAAATGATCACGGGCACATTGACAGACAAAAACGGGGAGTTTATTTTGGAAAATGTGCAACCGGGAAATTATTCCGTAAGGATCAGTTTTATCGGCTACGGCTCAGTAGGCAAAGATTCCGTGACACTGACTCCTACAGGAGATATGCAGGTGAACTTGGGGTTGCTTTATCTCAAGCCTTCGGATAAAAACTTAAATGTGGTGGAGATTCAGGGAGATAAGGATTTGATTACGCTAGACATTGATAAAAAAGTGTACGATGTAGAAAAAAACCTCACCAATACGGGAGGTTCCGCAGCCGACGTACTATCCAATATTCCTTCGGTAAATGTAGATATTGAAGGTAACATCAGCCTTAGGGGAAGTGAAGGCGTCATTATTTTGATTGACGGAAAACCCTCCGGTATTTCAGGCCCGAACAGAAAAGCCGTTTTGGACGGACTTCCGGCTTCGGCCATAGAAAGTGTGGAAATCATTACCAACCCTTCCTCTAAATACGACGCGGACGGAATGTCGGGCATCATCAACATCAAACTCAGGAAAGACCGCAGACAGGGCATTAATGGATCGGTGGCCCTGAGTGCAGGTACCCGCGACAAATATAACGGCACGGTCACCTTCAATTACCGAAACAAAAAAGTGAACTTTTTCACCAATTATTCCTACCGGTATAACAATTCTTACAACTTCGGAAATTCGCTGAATACGTTCTTTCCTGACGACACCACCTATTTCATCAATCAAAAAACACAAGGGCTTAGAAAAGGAGGGAATCATTTCGCCCGTATGGGGGCCGATTTCTATCCAAACATGAAAAATACTTTTTCCATTTCGGGCTCGTTGGGCTATAACTATTCCACGGGGCTTACCACGCACGGGTATTTTTTTGAAAATATCAACCGGGAAGCCCAATACCTGAATGAGCGGAATGCCGCCGAAACCAAATCGGCATTGAATTATGATCTGAGTGCTTCCTGGAAATATACCTTTACTAAAAAAGGCCGTGAACTTTCGGCTGAGGTCAGCTATTCGGGAAGTGAAGGACCTGAAAATTCCTTTTTTGAAAACAAACTGAAAACCCCTTCAGGACAATGGATTTCAAACGAACATCCGCTTCAGAAAACCAATCGGCTTAACGCCTACGGAGTAACAATAGCCCAGGCCGATTTCACCGAACCCCTTCGCGCGAACCTCACCTTGGAAACGGGCATCAAAGGAACCATACGGCATAACGACAATGATTTCAGCGGAGAGAACTTTGATTACACAATTAAAGAATACCGCAATAATCCCAACATCACCAATCGCTTTGTATATCATGAACAAGTGTATGCCGCGTACTTCAGCCTGGCCCATGTCATCAAATCAAAATGGGGATATAAAGTTGGTTTACGTGCAGAACAGACACTGGTTAATACCGACCTGGTAACCACTCAGGAAAAAAATGCCCGGAATTATCTGGGTCTGTTTCCCTCTGCCCACGTTTCCTATAAACCCAAAGCCGGCTGGGAGCTACGTATGGGATATAGCCGCCGGATCAACAGACCCCAATTTGAAAACCTGAATCCGTTTACCGATTTTACGGATCCCATCAACCTTCAGGTAGGAAATCCGAACCTGAATCCGGAATACATCAATTCGGGCGAATTTAACGTGAGTTATACCAAAAGGAAACACTCCGTTTCCGGGGCGGTATTTTATCGCTATAGCCAAGATGTGATGAGCCGTTTCAGGAATGCAGATCCGGTTACGGGCACGGCCAAAGTACGCTTTGAAAATGTTGGATTTGCCCAAAGTGCCGGATTTGAACTCATCACCCGAAATGAGCTGTTCAAATGGTGGAACATTACATCCAACATCAACTTATTTTATTACAAAATTTCGGCATCAAATACCTTTGGCGATTTGAACAATAATAACATCGGCGGATTCGGGAAAATCATCTCAAACTGGAAATTCCTGAAAGGTACCGAAGCCCAGATGACATTCGGTTACTGGGCACCTTCCGCGGCGGCGCAAGGAGCGGCCAAAGCCGTTTGGGGAATTGATGTGGGAATAAAAAGAGATTTTTGGAAAAATAGGCTTTCCGTCAATCTGGCGGTTACCGACATTTTTGATACGCGGCGGTTTGCCGTGGAAGCCCGCGGTGAAGGATTTGAGGTGAATGTGTATCGAAAACGCGAAACCCGCATTGCAACCCTTACCGTAACCTGGAAAATAGGAAAACAAGAAACGGGCGGCAAAAAAATGCGCAGAGATGGGGGCGGGGGCGAAATGGACGAGGGCATATAATGCCCCAATGGTCAGTAAATATTTACCTCACGCTCCAATTCAATACCGAAATTTTTCTTCACGGAATGGAGAATTTCAGCGCTCAGTGAATAAATATCTTCACCGGAAGCATGGCCGTAATTCACCAATACAAGCGCCTGGTTTTTATGCACCCCGTAATCGTCTTTTCTGAAGCCTTTCCAACCGCATTTTTCAATCAGCCAACCGGCGGCCACTTTCACTTTGCCATGCTCGGTGGATGGATAACCGGGTATTTCGGGAAAACGGATTTTCAAATTTTCAAACATTTCGTTTGAAACGGAGGGGTTTTTGAAAAAACTGCCTGCATTGCCTATCTCAGCCGGATCAGGCAATTTGGAGCGGCGGATGCGAATGACGGCATCGCTCACGGCCCGCACCGACAACTCTTTTATTCCGGCTTTCTCCAACTCCTGTTCAATGGCACCGTAGCTTATTTGAAATACAGGATTTTTACTCAACTTAAGGGTGATATTTAAAATGATGTACCGGTCTTTTTCATCGGTTTTAAAAACACTGCTCCGGTAATCAAACCGACAGGCCTCTTTATCGAAGACCACAACCGCTCCCGTTTGTCTGTCCAAGGCCTGAAGTTGTTGAAACACATCTTTCAGTTCTACGCCGTAGGCCCCGATATTTTGCATGGGCCCTGCACCGACAGATCCGGGAATAAGGGATAAATTTTCTATACCGCCCCAATTCCGTTTCACACAATGCATCACCAGGGCATGCCAATTTTCTCCGCCGCCTGCATTCACGTAAACATGATCGGCAGTTTCCTCAACGATATGGATACCCTGCAATTCATTATGCACCACCATACCGGACACATCGCGCGTAAATAAAACATTACTTCCTCCACCCAGGATCATCGGGTGAATCGTCCGTTCGCGGGCAAATGAAAGCGCCTCCCTGAAATCGTCCACCGAAGTACATCGGGCGAAAAATTCCGCCAGCACGTCCATGCCGAACGTGTTGTAAGATTTCAGCGAAACATGTTGTCTGATATCCATGAAGGGCAAAAGTACGCGAAAAAATGAGGGAAGGATCAGGATATATTTGACCAGTCGGCCTTCTTTTTCTTTCGCTCCTGCAACTCCCGACGGATGATGACATGCTCCGGCCTTTCCATCTCGGGATCGGAGGCGAGGATTTTTTCTGCCACCTGATTGGCCGCAGCAAGTATAGGTTGATCTTTAGCCAGATCGGCTATTTTCAGATCGATGATTCCGCTTTGTTTGGTACCCTCCATATCACCGGGTCCTCGCAATTGCAGATCCACCTCGGCAATTTCAAATCCGTCGTTGGTTCGGCACATGGTTTCCATGCGCGTGCGTGAATCTTCCCCAAGTTTAAAATCAGTCATCAGCAGACAATAGGATTGGTCGGCGCCCCGCCCTACCCTGCCCCTGAGTTGATGAAGCTGGGATAATCCGAAACGCTGGGCACTTTCAACCAGCATCACCGAAGCATTGGGCACATTTACGCCAACTTCTATTACGGTGGTAGCCACCATAATTTGAGTTTCGTTTTTCAAAAAGCGTTGCATTTCGTGCTCTTTGAGATCGGGCTTTAATTTGCCGTGCACCATGCTGATTTTACATTCGGGGAAAGCCGAACAAACCATTTCATAGCCTTCCTGCAAATGACGGAAATCGCTTTTTTCACTCTCCTCAATCAGCGGATAAACGATGTAAGCCTGCCTGCCCTTTCGAATTTCTTCGCGCATAAAAGCGAACACTTCGGCCCTTCGCGTTTCATAAACATGGCGGGTTTGAATGGGCTTGCGGCCGGGAGGCAGTTCATCAATCACGCTCACATCCAAATCGCCGTAAAGCGTCATGGCTAGCGTACGAGGAATGGGTGTTGCCGTCATCACCAAAATATGAGGAGGCAGCGTATTTTTCTTCCACAATTTAGCACGTTGGGCAACGCCGAAACGATGTTGTTCATCAATCACCGCTAAGCCCAGGTTTTTCCACTGAACGGCATCCTCCAGTAAAGCGTGGGTGCCGCAGATGATGGGTAACTCGCCGCTGAGCAGCATTTCGTGAATTACCTGACGATCCTTCTTTTTGGTGGATCCGGTGAGCAAAGCCACGGACAGTCCCATGGGATCTAAAAGTTCCTTCAGGGAGCGATAATGCTGAGTGGCCAAAATTTCAGTCGGAGCCATAAGGCATGCCTGAAAACCATTGTCCAACGCCATAAGCATGGTCATCAGTGCGACTACCGTTTTCCCGCTGCCCACGTCACCTTGAAGCAGGCGGTTCATGTGTTGTCCGGATGCCAGATCGGCCCTGATTTCTTTCAGCACCCGCTTTTGAGCCTGTGTAAGAGAGAAAGGCAGGTATTGATGATAAAACTGATTGAAAAAATCCCCGATACGCTCAAAACGGGCTCCTCGGTATTTCCGCTTTCGGGCTGAATTTTGCAACAAAAGCCGAAGCCTGACATAAAAAAGTTCCTCAAATTTTAACCGGAACATGGCTTTCTTCAGATCGCCCGGATTCAAAGGATGATGCGCCTGACGCACTGCTGAATCCCGGTCAGGCAATTTAAAATAGTCGAGAATATAGGGAGGAAGCGTTTCCGGTAATTTCTCAGGAATGCCCGCGAGTAAGGTATTAACCAATCGGGCAATGCCGCGACTGTCGAGTCCGAAATTCTTCAGTTTTTCGGTAGAATGATATATGGGAAAATATCCGAGAAAGGCCGTATCGGGTTTAGTTCCGGCTAATTCCATTTCCGGGTGGGGCAGCGATATTTTTCCTTTGAAAAAATTAGGCTTACCGTGAATGACAAATTCCAAACCGGGTACTACCTGTTCGCGCGCATACTTGATTCCCTGAAACCAAACCAATTCCAATTCCCCCGTCCCATCGCTGAAGCGGGCCAAAAACCGTCGTACCCGGCCGGTTTCCACCAATTCGATGGCCTGAATGCGTCCTTTTAAAAGAACGGATCCTGTCTCGGAATTGATATCTCGTATTTTTTGAAAACTGCTCCTGTCTTCGTGCCGGAAGGGAAAATGAAAAACCAGATCGCCCAGGGTAAAAATACCCAATTCCGTTTTCAGCAAATCGCCCTTTTTGGGACCGACTCCTTTTAGGTACTCAATGGGGGTGCTCCAGTCTGACACGATACGAAAATACGCTTTCTTGCGGAATTTTGAAAGTAAAGCGTTTTAAGGAAGACTCGAAAAACAAACCCCTGACTAAATCATCGGATGCCGTTCATTTCTCCTTAAGAAATGCAATAAGCTTGTCCACCGCAAGGGCCCGGTGAGAAAGCTCGTTTTTCATTTCGCTGCTCATTTGGGCAAAGGTAAGTTCCATTCCGTTCGGACGAAAAACCGGGTCATACCCGAAACCGCCGGTTCCCCTTTTTTCCCTGATGATTTCACCTTCCACGGACCCCTCAAAAAAATAGGTACCCTCCGGATGAATAAGAGCGATCACCGTAACGAATCGGGCTTTCCTATCCGAAAAAGGTTCCATTTCCCGCAGCAATTTATCCATGTTATCCTCCGCATGGCGGCCCGGTCCCGCGTAACGCGCTGAATAAACCCCCGGCGCCCCGTTGAGACAATTTACCTCGAGTCCCGTATCATCCGCAAAACAATAAAGACCATAGGTATCAAAAACAAACCGCGCTTTTTGCAGGGCATTTTCGCGCAGCGTAAATCCCGTTTCGGGAATATCATCGGCTATTCCCGCATCCGCGGCGGATAGGATTTCCAAACCGGTACCCTTCAATTTATAAGTGATTTCCTCCAGCTTTTTCGGATTATTCGAAGCAAAGCATAATTTCATGTGTGCAAGATCCAAAAAAAACCACAGATGGGGTAATTCCTTATTCATGGTGAGTGGCGCCGGGTTCATTACCTTTGTCCTGCGCATGAAAAACAAATCCGTCCGTATTTTTCTACTGGGCATACTGATAATGCTTACCGCAGATGCCGGAGCACAAAAAGGCAAAAGTCCTGCCGCGAGGGACTCACTGCGTCTGTTGCGCGATACCATGAATGTTTACAGCCTCAACCGCTCGGCCTGGCTTTGGGACGGCCTGTTCCTGAAAAACCCGGTAGATACGGGCTTGAATCAGATACACGTATACAATCCGGTAACCCAAAAATTCAATTCCATTCTGAGCGACAATCTGGGAAGACCCTATCAGCCGGCCATTTTTGAGCCGGATACCTTGAGGGGATTCAGCTCGGGGAGAACGGGTTCCTCGTTTTATTTTTACCGCGGAGGCGAGCAGCCTTACTACCGTACAAAAAGGGCTTGGAGCGAAATCGGTTACGTATTGGGATCATCCGGACAAAAAAAAGAAAATCGGGTTGGTGAGCAAGTCATACACCTGCTGCATACCCAGCCCATTTCAAAAACAGCACAAATCGGATTTGACTTCAGGAGGTTTACCGCAGTCGGATTTTATCAAAGACAGTGGGCCGCACACAGCAACATCCGCTTGTTCGGTTCCCATTTGGGTAAAAAAGAAAACTACGGCATCACGGCCGATTTTATTTTCAACAATTCCAAAGTACAGGAAAACGGTGGGCTTTCACCAGAAGTCAATTTCCGCGAAAGCCTGATCACCAATGTTATTCAGGGCGACACTTTTACCACCAGACTAAATCGAAAAATAGGCTATCCGATAAACCTTTCCCTGGCAGAAAACAGGCATCAGACCTTGGAAATTTTTGCCAAGCAGTTTTTCCGCGTGGGCCTGAAAACATTCGGTGCAGACTCTTCAAGCTTGGGAGTTAAATTGCCGCTTTTTCAAGTAGATCATACATTCCGAATTTTCACAGACAGGCAAATTTTTCTGGACTCTTCGGCAAACGGTTTTTTCGATAATTACTTTTTTGACAGCACGGGAACCCGATACCGTCTTTACCATAGGGAACTGCAGAATCAAGTGGAGTTCTCCTTTTATCCTTTCCGCAAAAAAGGGCTGGCCAACAAACTATCTGCCGGTATTTCCGCGGCACTGTTCGACTTCAGACAAGACTCCCTGCTCTACCGCGGATATAACATTTCACTCTTTTCAAGGCTTACCTTCTTTTTAGACAGCCTTCGCTACATACGCGCTTTTGCCGAATATACTCCGGCCGGTTATAACGCAAATGATTTGTACATACAAGCATCTGTTCATGTTGGTTTTGCCTCTGCCAAAAAAGGGAAATGGATGGAACTGGAACCGGGAGTTTTATTCACACTACGAGAACCGGGGTTTATTTGGCAACGGATGATATCCAACCATTTTGACTGGACCAATTCATTCCGAAAAGTGCGTACACTGGGAATTTATGCTGATCTGTATTTTCCGGTATGGAAAGTAAAAACCGGCGCAAAATTCTACCTGACGGGAAATCTACTTTATCTGGACGAGAATGCGCGGGCGGCTCAGGTTAATGGAGAAACGGCCATCTTTCAGGCGTGGATTTCACACGATTTAGCCTTTTCAAAAAAGCGTTTTCACTGGGTAAATTATGCCATGTACCAAACGGCTGATAACGATTTCGTACGCGTAGCCCCATTTTATTTGCGCAGTTCTTTCTATTACGAAAACAAATTATTTAAAAAAGCCCTGTTGCTGCAAGCCGGCTTTGATATCTACTATGGCTTGGGATACACGGGGTATGGATATAACCCGGCACTCATGGGCTTTTTCTTGCAGAGCGGACAACCGCGGGTAGCCGGTTACCCCTATTTGGATTTGTATGTGAGCGCCAAAATAAAACGGTTCCGCATTTTCCTGCATGCGGGCCATATAAACCAAGGATTTCCGAAACCGGCCTATTTTACCACGCCGGGCTATGCCATGCAGGATCGGAGTTTCAGGCTTGGAATCCGATGGGGATTGTTTAACTAAGTCCTATTTTTTATCGAGGTTTCCCTCTTTGGAACAACCTCCCATCACCAGCACAATTTCGCCTTTTACGGGCTTTTGGCTGAAATAGGCAAGTACCTCAGCGGCTTCCCCGCGTCGGATTTCCTCAAATTTTTTCGACAATTCACGGCAAACGGCCACTCTTCTCCGAGGATCTACCCACTCACAAATTTCAGCCAGGGCTTTGGTTAACCTGTATGGCGATTCATACAAAACAACCGTTCTTTCCTCATCGCGCAGTCGAAGCCAGGCCGTTTGTCTTCCTTTTTTGTGTGGCAGAAAACCTTCGAAAACAAAACGGTCGGTGGGAAAACCCGACACCACCAAAGCGGGTATAAGTGCTGAAGGACCGGGAAGACATTCCACATCGATTCCTCTTTCAATACAGGCCCTTACCAATAAAAAACCCGGATCGGAAATACCGGGAGTACCGGCATCAGAAATCAAACCCACACACTCACAGGCTTCAATTTGATCGAGCAGATTGTCCAACACCTTATGCTCATTAAACTTGTGAAAAGGCCTCAGGGGAACCTGAATATCAAAATGCTTTAAAAGAAACCCGGCTGTTCGCGTGTCTTCAGCCAACACAAATCGACAGGATTTTAAGGTATTCAATGCACGCAGGGTAATATCCTCGAGATTGCCAATGGGCGTAGGTATTAGAACAAGACGGCTCAACCGGTATTTTTCACGAAGATAACACGGCTAAGGTATAACACAAAAAATCGGAAAAAAATCAGCAATAAAGCCTTACTACAGCTATTCGAAGGGTGTTTTTCTTCCGTTTCATGAAGACACCTATACCCACTTTTCGCGCATAATCAGGCGCATTACCCAGTTTTTCGCAGGCTAAGAACAACATATCATCGGCAGAAAACGTGGCCAAATCAACCTCCAACAGGGCCAACTGCTCCTTCAGTTTTCGAGAGCCTGAAGAAAAAATAAACAGCCCGCCTGAAGCTTTCAGTACGCGACCAAACGGTGTTTTCGCATAAAAACGGGAAGACCGATCATCCTGTTCGGCGGAAGCATTTTTGGCATACGCAAGGTATTCGGCATGATTCAGCGCCGCTTTTTCAAGTGATTTGTTTCGCGTAAGATTGTCAGCCTTGTAAAGCGAAACTGAAAGATCATTAACAGACTTTATCAGGTTGATCTTCTTTGGTTTTGCAGGAGCTTCAAATTCGTCTTCTTTAGTTCCTTCATTCCGAGGAGCAGATTCAGCCACCTGTTTTGCAAAATTCGGATTAGGGGTATCTGCAATTATTCGCTCGGAGGAATTTGAAGAGCTGTAGCCAAACAAATCAGTACCCCATACTCTGCCGTCTCCATTAATTCGAAATGCCGTACCATGCATGGAATGTCTGTCTGACAATAAATTTTCATGATGCCCGGGAGACCGTATCCATTGATTCAATGAATATTCAGCTATGTTCTGCGCTACCTCCTTCACACTTATCCCGTCTGCGCTGTAGTTATACAATGCATTCTCACCTGTCCAATTATAAGGAGACTCACCACCATATATATAGTGATATCGGTCTCCCGGACTCGAGCCGGTGAAATACCGGGTTCCCTCTTTTTGTCCATGCGAGAGTTTTTCATTCGCATCCATCCAAAGGCAATGGTTGTGGGAAGTAAGCCAAAGGGCTTCATCCCACCGCAAAGCCGCTTTACCTTTTTTCACCCGATATTCATTCAGGCGTTCATGAAAATTCAAAGCGGCAAGTCGCTCAATATATCGTAAAGAATCTTG
This sequence comes from uncultured Candidatus Competibacteraceae bacterium, assembly GCA_964473995.1. Taxonomy (GTDB): domain Bacteria; phylum Bacteroidota; class Bacteroidia; order CAIKAF01; family CAIKAF01; genus JAKRSD01. Next base: position 11,193 of record CAYYRB010000023.1, on the reverse strand, counting down.
TGAGGCGGATTTCAACACATGGTTTAAATCTGCCAAAGTAACCGGCTGGGAAAATAATCCGTGAAAGACCAAAAACAGGAATAGCAGCAGAAAGATGGAACGTTTCATAAGGCATAAAATTTAAGTAGCGGTGTTCCATACTGCATGTTTTAATACTTGAACGGCATAGATATTTCATAGTTTCCTTATTTCAGGAAAATTAAGAATTATTACACCAGAACTGAAACCGTAAAAGAAGGAAATCAAATTCCAAAAAAAAGCCCCGCAACAATGGCGGGGCTTTTATCAATTCAATAAAGAGATTTCTTTATTCATCTTTCTTTTTTGTGGATTTGCCTTTGGCTTTGGCATCCATTTCCTGCTTCAGATCAGCAAGAGCTGCGATATCACCCAATGTAGTCGTTTCCGTTTTGGTGGAAGCGGCCTTAGGCTTATCCTTAGCCTTAGCGGTTTTCTCCGCTTTCTCCGGCTTCTCTTCACCTTCTTTTACTTCTTCCCAGGTTTTGGTGTGTGAAACAATCAGTTTCTTATCTTCCCGATTGAATTCAATCACCTTGAAATCTGCTTTTTGATCCAAACCTACGTTAGAACCATCCTGACGTTTGAGGTGCTTATTGGGAGCGAAACCTTCAATACCGTAAGGCAGTGAAATAACGAGACCTTTATCGTTTTTCTCAACGGCAGTACCTTCATGAGTGCTTCCCACTTCAAAGATAGTACTGAACACTTCCCAAGGATCTTGTTCCAGCTGTTTGTGACCGAGAGAGAGACGACGGTTTTCCGCATCAATTTCCAACACGACCACATCGATTTTCTCATCGATTTTGGTTACTTCGCTCGGATGCTTGATTTTCTTTGTCCAACTCAAATCAGAAATGTGAATGAGACCATCCACACCTTCCTCCAACTCTACGAAAATTCCGTAATTGGTAAAGTTCTTCACGGTAGCCGTGTGCTTGCTATTCACCGGATATTTTTCGGCGATATTGGCCCAAGGATCTTCTTTCAGTTGTTTAATGCCCAATGACATTTTACGCTCTTCTCTGTCCAAGGTAAGAATAACGGCTTCCACCTCATCTCCAGGTTTCATGAAATCGGATGCGGAACGCAGATGCGATGAGTAGGACATTTCAGAAACGTGAATAAGTCCTTCCACCCCTGGAGCAATTTCAACGAATGCGCCATAATCGGCCAATACTACCACTTTACCCTTCACTTTGTCACCCGGTTTCAGGTCAGCGGAAAGCTGCTCCCAAGGATGGGCGGAAAGTTGTTTGAGACCGAGGGCAATCCGTTTTTTCTCGTCGTCGTAATCAAGAACAACCACGTTGATTTTCTGATCAAGCTGAACGATTTCTTCAGGATGGTTGATACGACCCCAGGAGAGATCGGTGATATGGATAAGTCCGTCCACACCGCCCAAATCAACAAATACACCGTAGGAGGTAACGTTTTTAACGACCCCTTCAAGGATTTGTCCTTTCTCCAATTTGGAGATGATATCTTTTTTCTGTTGTTCCAATTCTTCCTCAAGAAGCACCTTGTGTGATACAACCACGTTTTTAAACTCTTGATTGATTTTCACCACTTTGAACTCCATATTCTTGCCTACGTACACATCGTAGTCGCGAATCGGTTTCACATCAATCTGTGAACCGGGGAGAAATGCCTCTAGTCCGAATACATCCACGATCAAACCGCCTTTGGTGCGGCATTTCACGAAACCGGTAATCACCACGTCGTTGGTGTATACTTCATTGATACGATCCCATGCTTTCAATGCTCTGGCCTTCTTGTGTGAAAGCAATAGTTGACCTTCTTTGTCTTCAAGCGATTCGATGTACACCTCTACGCCATCACCGATTTTCAGGTCTGGATTGTAACGGAATTCTGTTTTGGGAACTACGCCTTCCGATTTGTAACCCACATTGATAACTACGTCTTTGGGTGTAATCGACATTACGCTGCCTGCCACGATTTGATGCGGTGCCACCGTGTTGAAACTCTTTTCATACATGGTAGACAATTTGCCTTTCGTTTCGGCATTATAACCTTCCAAAGCTGACCAGTCAAATGCGCCTGCCTGCATGCCTTCGGCACCGTAATCAGACAATGTTTTTTTGGAAGCTTTGGGTTTTGGAGCTGCTGCAGGCGTTGCAGCATGTTCGGTACCTTGTACCTCGTTTGTCTCTTCTGACATGTTGTTTTGTGTTGAGCCTCCTGGGCTCATGTTAAATGTTAAACAATAATTAATAACTGCCGTGATTTTTCACGGGAGTGCAAAGGTAATTATTTTTTAAAAACCATCAGATGCCAATTTCAATGCTGTTTATTTCTGCAAAACAACGGGAGATGATTCCCACTTGTGCAATAAATTTTGCAGTCTTAAAATACTGAAAACCAGTATACATCAAGCCAATTCAAAACAGGTTATCTCCGGGCGGATGCCTACACGGCCCATGTATCCGATACAGCCCAGACCGCGGTTTACATAAAGGTAACGGCCTGATTTTTCGTATAGACCAGCCCATTGCGAGTACACCCATTGCGATGGCGACCATTTGATGCCGGGTATTTCCACGCCGAACTGAAACCCATGCGTATGCCCCGAAAAAGTAAGATCTACATCCGGAAAATCATTCATCACCTGTGCATCCCAATGAGACGGATCATGACTGATGAGCATCTTTACGGGAATTTCCTCGGTGCCTGCATAGGCCTCGGCCAATTTACCATACTTAGGAAACCGAAGATTTGCACCCCAGTTTTCCACGCCGATCAGAGCGATTTTTTCGCCGTCTCTCTCGAAAATAACGTGTTCATTCATCAGTAGACGCCACCCCATGCGTTGATGCAAGGCAATCATCTGCTGAAAATTTTCGCGCTTTTCATCCGCCGATTTCCAGGGCTCGTAATCGCCGTAATCATGATTTCCCAACGTGCTGTAAACGCCCATGGGAGCCTTGATGCGCGAAAGAATTTCCACATAGGGTTCGCATTCGTCCGATCGGTTATTCACCAAATCGCCCGAAAAAATGACCAGATCGGGCTTCAGGCTTTCAATTTCCCGAACCGCCTCCTCCATGCGGTCTTTGCTGAAAAAACTTCCCGTATGAATGTCGGATATCTGAACTATACGAAGCCCTCTGAATGCTTTTGGTAATGCGGATAAACGAAGATTAACCCGGTGAATTTTAAAATTTCCCGCGGTTCGAAAAATACCCCAGGTCATCAAGGCCATCGGAAATAACCCGATGAGTGCCGATGTTTTACGGATAAAATCCCTACGCCCTTCTGAAACGGGCGTTTCGGCATATACCGTTTCTACCAATTTATTGGCCCCCAAGCCCAGCATCACCAAGATGGCCGCCAACAATTTGCCAAAGAAAAGGATGAAAAATACATTAATCAAGGGATACCGCACCTGTTTACCAACCAGGGGAAAAGCAAAAAGCAGCAGATAGGAAATTAAGGTGACTCCGAGGTATACCCACAGCAAGAAAGTATTTTGCCTGACAAGGCCTTTAAATGCCGCGTAGGCTGCCCACTCCACAAGAACAGCAGATAAAATCAGAATAAGAAAAAAGAAAACTTTCAATCAAAAATAATTTTACGTGTACGGAAAGAAAACAAGAAAAGCACGATATGGTTCGCCTTCGTCGCAATTCTGCAGACCTAAAACAAACGGGCCGTTTCCTCGCGAAGTACATCGCAGGCGACTTGCGTGGGCAGGGTCTTCAGGTTCATGGACAATTCCAGAATGGTTTGAGCTAAATCGGTTCCTTTGGCGTTTTCATCCATGCGGCTTGCCGCCATATTCACCAACTTTACCGTTTCTTCCTTTGCATTGCGTACCGCCTCCCAGGCAGTGCGGCTTACATAAATCTGCTGGGTAACATTGTGGTCAAATTCACTTCGTATGGTTTTCAGTAATTCGGCATGCAGCATTTTGGCTGTCACGCCGGATGTGTTCACGCGCATAACCAGAGTCACAGGAGAAATACGTTCCATGAGCAAAGTAAGACGCTCACAAGCCTGCATGCGAATGGGAAGCGTGGTTTTATTCACTTCGGTTTTGTATTTCAGCATACGGTTGCTTTCCTCCCGCCGATAAAAAGCGGTAAACAAATAATAAACAAGACCTCCCGTTACGAGTGATGGAATTATATACTTGAGCAATTCAACTATTTCCTGCATTTGTTTTGTTTTTTTGCAAATATGGGCAAAAACTCTCTTTTGCCGATTCAGTTAAAACCTTTACGTTTGACCCGATAAACTAAACCCCATCTGGGAATATTTTATTGTTTGCCTATGTCCATTTTATCAAAAAAAGTAGATCTGCTCGGAGAAAGTGAAACTCTGGCGATGGCCAGATTGAGCCGCGAATTGAAAGAAAAAGGCCTGGATGTGATTAATATGAGTTTGGGCGAACCCGATTTCGATACGCCTGAATTCATCAAAGAAGCGGCTATCGATGCCATCAGGAAAAATTTTTCGCACTACACGCCGGTGGCGGGATATAAGGAACTTCTGGAAGCAGTATGCCATAAATTGAAAAGAGACAACCAACTCTCATATTCACCCGCCAACATCGTCGTGTCTACCGGAGCCAAACAGTCCATTGCCAATGCCGTTTTTGCGTTGGTGAGTGAAGGTGATGAGGTGATTTTACCCGTGCCCTATTGGGTGAGTTATAAAGAAATGGTCGCTTATGCCGGAGGAACTCCGGTAATGCTGGAGGCGGGAATAGAGAAAAACTTTAAGCCCTCGGCAGCCGATTTGGAAAATTGCATCAACCCGAAAACAAAACTAATCATCTTCAGCAGTCCGTGCAATCCCACGGGAAGCGTCTGGACTGACGATGAATTACAGGGCTGGGCAGAGGTGATTGAGCGAAATCCACACGTGTTCATCATATCGGACGAGATTTATGAATTAATCAACTTCGGAAAACCCTCCCGGTCCCTCGCCTCGTTTGATACCATCAAAGACCGGGTGATTACCGTAAATGGATTATCTAAAGGATTTGCCATGACCGGATGGCGACTCGGATATCTGGCCGCCCACGAAACAATAGCGGCTGCCTGCACTAAAATTCAGGGGCAATATACATCGGCCACCTGTTCCATAACCCAACGGGCCGCCATCGCGGCACTTATGGCCGACCCCGGGGAGGCTACGGGTTTTATGCGGGATGCTTTCAAAAAAAGAAGAGATTTAGCCTTACATCTGTTGAACGATATTCCGGGCATGAAAACCAATCTGCCCGACGGCGCTTTCTACATTTTCCCTGAGGTTTCCGCCTACTTTGGAAAAACAGGCCACGGGAAAAGAATTGAAAACTCCAAAGACCTTTGCATGTATCTGATTCATGAAGCACACGTGGCCATCACACCGGGTGGAGCGTTCGGCATGGACAACCATATCCGAATTTCATATGCCGCATCAGAGCAGGATATTGAGAAAGCCATCACCCGAATCAAAGGCGCATTAGCTAAATTAGGCTGATTACCCAGAAAACTTTTTGATTTGTAACCCGGGTTACCGGAAGCGCAGGGAAGCCGCCATACCTTTGCGGAGTCAAGTTGTTTCACTTATGAATTTGAATCGTAAAAGACTTTTGCTGCGGATCGTCATCGGGTTTGTCGGCGCAATTGCCGGTTTTGCTTATTGGAAATTTTACGGATGCACGGAAGGATGCGCGATTCGTTCAAATAAATACCTGATTACGGGGTACGGATTTCTTTTGGGCTATTTATTCACGTCGTCTTTTGAGCATTTATTCATAAAGGAAGACAAAAACGCTGCATCAAATTAAAAAAAACGGCTGTATGATATCATTAATCAGAACACTTTTTGGCGGAAAGAACAATGAATTGGAAAATTGGATCCGGGATGGTGCACTCATCGTAGATGTACGAACACCCGGCGAATACAAGAGTGGACATGTAAAAGGTTCCATCAACATGCCCTTGGACAAACTGAGCACCTCCATGGGGAAATTAAAAAAAGACCAACCCATAGTCACTTGCTGTGCTTCGGGAATGCGGAGTTCAAGTGCCCAAAAAATATTAAATTCGGCAGGATTTAAGGCAATGAACGGAGGAAGCTGGAGCCGGGTAAACCAACTAAAAAAATAAACCCATGAGCAAAAAACGGTCATTTTCGGATTTAATATCAAGCGAAACGCCCGTATTGGTTGATTTTTATGCCGATTGGTGCGGGCCTTGCAAAATGATGGTACCGGTGTTGGAAGAGTTAGCAGGAAAGGCCGAAGGTAAATTCAAGGTGATAAAAATCAACGTAGATCACAACCCCAATGCCGCTACCCATTACGGTATACGGGGAGTGCCCACTTTTATCATTTTCAAAAAAGGGGAAACCGTCTGGAGAAAATCAGGCGTGCTCAGCCTGCAGGAATTACAGCGGGAGTTATTGAGCCACTGCTGAATAGAAATCCAAAAAAACAATATACATCAATCCCTATTCCGGGGTAGAAAATAAGCCCTTGAACAAGTAGGTTCTTGACTATTGTCGGTATCCGGCAAAAAATCGATTCGGAGTATTATCTTTGAATTGCAAATAGGCTTTTTTGCTTATCACATCCTAATATGAAAAAACTTGTTTTACCATCAAATCGTTCGCTGATGAAAAAATGGATACCGGTAATTTTTCTCGGAATCAGTACAGGCGCAGTGGCTCAAACATTTAATGATGGACCCATTCAACTTCAGGTAAAAGTAAGGGATTTTAATACCACCTTTCAATCTACCGATGAAGGCTTACTGGGTGTGGGTTTTGCTCCCGATGAACTTTCCTACAAAGTTTGGGTGAGAGACCAGGCCAACTTAGACGGTCAGGGATGGGTTGGAGGAAACTGCCTTACCGATGACTTCTCACCTCCCGGATTATCCACCGATTTTAATTCTGTTTTATTCAATTACACCTATCCTACGGCAGCAGTTCCCCAATTTTTTGATCTGCGGTTGGATGCCTGGGAGGACGACAACAACTCTGACCAATTGCTGGGCTTTTGCTCAAACGGGACCCGCTGCGATTACAATGCGCCCCAGTGCTGCGGCCTTCCTGTTTTCGGAGTATGTATAGGGTTGAATGAGGGAGATGATTTCCGATGCGATGCACAACCCTTTAAAACCAATATGCCCTACCGACTGGGCCCGCCCTGCCAATGGTATAACCATGGATACGTGATCGGATCGGGTTGTGGCAACAACTTTTACCAGCCACGCATAGAGTCTTTTTGGCGCTACACCAAAGGGACTTCCTGCAACGATGCCATTTCCCTCGGTTCGGTGGCTGCAGGATTCAGCCCGATCAGCCATTTCAACAGCAACGAATGCTATTCGAATAACTTGCCGAATAGCCCGGGAAACGATGTGTTTTATGAATTTACGGTAACCCAGGGAGTTGGTCTGCGCATTTCCCTGTGCGCCGCCGCAAACTTCAATACCGCATTGTATCTGTTGGATGCGAATTGCAACGTTCTCGAGTTTAACGATGATTTCTGCGCCCAAACCTCCGAAATCAACGTGCCTCTTTGTACTCCAGGGACCTACCGTGTGGTCGTTGACGGTGCGGCAGCGATGGATATGGGCACATTTACCCTGAGTATTTCAGAAAACCCGGCGGTTATCGTTAATGCGAATGCCGGATCGGATTTATTTACCTGCCTGGGAATCGGCATTCCGCTTGGAGGAAATCCGGCAGCAGTGGGAGGAAATCCGGGTTATACCTACAGCTGGAGCCCCGCGGTTTCACTTTCAAATCCTACCGTGGCTAATCCGGTAGCCAATCCCACGGTAACCACCACCTACGTACTTACCGTTACCGATGCCGCCAATTGCGCCAAAACGGATACCATGGTGGTGAATGTTCTTCCCGGCCCCTCAGTGAATCTGGGAAATGATACCACTTTATGCAACAATGCCTCTTTCACCTTGAATGCAGGCCCGGGCAATTTTTATTTCTGGAGCAACGGAGCAACTACTTCCACCATAGGCGTATCGCAGGCAGGCAACTACTTTGTTACGGTCATTGATAATTTCGGATGCCAGGGGAAAGACACCATTTCCGTTTCGGAATATCCCGATCTGACCCCTGCCCTACCTCCAACTCTAGCAATTTGCGACGGAAGTGCAGACACCTTAGATGCGGGTGCAGGATTCGTTTCCTATCTGTGGAATTCCGTTTCGGGAGGACAACTCTTTCCGGTGAATTCGGCGGGCAACATAAACCTGAACGTTACCGACCTAAACAACTGTTCCTACCAGACAAATACAACGGTAACAATAAATTCACTACCCATTCCTGATTTGGGATCTGATACTACGGTTTGCCCCGGAGATCCCGTAATTCTGAATCCAGGGGCCGGATATCCGGCTTACGCATGGAATACGGGCGCCATAGACCAGATCATTTCCGTAACCCAACCGGGCACTTACAGCGTTACCGTATCGGATGGAAACGGATGTCAGCAGAGCGATGAGGTAATTATATCCAACTTCCCGGTTCCTCCGCTGGATCTGGGGAACGATTTGGCGATTTGTAACGGAGGTTCCGCTCAACTTACCGCAACAGCCGGTTTTGCATCGTATTTTTGGAGCACGGGAAATACCGCTCCAACCATAACCGTTTCTTCCACGGCCCTTTATTGGGTTTTCGGTACCGATAATTTCGGATGCGTCTATTCGGACACGGTCTCCGTTTCAGTAAGTCCGCTGCTGACATTGACCGAGGAGAACGCAGGCAGTGTATCCTGCTTCGGCGCGTCTGACGGCTTTGCCCAGATTGATGTTTCCGGGGGCACGCCTCCTCTCAGCTTCTCATGGAACAACGGAGCAGTAACCCAAAATCTTTCCGCTGTTTCCGGAGGTATTTATGAACTTACGGTGACGGATGCGAATAACTGCAGCCAAAACCTGCAGGTTCTGATTGAAGAGCCCGCCGAACTGGCCCTATTGCTGGATATTACGGATAACACCTGCGATCAAACCAATGCGGGGGCCATCGAGGCTAAAGTGGTGGGCGGTACACCCCCTTACACCTATTCTTGGAGTACGGGAGAAAACACGCCGATTATCAGCAATCTGGCTCCCGGTGTTTATTATGCGACGGCCACGGATTCTTCAGGCTGTTCCATCAGTGATTCAGCTCAGGTGGTTACGCTAAATATCACACTAAACCAGAATGAAATTATCGTGCCCAACATTTTCACACCCAACGGAGATAACATAAATGACATCATGACAGTGGAATTCCCACTGACTGAATACGACAGTTATGAATTCAGCATTCTGAACCGCTGGGGGGCAGTGGTATTCTCTACCAATAATCCAACCGAATTTTGGGACGGCGGGAATAACCGGGATGGTGTCTATTTTTATTTCATGCGCGTAAAACCGGCTTGCGGAGATCCGGACGATTATATTGAAAAAAGCGGATCGGTTACGCTAACCCGGTAAATGCTCTCGCAAAAGAAATAAAACACAACATTCCTTTTTCAAATATTCCAACAATTTGTTGGAATATTCATTATTTTTGAAAAAATAAAAAAAGTCATGGCTTTGAAAAAAGAATTAGTGCGTGAAAAAATACTCCGCGCCGCACAAGGTGTATTCGAAAAAATCGGCCCTGAAAAAACCACCCTGGAGGATTTAGGAAGAGCTGCGGGCATGAACAAAACCTCACTGTATTATTATTTCACAAACAAAGAGGAGCTTTATGCCGAGCTTGTTCTGATGCAGTACGGTGCTTTCCAACAAGTATTGAAAAGAAAGATGAGTAAGAAAAGCTCACTGAAAGGCTCAATCCGGGTTTACCTAAGCGAGAAAGGCAGCGTTTCAGAACCCTTCAAAATATTGCACAGAACCCGTTATATGGGTGTTTTTGCCGCAGCAGAACCCGTGAGTAAAGTGCTGGGAAAAATAAAAAAGCAGGAAATTGCTTTTCTAAAAGACATCTTAAGTCAGGCGGTAAAATCTGAAGAATTAAAAAAAGAGGCAGACAAATTAGCCTCGGCCCTTTACACGGTAAGCGAAGCTTTTTCCGTAAAAGGTAGCTTATCGGCCAAGGATGCGGATTTATTTACTGATTTCCTGCTAAATGGAATGGCCCGAAAAATAGAGAAAACAGGCCGAAAAACAGGGGCTGAAAAAAGCGGAATCGAGTAATACGCCCGTTTGATAGTCTCCTTTTCAAAAATCTCGTGTACCTTTTAATTCAATTAAACTTGGGGAAAGTTCAGCCGAAATGTGGGCAAAAAAAAAGCCCTCCGTAAAGAGGGCTTGATCAAAAATCAGTTATCTGGAATTACATTTGAGCGTCTAATTTTTTGGCCAACACGTCTTTACCGGTTACCCCTACATGACGGTCAACAATCTGCCCATTTTTGAAGAACAACAACGTGGGGATGGAGCGGATTCCGAATTCCATACTTATACCCGGATTTTCATCCACATTCACTTTACCTATTACGGCGCGTCCGTCGTATTCTTTGGCCAATTCTTCTACCACGGGACCGATCATTTTACATGGTCCGCACCATTCCGCCCAAAAGTCAACCAAAACAGGTTTATCCGATTTTTTTACCAATTCCTCAAAATTGGCGTCAGTGAATTGTAAAGCCATAAATTTATTTTTGATGTTGATGTTGTCTGCAAAAATAGTCAACTCCTCTCATCACAAAAGGTGCGCCGGACTATTTTTTTGAAAAAAACCAAAAGAATCATTCCTTAAATCAGCCAAAATGACAGACCTCCTCAATTCCAAAATCCCGTGATGCCTAAAGGAGATAAGGCTAAATAACCCGGCAAGTCCACCCGAAACGCTATTTTCGCGGGCAATTTTCTATTTTAGCTTTTTATTCATCAAAAAAAGTCCCTTGCTGAGCCGAGATTTCCAAAACCGATTGAGCATCCTGATTTTATCGGGAATCTTCTTCGTGCCTTTTTTAGGCGGGTTACATCTGTTCGACTGGGACGAAATCAACTTTGCGGAAATAGCGAGAGAAATGATCCTCACGGGGGATTACCTCCGGCCGCAGATTAATTTCGAGCCTTTCTGGGAAAAACCGCCCCTGTTTATCTGGATGCAGGTGTTGAGCATGCATATCTTCGGCATAAATGAATTCGCCGCGCGCTTTCCCAATGCCGTTTGCGGAATGATTAGTCTGCT
>CAYYRB010000022.1:36309-36546 GCA_964473995.1 uncultured Candidatus Competibacteraceae bacterium | reverse complement strand
CTCTGCCAATTTCCTTTGCTCATATCAAACAACCTTCCTAATTCATTGGTGAAAGGTTCAAGCAACTCTTGAAGTTTTTTTAGTTCCTCAATTCGCTTGTAAAGTTCTTCGGCAATTTTATGTCGCCACCTTTCAATGATACTTAACTCCCAATTGGTTTGCTTTGCAAACAAAAGATTTTCCCACTTGTCTGTGAGATGTTCCTTAACACTTTCAAAACTTTGTTGCTCTTTCTTG
>CAYYRB010000022.1:31191-36299 GCA_964473995.1 uncultured Candidatus Competibacteraceae bacterium | reverse complement strand
AACTCTTTTTGAATTCTTCGTTGTAGAAGTTGCAATCAATTTGGTTCTTGCTGTAATTCTCTTTAAGGAAACCGCTTGTCGGTTTCCATTGCTCTTGGAAGTTTTTCTTTTCGGTTTCCGAAAAGGAATTCAACAATTCTTTTTCTGGCTCAAATGGATTTTCAGAAGTATTTATTTCTCGCTTGGCTTTGTTGATGAAGTCCAAAACTTCCTGTGTTACTTTCTCTGCAAGGTCTTTGTCCTGACTGCAAAGTTCTTTCAGCGTTTTATAATTCAGAATTTCGTTAATAGCAGTTGCAAAATTTTCAGTATCGGAATTGGCGAAGCCAATTCCTTTTTCTGATTTTGATTGCAACTGCTCATAAATTGCTTTTGCTAATTCTTTCCTTTTAGCAGGGTCGGCAATAGAACCAAAGTTTTCAAACTTGCTGAAAGGATTGCTCATTACGCTTTACCGTTTGTGAGTTGTTTTATTTCTTTTTCCTCTGTCTGGTCTTCTACATTCTCGTAGTAATGTTGAATTCTGCTTACTTCAACTTCTAACTTTTCAATTTCCTTTTGTGTATCGTTTAAATTAGTTTCAACTATCTCTGCTAAAAGTGGATTGACAAATAGGTTTACTCGCAAATGTTTTAAGTCGCTGCTTCGGTAATGCTCAATTTGAGATTTGAGATTGCCGGTTGTTGTCAAGACAACTTTTATTTTTTTCTCCCATTCTTTTTGAACCGCTTTATGCGGTTTCTTAGTTGCTTTCTTTTCTTCTTTTGTGGTAGCAGTTTCAAGTGGATATTCAGTTCCATTAATAAGAATGTGGAATTTTTTTCCTTTCCTTAATCGGTAAGTGTTATACTGGCTATATTGATTGCGGTAATGGTAGCCATAACGATGCAAATACAAATGACTTTCAGATTGGTTGTTTAAACTATTGTAGTCGTCAACTGAAATAGCGAAGTTGTCATTGAAGTTGAGAATTTTGTAATAATCTTTCAGATGAGTTTTTAGTTTGGTTACATTCACTTCTTTTAGAAAAGAAGTTTCAGTAATAACATCATCGTTAATGTCCTTTATTTCAGATTGAATGTCTGAAAGTTTGAAATTCAAAGTGTATCCGTGCTTTTGAATTGCATCTTTTGTGAATTGCAATACAGTCGGAAACTGTGTCGGCTCGTTCCAAATACAATTTGCAATTATGAAACAGTCCATCAAATCAACCGCTTTGCGGTCATTGAGAAATGCAGAAGTGCGAAGCAACCGCACAATCTTTTTCCATCTGCGGTCTGAAATGTAAATCTGATTTTCTTTCTTCTCGTCCTTTTTGTTGTGTTCCTGAATGTAGTTGCGTATGATGTGAATTACATTGAAAACATTTTCGGGAATTTCAATTTCATCAATTAACTCACTCCACTTTGAATATTCAATGTCGCCAATTTTATTTTTTTCATCAACATTGTCGTCATACGATTTGAGAGATTTTGAAATCATCTCATTGAAATTGTTTTTGTCGGTGATGCCGTCAACAACATACCGAACTAAAAACCTGTCCCAAAGTGCTTCAAGTCCTTCGCCTTTCATCGGCAATTCGTTGGAAGCAGAAATGAGTGCTTTCATAGGCACTTTAATTTCTTGTTCTCCGTTGCGATAAACTTTCTCGTTCAAAACTGTCAGCAAAGCGTTTTGGATTGAAGGTCCTGCTTTCCAAATCTCGTCAAGGAAAACAACTGTCGCACTCGGCAAATAATTTTTGATGATGCGTTCATACTTGTCGTGGTCTTTGAGTTGTGAAATTGAAACGGGTCCGAAAATTTCGTCTGGTGTGCTAAAGCGGTTCATCAAATATTCAAATGATGTTCCGTCATTAAATGCAAATTTCAATCGTCTTGCGATTAAACTTTTGGCAACGCCTGGAGCACCCAATAGAAAAATACTTTCGCCTGCTAACGCAGTCAAAAGTGATAATGCAATAATCTCTTGCTTTTCATAAACGCCTTTGTTAAGGTCGTCAAGTAGTTTTGTTATTTGTCCTTTTACTTCCATTGTCTAAAGGTAAAATATTTGTTTGTTCGTTTGAGGTTGCACGGTCGCTATAGAATTACCGCCAACTTGTTTATTGGCGCACCAAAGATGCGCTTATCTCTCTATTTTTGGGTGGATTGGCGCACCTTGGGTTCCTTTTATTTGTTTTTGGGTTCACCTCAATCGGCTCATGGAGCACCTTTTTTTTAATCGGATTTGTACGGATGAGTTTATCCATTTTTGTCGTTTTACCGCTTTTGGTTACGGGTAATTTCTGAAAATACGGATAACCTTTTCCCGGCACTAATAAGTGGGTATTATTGCCCGCGTCCCAAGGATCAGCAATCAGGGTGTGGCTGCATGTAGAAAGAATAAAGGGCCAATCCTTTCCTTCCTGCTTTACGATATTCCCGGAAACAGTCTTCAATTTTCAGGTTTTTGGTTAACCCAAAAGTAATCAGTAGAAATTACTTTACAAAACAATCGTTCTTTTTTTTCAAAAAAAAGGGGAAGGCCTTTAGACCATCCCACTCATAAAAAAGAAGTATGAATGCTTTGCAGATCAGCGCAAAGACGGCACGGCAAACCGGGTATCCGAAACGGAACCGGGCTCCACGGAAATCACTTCCTGGTCCAGTACTATGTTCCCTGAGAAATCACGGGAAACAATTTTCAGCGGAATGCCCTGTACCCCGCTTTGCATCAAGGCTCCGAAAATGCCCCGGCCCAAAATAACGGATGGAAAGGAACCCGCGGAAATGCCCGATTCCCGGCTCACGAGGCACGAAATGCTACCCTCGGCCGTCTGCATTGTGTATTCTTCACAGGTAAAACCGGCCACGGTTTCGGTACGGCCTGTTGCCGTGGCGCCGAATGCCTTGGAAAAATCCGCATCCGCAAAGGCGGAATAGGGCAGGGGATACACCGTCGTTTTTCCGTTGTCGGTGCTCACCATGCTCGCCTGCGCAGCTCCCTTGGGAAAATAAAGGCTCATCTCGGCCTTGGCGTCCGGCGTGTTGGAAAGAATGTCCAGACGGCTGTTCCCGCTTTTCAGGTACCAGGTCACCTCTGCCGTTTCGGCGATGGCCTTGTTTTCCGTTTTAAAGCGGATGATTCCTTCAAAAGGGGCTTGTGCCGCAGCGACCGTAAAGAGGGCGCCTGCCATCAGTGAGTGTATGTATTTAAGTATCATGGTTCGCAATGTTTAGTTTCCTACTTGTCCTTTCAGGTTCGAGGTGGTGTAATTATTGTCCGGAATGTTGCACGCGTTTCCGTTCCGCTTAATGGCAAAACCGGCCACACCCGCCGCAGGTGGCGGCACGGGTATGGGAATGTTGATGCCGTTCAGCAGGTTGATGGTAATCGTACCGATAAACGGAATGTTGATGTTCGCACTGGCCGACAACGTGAGCTGGAAAACACCCTGCGTGCCGGGAAATCCGTAACCGCCACCGTTACCGCCCGCCGTGTTGGGGTTCAAACCGATGGTTACGGGGCCCAGCTGAATGGGGATGGGGAAGTTGAGAATACCGCCCAATCCGCCGACGCCGAACTGCCCGGCCGATCCATTTTGTCCGGGAGTGTAGTACGAAATACCGATTACGGGACCTGAGTTACCGCCCAAACCACCGGGCTGCCCCAGAGGTCCGCCGGCACCCCCGCCACCGCCCGATCCGATGAAGATACCGAAGTTGATGTTCACTACGGGAATCTGCTGGGTAAGGGCAAAGGCCATGGCATTACCGCCTCCGCCTCCCCCGTAAATATTGAAGTTGTTCTGCACGGTGGTGGGCAAGGTCAGGTTGATGGCGTTTCCGCCGTTAAACCCGGCGCCCGTAGCTCCCGATACGGGATTCCAGGCCGTTCCTCCGTTGCCCCCTTTACCGAGGATATTTCCGTTATTCAGGATGGCCACGGTGGATCCTACGGGAATGTTTCCCGTGGTGAAGGCCGGATTGGCCGTGTTGTTGCTCGCTATCTGCACACCCGTACCCACGACGGCTACCACGCAGATGGGCTGGTTGGTGGGCGCATTGGGATAGGTGTTGTATAAATCCGTAGCCATGTTATAATTGAGCACGCTGTTGTTGATGTTCAAAATATAACAGGGCTCAATGGTCAGGTTAAAAAGGATATTTTGAAATGAACTTCCGCAGAAAAATTGAATGATGATGTTGTACGTGCCGGCGGGAGCGAAGGGATCGGCGTGAAAAATAATGTCCGTGGAACCGGGCATGGTCACGGGATTTTGCGAGAAGGAAACCGTTACTCCGGGAGGAAGCGGAGTCAAAATGCCGAAGCCCACTGAGGTGGGTGTTCCGCCCGTTTGAACCAATCCGGCCGTTACGATGGCCGAGTCGGTTACGATGCGGTCAATCGTATCCGCGAGGGCGCTCATGTTCACATCGAAATAACAGGCGTTGCAGTCCTGCTGGTAGGAGCGGAGCCAGCATTGTCCGTTCCAGAATTCCAGCGTACTGTCCGTGGTGTTGAAAATAATCAATCCGTGGGCGGGGCCGTTGATGGCGTCGCGCTGTGTCTTGGTCAGACGCGGAGCCAGAAAGCCAGTGCTGTCTGAGGTAAGATCCAGAATGGCGGTGTTGTCGGGGGTGTTCGTGCCTATACCCACGTTTTGGGCAAAAGTGGCCGAAACGGCCATGAACAAAAGGATTCCGGTGACTAGTTTTTTCATGCCTGTGTGCACAATTTGCAGTAAAAGTAGCTATTTCCTTTTGTTTTCCAAATCCGGATAAGTCGGGTAGGGCTTATCTTCAGTGAAATCAGGTCTTTGGCGCAAGCCCCGGTGACAAAAAGGCATATAAGCGTGCATTCAGCCGACAAACCGTCAGTTGTTGTATGGGTTTATTTTTCTCAAAAGTGAATATAAAGCGTTGTACAGGCTAATGAAAATCTGCCGAAATTTCCTGTGGTGAATGGTTCGGCAAACTCTTTGCATGTCCAACCGCAAATACCCTTGTTAGTATGAATCAGGAAAAATTTACCGTCAAAGCGCAGGAAGTTTTGCAGGCTGCGCAACAGTCGGCTCTGGCCAAGGATAATCCGAATCTGGAGACGGCGCATTTATTGAAAGCCTT
>CAYYRB010000022.1:8502-31091 GCA_964473995.1 uncultured Candidatus Competibacteraceae bacterium | reverse complement strand
GGCGAACCCGGCGTGGGTAAAACGGCCATTGCCGAGGGATTGGCGCACCGCATCATCAAAGGCGACGTGCCTGAAAACCTGAAAACCAAAACCATTTTTGCACTCGACATGGGCGCACTCATTGCCGGTGCCAAATACAAAGGTGAATTCGAGGAGCGCTTGAAAGCCGTGGTGAAAGAGGTGCAGCATTCCGATGGGGAAATTATTCTGTTTATTGATGAAATCCATACGTTGGTGGGTGCCGGCGGCGGACAGGGAGCCATGGATGCGGCCAATATCCTGAAGCCGGCCCTTGCACGCGGGGAATTGCGCGCCATAGGAGCCACCACGTTGGACGAGTTTCAAAAATATTTTGAAAGCGATAAAGCGCTGGAAAGGCGGTTTCAGAAGGTACAGGTGGATGAACCGTCCACCGAGGATGCCATTTCCATTTTGCGCGGTATCAAAGAAAAATACGAAATGCACCACAAAGTGCGCATCAAGGATGAAGCGGTGGTGGCCTCCGTGGAATTTTCACAACGCTACATCACCGATCGGTTTTTGCCCGACAAGGCCATCGACCTCATGGATGAGGCCTGTGCCAAACTCCGCATCGAAATCAACTCCAAGCCGGAAGAACTCGATGCCGTGGAGCGGGAATTATTCCGACTGGAAATTGAGCGCGAAGCCATACGCCGCGAAGGCGATGACGAAAAAGTGGAGAAACTGAGCCGCGAAATCGCCGACCTTACCGAAAAACGGAATGCGATTCAGGCGCGTTGGGTTTCGGAAAAAGAAGTGGTGGAAAGCATTCAGAAAACCAAGGCCGAAATGGAAGACCTTAAGTTTAAGGCCGAGCAGGCCGAACGCGAGGGCGATTTCGGACGCGTGGCCGAAATTCGGTATGGTCTGATCCGCAATGCGGAGGCCAGACTATCCGAGGCGCAGGCCAAACTTTCGCAGATGCAGTCGGACAGCAAATCGCTCATCAAAGAAGAAGTGACGGCGGAGGACATCGCCGACGTGGTGAGCCGCTGGACGGGTATTCCCGTGAGCAAAATGCTGCAGAGTGAGCGCGAGAAACTGCTGTACCTGGAAGATGAACTGCATAAGCGGGTAGTGGGGCAGGAGGAGGCCATCGCGGCCGTGGCGGATGCGGTACGACGCAACCGGGCCGGATTGCAGGATCCGAAGAGACCCATCGGCTCCTTTATTTTTCTGGGCAGCACGGGCGTGGGAAAAACTGAGTTGGCTAAAGCCTTGGCCGAATACCTGTTTGATAACGAAGAATCCCTCACCCGAATCGACATGAGCGAATACCAGGAAAAGCACAGCGTATCGCGCCTCGTTGGTGCACCTCCTGGATACGTGGGCTACGATGAGGGCGGACAGCTTACCGAGGCCGTAAGGCGTAAACCTTACAGCGTGGTGCTGCTCGACGAAATTGAAAAAGCCCATCCTGATGTGTTCAATATTCTGTTGCAGGTGTTGGACGACGGGCGGCTTACGGATAATAAAGGCAGAACCGCGAATTTTAAGAATACAATCATCATTCTTACTTCCAACCTGGGTTCACACATCATTCAGGAAAATTTCTCGGAAATCACGATCGGCAATGAGGATGAAATCGTGGCCAAAACAAAAACCGAGGTGTTTGACCTGCTTCGTAAAACTTTACGTCCCGAATTTTTGAACCGGATAGACGAAACGATTTTATTCACTCCGCTGAGCCGAGAAAACGTATCGGCCATCGTGCGGATGCAACTGGACAATACGGCCAAGATGCTGGAACATACCAACGGCATCAAACTCGGCTTTACCGATGATGCGGTGGAATGGTTGGCTCAGTTGGGTTATGATCCGAGTTTCGGAGCCCGTCCGCTGAAACGCGTGTTACAGAAAAAGGTGATGAACGAATTGTCGAAAATGATTTTGGCGGGCAAGGTGGATAAGGCGAAGGAAATTGTGATTGACCAGTTTGAGGGGGAAATTGTTTTCAGAAATATTTAAGAGAATTTTAAGTTTTGTGGGCCGGATTTTGGCACAGACCTTGCAATATTATACGTGAAGTTTTTTTCATAGGTTAGGGTTAAGGGTTAACGGGAATCGATCTCCAAAAATCGGTTCCCGTTTGCTTTTCAGCCAAAGCTATCCGTTTCCTTCAGGGTGTGCGTCACGTAGTTTTCCCATTTCTCCAGCAGCTTTTTAAACCCTTCCGGAAGCTCGGAGTCAAACTGCATCCATGCTCCCGTCGCGGGATGCTGAAATCCGAGCGTTTTGGCATGAAGGGCCTGCCCGGGAATCAGATCCATGCAATTGCCCACAAAATGCTTGAAGGATGCGGTATTCGGTCCTTTTACGGCCCGGTTTCCGTCGTAGCGGTCGTCGTTGAACACGGTATGTCCCAGGTATTTCATGTGTACCCGGATTTGGTGCGTACGACCCGTTTCCAATACGCATTCGCAAAGCGTCACATACCCAAAGCGTTTCAATACCCGGTAATGGGTAACGGCAGGCTTTCCCGCGCTGCCGTCGGGAAAAACGGTGAACAGTTTCCTGTAGCGTTCGTCACGACCTATGTTTCCTTCTACGGTTCCCGAATCCTGTTCCACATTGCCCCAAACCAGTGTTTGGTATTTCCGGTCTACCGTTTTGTCAAAAAATTGCTTCGCCAGTCCCGTCATGGTTTCTTCTGTTTTGGCAATCACCAAAAGTCCTGACGTGTTTTTATCGATGCGGTGCACCAATCCGGGGCGGGGCGGTTCCTGTTCGGCTCCCGGTTTTGGCTTGGCTGAAGGAAGCTGTTTGAAATGATAGGCGAGGGCATTCACGAGCGTTCCGCTGAAATTACCCACTCCCGGATGCACCACCATGCCGGCATTCTTATTCACCACCAGCAGATGATCGTCTTCATACACGATGTTCAATGGAATGTTTTCGGGTACCAAAAACCGGTTTACGGGCGGACTGGACAGCACGATGGTGATTTCGTCCAGCGGTTTGATTTTGTAGTTTGATTTTACGGGTTTCCCGTTTACACGGATGGAACCCGCTTCCGCCGCCATCTGTATGCGGTTGCGGCTTTTGTTTTCCATGCGCGCCGTGAGGAAACGGTCTATGCGTATAGGCGATTGGCCCTTGTCTACCGTGAGCCGGAAATGTTCGTAGAGCTCATCTCCTTCTTCATTTCCCTCAGACAGGAAAAGCGAATCGTCGTCTTCGTCGGCCGGATACTGTGCCAAGGGTTATCGGGTAATAATGATTTTTTGGGAGGAGAAGAAGGCTTCTTTCTCCGAGTGGAAGGTGACAAAATATAGGCCCGCGGGTTGATTCTGCAGATTGATTTGTCCTTCTGCCGAAGCGGTCACCGTTTGTATGATTTTGCCGCTGAAATCGGAAATGCGTATCACCAAATCATCGGGAGCCATTCCAGTCACCTGGTATTGAAAAAAGCCGTCTGACGGGTTGGGGAAAACCACTACCTCCGTTACCGCAGTTTCCTGCGGTTCTTCCATATCCAGGAAGTCTTCCGGGTTCACGGGTGCGCCTACCACCGGCCTGATCATGAAGGAACCTTCGTATCCCGGAATGTCACTGAAGGGAATCCATTCGCCTGTAGTTTTGTAGAAAATTTTCTCGGAGTTGTCTTTGTTTTTATCAAATCCCACATTCATTTTAAACTGGGTGTTTTGCCTCCAGCCTACATAGAATTTTCCCTGCGGCAGGAAAACGGGTCTGTCCAGAATGTAGGTGGTGAATTGATTTGGTCCCGTGTTGTTATAAACAGGCTGAACGAATGACTGTGAATAAAGCGTGTCTTCTGAGGTATTTTGTAGCGTGCCCCACACCCGGAGCTCAAAATTGTTGTTGGATACGTTCGGCTTTTGCGGATTAAAGTAAAATTGAACGGCTCTGAGCGTATCGGCAAAATTCATTTCAAATTCGTAGGCAATCTGACCAACTGTGCCCAGGAAGAAAGCGCCTTCCGCTTCTCCGTCGTCATAGGCGAAGTAATTGAAGAAGGATTGTTTGCGCACCACGGTATCGTTGCCGGTATTGAGGTCATGGGTGAGTGTTCCGTCTTCGCCGGTGAGGTTTTTAATTATGTGACGCACGGTGAATTGCATACTGTCAGTATAGGGGCAGCAGAGCGGATCAAACACATCAAACAGGTAAGAAAATTCGGGAAGGAAATGGCGGAAATTGTTGTTCCACTCCCGGTTGGGATAAAACGGATTTACACAGCTGGTATCGTACGAGCCGGGTAATGCATCGTAGGGATAGGAGGTAAGGGAATCGCCGGAAGGTGAGAAAAGGGTATGTCCGTAGGTAATCCACTTGCACTGATTCCAGAGGTTGGTGGATTCCATTTTCCATTTTTGATTTACTTCGGCCTGTATAAATTGCTTGGCCGGCATTTGCTCATAACGGTTCAAAATGGTTGGGGGAGGAGTAACGAAGGCTACGTCGTTAAACAGGGTATCGGACACGCTCCGGTTGGCATCCAGCCTAACGTAATCGAGGAGCCAGTGATCCATATTGGCTGCAAGCCCTGCGTAGTTTTTAAATCGGAATTGAAATCCTTTCACGAAATATTCCGCATCAAGGACGGGAATCCGTATGTGGCGGAAAGGTGTAAGCGGACTGCCCACGCTGCTCCATTTTCTTTCCCAGTTGGTATTCTGCGGTGATTTAAATTCCAACACCAGGCTGTCTTTCGGTTCAGGGAAAAATCCCAGACCCTGGGGCTGCACATAGAAACTCAGATAAATAGAATCGCCGGGCAGATAGCCGCTGAGATTAATTGGTTTGGAAGTGAGGTAATCGGCTACGCCATATGCGCTCTCGTTGGGGGCGTAGGGCATGCCGTCGCGCCGTATTCCATCGAAAACGGCCACACCCACCGTAGGAGGTTCCACGGCCATGGTATTGCTCACATACACGTTTCTGTCGGTCCACACGGATTTGTCGTTGGGCGAAGTCGGCACGATGGTGTAGCTTTTCAGACGGTTGTATAATTTGCCGTCGGGAACGATATCGGCAGAAAAAATCGGGTTGAAATTGACCACCGAACTTACCTGGGGAATAAACCGCCAGGCCAAAATGGAATCCGCAACGCGGAACGGGTTGGTAATGGTGTCGTAAATGAAAATTTTGAATTGGGGAGCAACGCAGGGGAAGGTAATGAATGTGCTATCTCCCGTAATTTGGAACGTATCGGGTTGATTGAGCACATACCAAACGGAATCGGGGTATTGCTCCACGTAATTTTGGGTACGGAAATAATAGAGCGACTCTTCATAAACGCCGGAATATTGATAGAGCCGGAAATCTTTAAACCGGTCGCGCGAAAAATCATCTACGACGGGAAGGGATAGCGTATCCATGAAGTAGAATACATTTCCTCCTTCCGGAAAAAGATTTCTAGGGGTAAATTGATGTTCTTCCGCAAGACGTGGGTTGGTGGTCAGCGGTTCAAGATTCAGGGGATGTTGGGCCCTAAGCAGGTATGAGCTTCCTGAAAGGAATAAACAGATAAAGAATGTATGGAGGATGTTTTTCATGCGGATGCGGATTTATCTGCCGTACCAAATATCAACGACTTCTCCCGTATTTATGGCCGGTTCCTCCGTAGGTTCCGGATATTGTTTGAATACCACGGCCCGGCTGCTGTCGGTTATGTTTTCAAATTTTTCAAATCCCACACCCAGCCCCATGGAAGAGAGCAGGTTGATGACCTCGGTGCGTGTAAGACCGGTGAGGTCGGGCACGGGAACACTTTCCTCGCCCGCGCCGGTACCGATGATGAGATCAACCGCCGTGCCTTTGGGCAGTTTGGCTTTCGGAGGTATTTTGGTACCCCGGATACGCATCTCCAACACGGCTCCCGGACCGGGTTTCTTGCCGATTTTTCCCAACTTCAACCCTTTGGTTTCCAATAGGGCATTGGCCTCACGCAGGCTCAGGTCGCGCAGATCGGGAATTTCCACCAGCGGGGGATTTCCCGTGCTTACCAAAAGGTATATTTTTCTTCCGTTCTTTACTTCCTGTCCCGCTTCCGGATTCTGTTCCAGAATGACGCCCGGTTTTTTGCCGTCGGCATAGAGCGAATCGGTAATGATGCCTTCCAAACCTTCATCATCCAGTTTTTCCAACGCTTCATCAGCCTTCATGCCGGATACGTCGGGTACCGGAGTGGATTGGCCGTGCCGGCTGATTAAATCAAGCGATTTGAGTAATAGGAAAGAAACGACCAGCATAGCCGCTAAGGCAATCAAAAATTGTTTCAGAAAGGATTTGTTCATTAGCCCGTTCACACCGGTTGAGTTTGTGAAAACGACAAAGGTAACCATTCCGCCTTAATTTTTTCTTTGCGAAAAAAGACGGCTGTTTTCCACGTATGCAGGTTAAAAAGTACCATCAAGGTTTGCGGTTTGGCTGCGGCATTTAACGTTTATTTGTGTGTAAAAGTATATACTGCATGAAGAAAATTGCGGTGGTGGCAGGCGGCAATTCCGGCGAATATGAGGTTTCTCTGCGCAGCGGAAAAATGATTGTCCGGAGTTTGGATCCCAATCTGTTTGAACCCTATTTCATCGTCATCCGCGGTAGCCGTTGGGCTGTGCATTTGGATGACGGTGAATTGGAGATGGATAAAAATGATTTTTCATTCACCCGGAATGGTGAAAAAGTTCAATTTGATGCCGTTTTTCTGATGATTCACGGCACACCCGGAGAGGATGGAAAAATTCAGGGCTATTTTCATTTGGTAAACATGCCTTTCGTGGGCCCCTGTATCTCCTGCTGCGTGCTTACCAGCGCCAAATCTTTGGCGAAAGAGTTGGTGGCCCCGCACGGTGTTCCCGTGGCTAAAAGCCGTTTGCTTTTGCGCGGTTCCCGGCCCGACTGGGATGCGCTCGTTGCCGAGTTGTCTCTTCCGTTGTTTATAAAACCCAACAGCGGAGGCAGCAGCGTGGCTACCCACAAAGTGTATAAAACCGAAGAGTTAGCCGCCGCATTTGAAGATGCCTGTAAACATGATCAGGAGGTATTGGCTGAGGAATTTATCGCGGGAACGGAAGTGACCTGCGGGATTTTTCACGACGGAGAAAAACTGGTTTGTCTGCCGATAACGGAAATCCGGCCGCACCGTGATTTTTTTGACTATAATGCAAAATACCTCGGTGAAAGTGATGAGATTACTCCGGCTCCTTTGTCGGCAGAGTTGACCGAACGTATACATCGGCTTACGGAAAAAGTGTATCGGCTGGTGCATGCCGATTCGCTGGTCCGGGTGGATTTCATTATCCGCGACGGCGTTCCTTATTTTATGGAAGTGAATACCATTCCGGGTTTCAGCGAAGCCAGCATCGTGCCTCAACAACTCAGAGCGGCCGGGTTTGATATTACGGAGGTGCTGACCACACTCGTAAATCGCGTGCTTCCTTCGTGATGGATTTTGATTTTCTCAGCATTGCCCGTGAAGCCGCTTTAGCCTCGGGATCGCGCATTTTGTTTTATTATCATGGCGGATTTCACGTGCAGGCCAAGTCGGATGATTCGCCCGTAACCGAAGCCGATAAAGAAAGCGATGAAATTATCCGAAGGTGTTTGGAAACAACAGGTATTCCCGTCATCAGCGAGGAATCGTCACTTGCTGCCTACGAGGAAAGAAAGAATTGGCAGGAGGTATGGATGGTAGATCCGCTGGATGGTACCAAAGAGTTTGTCAAGAAAACAGATGAATTCTGCATTAACATTGCTTTTTTGCGACAAGGTCAGCCGGTCTGCGGGCTGATTTTTGTTCCCGTATCGGGTCTGCTTTATGCCACCGATGGCAGGGAATTGATTCGTGAACGATGGATCAGGAATGATTCAGGCATGTTTATAACATGCAGTGAACGTGTAGTTTTGCAGGGTGTCAATCCTTCGTTTACTTTATGTTCCAGCGTATCGCACGGCAACAGGTTTACGCAGGAGTTTATCCAAAATTACCGCGAAGCTTTTCCGCAGGCTGGCATAATCCGTGCAGGAAGTGCCTTGAAATTTGGCCTTATGGTGGAAGGCCGTGCCGGAATTTATCCGCGTTTTTCACCCACCGGCGAATGGGATACGGCTGCGGGCCACGCATTGTTGAAAGCAGCGGGAGGTGATATTTTGGATGCGGAAACCGGTATGCCCCTGAGCTATAACCGGGAAAATTTGGTTAACCCGCCCTTTTTGGCTTTTGTTCCACCGTTTGAAAGGGAAACGGTAATGCCTTGGGTGCCTAAACCTGTCTGATTCATGCTTTCAAAAAAGATTCCCTTTTGTCGTTTTTTATGGTGTGATTTTTGCACGTGAAATAATCGTTTTTTTTATTTTTTAATAACTCTATTTTTGTTTTGATATGCCTCCTTATTTGGTTGAACTGATTAAAATTTTTGTCCTGCTTTGGGCCGTCATCGACCCTTTAGGGACGATTCCAGTTTATATGGAAGCGACCCGTAAATTTGATTCGGCAACAAAAAAGCGGATTGCGCGAAATGCTATCTTGGTGGCCGGGGGTGTACTTCTTTTCTTTGTTATATTCGGACAGTTTGTTTTGGAGGCCATCGGGGTTACGCTGGAGGCATTTCAAATTTCGGGCGGAATCGTATTGTTTTTATTTGCGCTTTCCATGATATTCGGAGAAAGCAAACCGGACGAAGAAAAGCATCTGATCCGTGATTATTCCCATGTAACCGTATTTCCCATTGCCATACCCAGTATTGCTTCACCCGGAGCTCTAACGGCGGTGGTGTTGTTGACGGATAATCACCGTTTTTCGGTTTTTCATCAGGTGGAAACCACCTTGGTGATGTTTGCGGTTTTGTTGGCGACTTATTTTTTGCTCAAGGCTGCCGCCCGAATTCAAAAATACATCGGTGAGGCGGGAATAATCATCATCAGTAAGGTGATGGGTCTGATTATTGCAGGAATTGCCGTAGAATCTTCTTTAGCCGGAATTAAAAAATATTTTGCCGTAGGATGATGTTATAACATACCCAATTCCAGTTGGGCCTCTTCACTCATCATGTCTTTGTCCCAGGGCGGATTGAATGTAATTTTTACTGAAACACTTTTTACTTCTTCCAACGCACTTACCTTAGTTTCAATATCACGGGGTATTTCTTCGGCGGACGGACAATTCGGGGAAGTAAGGGTCATAAGGATATTCACCGCACAATCGTCCTCAATACCGATTTCATAAATCAGACCTAACTCAAAAACATCCACGGGTATTTCGGGATCATACACCGTTTTGATGGCCTTAATAATGTCTGCTTCGAGTGCTGCTTTATCTGTTCCCATTACTTCATCGGTTTGTATTGATTAACTCCGCGGCTTGTTGCTTCATCTGGCGGATCATGCTCAGCAGTCCGTTGCTGCGCGTGGGTGAAAGGTGCTCTTTCAATCCGATATCGTCTATGAAGCGCAGTTCGGTCATGATGATTTCTTCCGCAGGTTGTCCGGACAATACGCGGATCAACAGCGAAATAATGCCTTTGGTGATGATGGCATCACTGTCTGCCGTGTAAGTAATGCGTCCGTTTTCTGCTTTGGCATGCACCCAAACCCGGCTCTGACAGCCATGAATCAAGCATTCATCCGTTTTATTCTTTGCCTCAATCAGGGGAAGATCTTTACCCAAATCAATCAGGTAATTGTACCGTTCTTCCCAGTCATCGAACAGGGCAAAATCTTCCCGTATTTCTTCTTCCAGTTCGGCTATGCTTTTCATACCAACATCTTTTGGGCTTTTCTCACGGCTTCGGTCAAGAGGTCTATTTCTTCGAACGTATTGAATACAGCAAAGGAGGCCCGCACGGTACCCGGAATACCATAGAATTCCATGAGGGGCTGGGTACAATGATGTCCCGTGCGCACCGCTATGCCCATTTTGTCTAATAAAACGCCCACATCGTAGGGATGGGCCCCGTCCACCAGAAACGAAACAACCGAAGCTTTTTCTCCTGCCGTACCGATGAAGGTTATTCCGGGAATTTTGGCAAGTTGTTCATGGGCGTAGTTCACCAACTCAGATTCTCTCTGTTGAATAAAATCCACGCCTAAATCGACCATGAAGCGCACCGCTTCGGCCAAGGCAATCGCACCTTCTATGTTGGGAGTACCCGCCTCAAATTTGAACGGAATACCCTGGTAGGTGGTTCCTTCAAAAGAAACACGTTCAATCATGTCGCCGCCGCCCTGATAGGGAGGCAACTTTTCCAACCATTCGCGCTTGCCATATAACACGCCTATTCCCGTGGGACCATACATTTTATGGCCTGAAAAACAATAAAAATCAGCATCGAGCTCAGATACATTCACCCGTGCATGAGGCACAGCCTGTGCCCCGTCAATCAGCACGGGAATATTTTTTTCATGGGCCTTCCGAATGATTTCTTTTACCGGATTGATAGTTCCCAGCGCGTTGGAAACATGAGTTACGGCAATTAACTTGGTTTTCTCACTGATGGATGCAAACAGTTCATCGGTAATCAATTCACCACGTTTGTTTATCGGAATCACGCGGAGTTTGGCCCCTGTTTTTTCGCAGGCCATTTGCCAGGGTACGATGTTGGCATGATGTTCCATCTGCGAAACCCAAATTTCATAACCTGCTCGGAGGTGGCTTTGGGCAAAGGAGGCCGCAATGGTATTGATGGATTCGGTAGCACCTTTGGTAAAAATGATGGTATCCTTATCCGGCGCACCGATGAATTTGGCCACTGTTTCCCGCGCCTGTTCGTATGCGTCGGTTGCACGTTGGCTCAGCGTGTGCACTCCGCGGTGTACGTTGCTGTTGGTATGGGAATAGTAGGAAGAAATGGAATCGATTACCCGCTGTGGTTTCTGGGAAGATGCGGCGTTGTCAAAATACACGAGCGGCTTTCCGTTTACCACTTCACGCAGAATGGGAAATTGATTGCGGATCAGGTCTATGGTGTTATAACGACTCACCTTATTTCAGCATTTCTATTAATTTATTTTCTGCTGCTTCCGTGAAGTATTGGCGAATGGTCTCGTTCTGGATTCGCTCGAGCACATCCCCCGCAAAGGCAAGCATAAGCATTTTACGCGCCTCATTTTCCCGAATCCCCCTGCTGCGCAAATAAAAGATGGACTTGTGATCCGTTTGACCCGTGGTGCTGCCGTGCGAACATTTTACATCGTCGGCATAAATTTCCAATTCGGGTTTGGAGCGGATAAGGGCATCCTCCGAGAGGAGAATATTTTTATTGGACTGGTAGGCATTGGTTTTTTGAGCATCCCGGGCCACAAATACCTTTCCGTTGAAAATGGCCTTACCCCGATCGGAGGCGACGCCTTTATAAATTTCATCGCTGGAACATTCGGGGTGCATGTGTCTTACATGGGTCAGAAAATCGGCCTGTCTGTCTCCGTCCACCGCATAAAAGCCGTTTAGTTCCGTATGGCAGTTTTTCCCACCGTGGGAAGCGGTGATATTTTGCCGGAAAAAGGATCCACCTGTGCTCATTATCGAGTGTGAAAACACGGAATCTGCCGCCTGTTGTGCCCAAAGACTGAATATGCCGGCGTGGTTTCCAAAACTTTGATCGCTCACATACAAATTCAGTCTGGATTTTTCAGCGGTATGAATCTGCATGAATTGATTGGAAAAGGAGGGCATGTTTTGCCCTACACGGATTTCCATCAATTCCGCTTCGGCACCGTTTTCAACTTCCACGGTATGCAGGGATGCATGATACATGGGCACGGAGCTGTCTGTTATATTCAGCCAGATCAGCGGTTCTGAAGGACTTGATGTTATACGCAGAGAAAATCCCGAATCGGCCGTGAGCAAGGCCAAGGCCTGCATGGAGTCGGTAGGTTCAAAATGGATATCTCCACGAAAATCAGTAATCGGTGCCAGCGTAAAGCAAGGGTCTGCTTCCCATTTTACAGGATTTCCATTTACGGTAATCAATACATTTTTTCCCGGAAACACATTCAGATTAGCCGCGAAGGAACTCTTCGCATTTCCTTGGACAACCCCTTCATGCACGCGTAATTCGTTCAGTACTTTTTTTACGTTGGCATATTTGTAACGTTCATTCTTTACCTCCGGAATGCCATATTTTTCGATTGCCTGAAGCGCATTTTCTGCCACGGGTATAACAGCCGGAATGAGGGCGGAGTTATTCCGGGCCTTTTGAAGCAGGAATTCGGCAGTATCGGATATTTCCAACTTAGGCTCCATGTAATTAAGCGGTTATGGTTGCTTTGATGTGGTCATATCCCTTTTCTTCCAATTCCAAGGCCAGGTTTTTGTCGCCTGATTTTACGATTTTTCCGTTGTATAACACATGCACAAAATCGGGCACGATATAGTCGAGCAATCGTTGGTAATGCGTGATGACGATGTAGGCATTGTTTGCATTTCTAAGTTTATTCACTCCTTCCGCCACGATGCGAAGGGCATCAATATCTAAACCGGAATCTGTTTCATCCAAAATGGACAGGGTAGGCTCCAGCATGGCCATCTGGTATATTTCATTCCGTTTCTTTTCACCTCCGGAAAAGCCCTCGTTTACCGATCTTCCGGTGAGTTTTTTATCCAATTCCACCAGTGCCTGTTTCTCTTTGCTGAGTTTCAAAAAATCTTTCGCATCCAATGCTTCTAATCCTCTGTATTGGCGAGTTTCGTTCACGGCGGTGCGCATAAAGTTGGTCATGCTTACGCCCGGAATTTCTACGGGATATTGAAAAGCCAGAAAAATTCCTTCACCGGCCCGTTCTTCGGGAGCAAGTTCGCTCAGGTTTTTACCATTGAATAGGATTTCTCCCTCCGTTATTTCATACTCTTCTTTTCCGGCCAGCACGGCGGAAAGAGTGCTTTTACCCGAGCCGTTCGGACCCATTATGGCGTGAATTTCGCCCGGGTTTACGTTCAGATTGATTCCTTTGAGAATTTCTTTATCGCCTATTTTGGCGTGGAGGTTCCTTATTATTAACATGTTCGGATGTTCTTTTGTTTGAATGTTCTATCGTTTTCGATGATTCGTTACCTAGTTTGTTTTAAACTTTCTTCCTTTAAATTCCGACTCCCTTAAGTAAGTCATAAGTTTGGTGATTTTATTTCTGATTTTTTCCACTTCGGCATGCGTCTCTTCAAATTCTGGCAGCGTAATCATACCTATATCGGAAAGGGCATAAAGCATGTTTTTTACTTCTCCTGCACTTCCCTTTGCCACAGATAGAAATTGAACAAACTCCTTATTGCCGTCTCGATCAAAACCTTCGGATATGTTATTCATGATGGATATGCTCGCTTTTCTCAGTTGGTCATTTAGGTTATATTGATTTTTTAAATCTTGTTTTAATGTCAATACCCATAGTTTTTTATTTAACTCTCTAGCCAATTGCCAAATTTCCAAATCTTCGAATTTAGTGATGGTAGCCATCTTACCTTTTTTCGTATTTTTTATTTTTAACTCAACACAACAACCAAACAACCAAACAAATGAACAATCAAACACTATTTTACCCTACGCTACCTTCTAAGGAAATGCTGAGTAATTTTTGGGCTTCCACGGCGAATTCCATGGGGAGCTGATTAAATACTTCTTTGCAATATCCGTTCACGATTAATCCCACGGCTTTTTCTGTGTTTATGCCTCGCTGGTTCAAATAAAAAATTTGGTCCTCGGCAATTTTGGAGGTGGTAGCTTCGTGTTCTACCACGCCTTTCGGATGATCGCATTCAATGTATGGAAACGTGTGGGCTCCGCAGGTATCTCCGATAAGCAGCGAATCGCATTGTGAAAAATTTCGGGCACCTTCTGCCTCGCGCCCTATTTTTACAAGACCCCTGTAACTGTTGTTGCTTCTGCCCGCACTGATGCCCTTGGACACAATCGTACTCCGCGTGTTCTTGCCTATATGAATCATCTTCGTGCCCGTATCGGCCTGTTGATAATGATTCGTGAGCGCCACGCTGTAAAATTCGCCTACCGAATTATCGCCTTTCAAAACGACTGAGGGATATTTCCAGGTGATGGCGGAACCTGTTTCCACCTGGGTCCAAGAAATTTTGCTGTTTTCGCCTTTGCAGATTCCGCGTTTGGTGACGAAGTTGTAGATGCCTCCTTTTCCTTCTTTGTCGCCGGGGTACCAATTTTGAACGGTACTGTATTTTATTTCGGCATTTTTCATGGCCACGAGTTCCACTACGGCGGCATGCAATTGATTTTCGTCGCGCATGGGTGCGGTGCAACCTTCCAGGTAGCTCACGTAGCTTCCTTCGTCTGCAATGATGAGCGTTCGTTCAAACTGTCCCGTATTCATCGCATTGATGCGGAAATACGTGGATAATTCCATGGGACAGCGCACTCCTTTTGGAATGTAGACAAAAGAGCCGTCGCTGAATACGGCGGAATTCAAAGCCGCGTAGTAATTATCCGAAACAGGAACCACGGAGCCGATGTATTGCTTCACCAACTCGGGATGTTCTTTTAACGCTTCGCTGATGGAACAGAAAATGATTCCTTCTTCGGCTAATTTTTCGCGGAAGGTTGTTTTTACAGAAACACTGTCAATTACGGCATCTACGGCAACGCCTGCCAATACTTTTTGTTCTTCCAGTGAAATGCCCAGTTTTTTGAAGGTTTCCAATAATTCGGGATCTACCTCGTCTAAACTGTTATACTTTGGTGCGTTTTTAGGTGCGGCATAGTAAATGATATCCTGAAAATCAATTTGGGGATACTGCACATGGGCCCAATCCGGTTCCTTCATCTGCTGCCATTTGCGGAAGGCCTTCAGCCGCCATTCCAACATCCATTCGGGTTCCTCTTTTTTGGCACTGATGAAGCGCACAGTGTCTTCGTTCAATCCCTTGGGAGCCGTTTCGTTTTCAATGTCGGTGTAGAATCCGTATTTGTACTCCGACCTGACCGCATCGTCTATAATTTGGTTGCTGTCGCTCATGGTTTCGGATTAAATGGAAAAACTTTCTCCGCATCCGCAGGTGCGGGTAGCATTAGGATTGTTAAACTGGAATCCTTTACCGTTCAGTCCGTCGGTAAAATCCAACTCCGTACCTACGAGATAAAGAAAACTTTTTTTGTTGACTACTATTTTAACTCCTTTGTCTTCAAACAATTTATCTTCCGGCCTGAGTTCGGTATCAAAGGTAAGCTGGTAGGAAAGACCTGAACAACCGCCGCCCTCTACACCCACACGGACAAAACTTTCGGCCGGTTTACCCTCCTCCGAAATTAGTGTCTGAATTTTATCTTTCGCTCTGTCGGTAACCGTAATCATATTTTTCTAATTAGGTTTGCGCTTTAAACACACGTTTAGTCGTTTTGTTTAGGTTATTTAGAATTAATCTAAATAAATCTGACTGCGAAGATAAAGAAGTTAATTGAATGCTGCAAGTATGGACGCTACAAACTCATCAGGACTGACTCCGCTCACGGAGGTTGGGGAATTCGGACTTATAGAACAGATCAGAAAAAATGCTCCTTCGGGCGGAAACCATACTCTTCTGGGAATAGGGGATGACGCGGCTATATTGGATTCGAAGGGGTTGAAAACGGTAGTTTCTACTGATTGTCTTGTTGAGGGTACACATTTTGATTTGTCCTACATGCCGCTGAAACATTTGGGCTACAAAGCTGTGGTGGTAAACCTTTCAGATATTTTTGCCATGAATGCGCGTCCGGCCCAGATTTTGGTTTCACTGGCCATTTCCTCCAAATATTCCCTTGAGGCGGTTGATGAACTGTACGCCGGCATTTTTGCCGCCTGCGAAGCATACGGAGTGGATCTTGTGGGCGGAGATACGTCCTCAACCCCGTCAGGCATGGTTATTTCCGTTACGGCGATCGGATATGCCGAAAAGGAACGCATTACCTTGCGCGGCGGTGCGCATGTTAATGACATAATATGTGTTACCGGTGATTTGGGCTCGGCCTATGCCGGTTTGCAGCTGCTCACCCGAGAAAAACAAATCTTTCAGGAAAACCCGGGTGTTCAGCCCGAATTGTCGGGCTTTGAGTATATCCTGCAAAGGCAGTTAAGACCCGAAGCACGCAAAGAACTGGTGGACATCCTTCGCGACCGCGAGGTAAAACCTACATCCATGATCGATGTATCGGACGGTCTGGCCTCTGAACTGAACCATATCTGCCAAGCTTCGGGATGTGGAGCCCGTATTTTTGATGAGCGTATTCCCATTGACCCCCAGACTATACTTCTTCTGGAAGAAATGAAAATAAATCCCACACTGGCAGCGCTGAACGGAGGGGAGGATTATGAATTACTTTTTACCGTGGCGCCCGGGGATTATGAAAAGATCAAAGATGTGAATGGGATTTCCTTCATCGGTCATATGACGGATTTATCTAACGGAGTGAAACTTCAAACCCGTGATGGTCTGCAACACGATTTGGAATCCAAAGGATGGAATGCATTCGGTAAACAATAAATAGTAAACAGTTAATCTATCATGGAACCTTTATTTTCTGATGACCGCGTGGTGTTTGGTCTGCTGATGGTGCTTTTGGGACTTGTTTTTTACACGGCAAGCTCCAATCATTCGGTATGGCAGGCGTTTTATCGTTTTGTGCCTCCCTTGTTTTTGTGTTATTTTCTTCCGGGAATACTTAATTCGGTTGGAGTAATTTCTGCAGAAAAATCTGGACTTCCCGGAATGGCTTCCGCGTATTTGCTGCCTGCCGCTTTGGTGTTACTTACACTCAGTTTGGATTTTGGCGCGTTGAAACGCCTGGGTGGAAAGGCCGTGATTATTTTTCTGACCGGAACAGTCGGCATCATCATCGGCGGTCCCATTGCTTTGGCGGTTACCCGTTGGATCAGTCCCGATTCCTTTACGGGAACTGAAGCGGATGCCGTTTGGCGGGGTATGTCCACCATTGCAGGAAGCTGGATAGGTGGCGGGGCCAATCAGGCCGCCATGCGTGATATTTTTCAGCCTTCGCCTGCTCTGTTTTCAATAATGATTGCGGTGGATGTGGTGGTGGCCAACCTGTTGATGGCTGCCCTGCTTTTTTCGGCATCACGTAACGAACAGATCAATCGTTTTCTTAAAGCCGATACCACAGCCTTGGAGGCGGTGAGAGAAAGACTTCGGCAAATTCATCTGGAAGGCATACGGGCCACCCGTACCGATGACTTGATTAAGATGGGTGCCGCCGCATTCGGAGCAGTGGCTTTTGCGCATTGGGCCGGTGGGCTGTTAGGGCCTTTCTTTAAAGAGAATTTTCCGCAGTTGGATCGGTTCAGCTTTTCATCCACGTTCTTTTGGATGGTGTTGATTGTTTCAGCCTTAGGCATTGTTCTTTCTTTTACGCCTTTGCGTAAACTGGAAGGTGCCGGTGCCTCTAAATTGGGTACGGTTTTGTTGTATGTGTTGGTTACCACCATCGGGATGCAGATGGACATTACGGCCATTTTTCGCTATCCGATTTTTTTCCTGATGGGAATTATCTGGCTTTCCGTGCATGTGTTGCTTTTGTTTTTGGTTACGCGCTGGCTTAAAGTTCCGCTGTTTTTCGCGGCGGTGGGCAGTCAGGCCAATGTGGGCGGTGCCGCATCGGCTCCCGTGGTAGCCTCGGCATTTGATCCGGCATTGGCACCGGTGGGCGCTCTTCTGGCAGTTCTAGGCTATGCCATAGGAACTTACGGCGGATATATTTCCGGCCTCATCATGCAGGCACTTTATTAATCAGGGAGAAAAAAAAAGAGGGGCCTGAGCCCCTCTTAAATGGTAAGCGATAGAATCGATTTATCTGCCGATCATTAATTTTTTGGTGCTGAAGTAATTTCCGGCGCGTAGTTCAAGTGAATACATACCTGCGGAAAGACCTTCTGTATGAATGTTGAATTGTCCTTCGGTAACTATTTGTGATTGGTTAATTACGCTTTTACCGGCCAAGTCAGTGATGCGAATGTTCATCTCACCGGCAAATCCGGAAACCTGTACGGTTACCAAATCAGTGGCCGGATTCGGAAATACCTGTGCAGACTGCATCATATCTTGTTCGTCCACATCGGCCAAAACACATACGATGTTATAAAGAAAGTCGCGGTTGAAGTTGATGACCTGGGTCATTTTGGTATCATTTGAATTCCAGGGAACATGGTCTTCATTAACAAAATCGAGCAGGGCTTCGTTCATGCCGTTTGCCTGTGCATACTGATGAATGGTGCCGCTGCCTTCTACGGGCATTACAGGGAAAGCACCCAGAAAAATAATGGTTGCAGAACCGTAGGGAACGGTTTGATCTACCGTACCGTGCGCACTTACCACGGGAATGATGTGGTTATTGGCTAACCAATCCACGTCACCGATGGCTCCCGCCATGTTGATTATTCCGCTGATTTGGTCGGAATAGCCGGCGTTGCCAAACATATATCCTTCAATGGCACCCTGAGCCAGTGCGGAAGTATCTATTCCCGCAGGAAGCTCGGCATAGGTGTCGAGATATCCGGCATGCAAGGCGGTGATGGCACCGGCAGAGTTACCACCGATGAATACCACGTTCGGATTGATTTTATAGGTATTCGTTGTTGCTGCGTCCTTACGGAAAAAACGTACGGCTGTTTTCATCTGCCTTGCCGCTCTGTAAACTGTTCTTGCGGCTGATTCGGCATTGGGCGGGAAGGCATCAAATCCCAATGTGTAATTCATAGAAGCGCACACATAGCCCATTTTGGCAAATGCGATACAGGATTTAGTTACGGCAGGATCTTCCGTTTTGCTTCCGCCGATGAAGGAACCTCCATGCGCCAAAACAATCAGGGGACGCGCCGCCAGTTGGTCACCGGTGGGTTCATACACGTCCAACAGCAGATCGCCGCCTCCGGGTACCTGACCATAAACCACGTCCGATGTGAGGGTGTAGTCGGTAAAAATCATCTGTTGGTAGCGGCCGTTTCCGCAGCCGTTCTGTGCCTGCGAAGCCATTTGCACGGTGCTTAGGGCCAGTGCGATAAGAAGTACATTTCTTTTCATGGTTTATATTTTCGTTAATATGGGGTTAAATGTAACCAACTTTCTGAAAAATAGAATAACGAGGCGTTTTTTAGTATTTGTTAAGTGCCTTTTGTGCAGCATCAATATCGGGATCTGTTTTGGCCAGTTGGTAATAATAGGCTTCGTTACCCCAGATGTTTCTAGC
This sequence comes from uncultured Candidatus Competibacteraceae bacterium, assembly GCA_964473995.1. GTDB lineage: Bacteria > Bacteroidota > Bacteroidia > CAIKAF01 > CAIKAF01 > JAKRSD01. The sequence goes on along the minus strand of CAYYRB010000022.1, from coordinate 11,916 downwards.
AATTAAGGCTTTGATTATGGTTATAGAAGTAATGTCTGAAAATGAATCAGCGATTTTTTTGCTTTTCAGGTAAATGCCAAGCGCATGTTTAACTTGCTCATCTGCCGATTTTGATTCAGCAAATGAGCGATATCCGGCATGGGTCGTTTTAATCAGTTTTCGCTGCTCATCACTGAAAAGAAAACTGAAACGGCTGGCCTCTCCCGCCTGAAACCAGGAGAAAAATGCATCGGAATAACGTTCACTTTTTGATTGCACGGCGATGTCGGGACGAATTCCACCGCCGCCATACACCACCCGATTTTTTTTGGTAAAATACTTCAGGGTATCGGTTTCCGTGGTATCTGCCTCGGGATTTCGTTCCATGGCATCGTGATAATAAGCGGAAGTGCCATTTTTATAAGGCCTTTGGATGCATCTTCCGGATGGCGTGTAGTAACGGGCCACCGTAAGACGTATTCCGGAACCGTCGGCCAGTTCCATCTGTTCCTGCACCAGTCCTTTGCCGAATGAACGCCTGCCCACCACCATACCTCTGTCCTGATCTTGAACCGCGCCTGCCACTATTTCGCTGGCGCTTGCCGAATTTTCATCGATTAAAACGGCAAGGGGACCATTTTCCCATTCGCCGGCTCCCGTGGCATTGTAGGTTTGTTTTTTTCGATTTCGCCCTTCTGTAAAAACAATCAGTTCGTCATTTTTCAAAAACTCATCGGCAAGGGAAATGGCCTGATCCAAATATCCTCCCGGATTTTCACGGAGGTCCAGAATGAATTTTTTCATTCCGCTGCCCAGCAGTTTTTCCACCGCTTGTTTGTACTCTTCATGTGTATTCGCAGAAAATCGGCTGATTTTGATATATCCGGTTTGTGCATCCAGCATAAAAGCGGCATCCAGGCTGTAAAGTGGGATTTTTCCACGTGTTATTTCTAACTCCAAAGTTTCGTTTACCCCGAAACGCCGAATGCCTACTTTTACCTTCGTGCCTCGCTTACCTCTTAGTCTTTTCACGGTTCCTTCGTTTCCAATTTTTACGCCGGCTACTTTTTCGCGGTCAATTTGGATGATGCGGTCGCCGGGCATAACGCCTGCTTCCTCTGCCGGTCCCCCGGATATGACGGTTACCACCATGATGGTGTCTTGTTGAATATTGAATTCAATGCCGACTCCGTCAAAATTGCCTTCCATGTCCTCGTTTACTTTAGCCAGATCTATCGGAGGGATGTAGGTGCTGTGCGGATCCAGCTCAGCCAGAAGTGCTTCAATGGCAATCTCATTCAGCGAATCGGGATTTACTTCATCCACGTAGTCGTTTTGAATGATTTGAAGAATTCGCGACAGTTTATCTCCCTGGTCGGATTGGAACAGGCCGGCATGGGGATTTTGCCCCAATCGGGTGCCGATGAAAACGCCCGTAAGCAGGGCAAGTGCGAAATAAAACGGAATGAAAGCGGCTCGGCGGCTGTTGTTTACTGGCATGCAAATGGAATTCTAAAACCTGAAAGTGCAAAGTTTGGAAAAAGGTTTGCAGCGCCAAAAAATTGAGCCGTTTATTTGCTACTCCATGCATATTTTTTACCTTCGCACGACATGAATAACAGGTCAATTCTTCTGACGCTTTTTCTGTTTTCGGTTCTCGGCTTTTCCAAGGCTCAAACTAACGGTTGGTTTACTTTTGACACCACCAATTCGGCCATTCCTTCGAATATCGTTACCGCTGTCATTACCGATGCTGACAATGATGTGTGGGTAGGCACCTTTTCGGGCTTAGCCAAATTTGAAGATTTTTTCAATTGGACTATTTTGGATGTTGCTACAACCAATTTGCCCGACAATCGGATTACCTGCCTGAACATAGATAATGCCGGAAAAATCTGGGTGGGTACCATTTCAGGCGGTCTTGCTTTATGGAACGGAACTTCTTTCACTGTCTATAACACCGGAAATTCACCCTTACTTACCAATAAAATCACTTCGGTTAATTTTGAAGGTGCGGTGGCTTGGATTACCACGGATGGTGGCGGACTCTACCGGTTTGACGGAAATAGCTGGACCCGTTTTGATAATCAAAATTCAGGGTTTGATATCGCCGTTTGTTATGATGTGGCGGTGGACGGATCAGGCAACAAATGGATAGCCACGCTGAGTGAAGGGCTTGTGCGCATGACACCGGGCGGTATTTTTACCAGTTTCACAGACGCTAATTCTGACCTTCCGCATTCCTACGTGCGCTCCGTGGCCGTTGAGAATGATACCTCCATATGGATTGGAATGGGTAACACGGATAATGACAGTTGTCTGGCCCGATTCAACGGCCTTTCGGGTTGGGATATTTTTTCAGAGGGAAATTCCTCCGGCATTCATTTTCGAAATGTGTGGGATATAACCATAACGAACGAAGGAGAAAAATGGATAGCCACCAACGATTTAGATCATGGGGCCGTGTTATATAACGATACCACGTTTGCCGATTACAGCTCCTTCAACAGCGGTTTGCCCTTCAATCGTGTCTATTCCGTGGCAAAAGATACCGCCAATGTCTGGTTTGCCACACCGCGAGGCTTGGCTGTCTTTAATGAGAGGAATGCGTTTCTTTCTACTCAGGCTCCCATTGATTTGTTGGCATCCGCTCCCTACCCAAACCCAACTTCCGATTGGCTCCACATTCCGATGGCTGTGCAGGTGCATCAAGCACGTGCCGATGTGTATACGGCTGATGGACGTTGGTTGATGCGCAAACAATGGAATGATTTGGATGCCGCCACCTTGTCCCTTTCCGTAGAATCATTCCCCTCCGGCTTTTATTTTCTGCGTCTTGAGGCCAAGGGGCAGACCGATTTTGTTAAGTTTATCGTACGGTAATCATGTATGTATTTTCCGCATTTCGACGAGTTTCCTATGCCGAAACGGATAAAATGGGCTACCTGTACTACGGTCGTTATGCGGAATATTATGAAACGGGAAGGGTAGAGGCCCTGCGCGCCTTGGGTTTTGTTTACCGTGAAATGGAAGAAAACGGTTTGATTATGCCTGTGGTTGATATGCGCATCCGCTATCGAAAGCCCGCTTTTTATGATGATTTATTGGAAATAAAAACAAGCATTCCTGAATTGCCCGGGGTTCGGATTCGTTTCAATTATGAAATCTTCAATTCAGAAAAGAAAATAATCAACGAGGGTGAAACTACCCTGGTTTTTTTTAACGTCGAAAAAAAACGCCCCTGCGAATGTCCGGAAGATTTGCTTGAGGTGTTAAGGTTGAAAATTTGATAAAAAGAGCAAATTAAAAGATTGAATCAATTTAAAAATTTGCTGATTTTAAAATAAGACAATTGGATTTTCTCTTCCCCGCAAATAACAGAAACAATTAACCAATAACAATTAACTAAAAAGAGCCAAGAGCCAAGACTGCCTA
>CAYYRB010000022.1:0-8402 GCA_964473995.1 uncultured Candidatus Competibacteraceae bacterium | reverse complement strand
AAACAGCTGCCCCGATTTACCTGGCATTAATAATATACACTGCATTTTCCAGCATGCAGGGCAACCAGATTTGTCTCTTGGCCGTGTCAAAAAAGAAATCCGCCGGACCTTGAAAAAATCCCCGTTCCGGTTTTATTTCGCGAATCTGCTCATCGCGGATGTCATAGATCAGGAAACGCCCCGTGCCTTCAGTGCCCCAGTCCGACATGTAATACCGGCCGTTGGTATAGAAAATCCCGTCGAATTTTCCTTGTTCTGGAATGACGGTTTCGTACTCCCCGTTATTGATTTTGTATCGGCCTATTTCACCCGGCCCTTGATCTGTTCCGAACGAAACAATATACAGGTAATTACTTACCAAATCAGCTCCCAGACCATTGGGTGCGCGGGGTGTTTTTTCGTTGGCTAAAGATCGTACGGAATCAGAAAGTAAATCTATTTCATAAAACTGATCGATGTCGGTAGCAGTGACGTATAGCGTGGATTCATCTCTTGCGAGGATGTCATTTAAAAAACGGGTTCCCTGAAACCCTTTTCTATACACGATTTTACCTGTGCGCACATCAATGCCGAAGAGGCTGTCCACATCGGTTACATAAAGAACCTCATTGAGTACGGTCATGCCTTTTGGCGAATTCAGTTTTATATTCGGAAATGCATTTATTTGGTCCACATCCCCAAATTTGGTAAGCCGGCTGATAAAACCGTCCCCGTCCTTTGCCTGTGGATTCAGCACATCGCCCAAGCTACTCACGTAAAAATAGCGTCCGTCCGAGGCCACGGATTCAGGGTGTTTGAATCCCTTTATTTTTTTTTGAATTTGCGGTTTCTGCGCGGCGGCGGATAGGGCAGAGGCGGTGAATAGTATAAACAGGACTTTTTTCATAATCTATGCAATGTTATTGAATCGTTTGATTCTGTTGGACAAAGGTGCGAAAAAGCTCAGACAACAAATAGGCTAAGGCAAATAGGATACAGAGGGCAAGAAGTGCTTTTAGCACATAATTCGACCCTATTTTATTTCGGTTGGTGTATTTATGAAAATCTGGTTTTTTCACCGATTGATGCGTTAGGAAAGCATGTCCTCCATGCTGAATACACCGTTTCTGCCGATCAGCCATTCTGCTGCATCTACCGCCCCGGAAGCGAAACCGACCCGGTTAAAGGCTTCGTGGCTCAGCACGATTTGGTCGTTCGGTCCTTTCCAAGTGAGCGAATGGGTTCCGGGTACGTTATCCGTTCTCACGGCATGTATGGGAATGGCGTCGGCTTTTTCTTCTCCGGCCATTTTCCAACCGGTATAGTCCTTGCGCGCGCCTCCGATTTTTTCGGCCAATGTGATCGCGGTGCCGCTTGGGGCATCCAATTTTTGGGTATGGTGAATTTCTTCGATGGAAACGCGATACTCCGGGTATTTTTCCAACAGGCCCGCCAACACCTGATTTATTTTGAAAAACAGATTTACGCCTATGCTGAAGTTGGATGCATAAAAGAGGGAAGCGTTTTTTCTGAGGCAATAATCGCTTATCTCAGGCAATTGTTCATACCAGCCTGTAGACCCGCAAACGATGGGAACGCCTGCATCCATTGCGCGCCGTATATTACTTGGGGCGGCATGCGGAGCCGTAAATTCAATAATTACGTCAGCCCCACGCAAAAGTTCATCCGTTACGGAATGTAACTGCTGAAGGTCGAGCTTCCAGGATATTTCGTGGCCTTTCCCCAAGGCGATTTTTTCTATCTGTTGCCCCATTTTGCCGTATCCCCAAAGTCCTATTTTCATCTCGTACAGAAAGTATTTAAAAAGTCATTTTAAAATGGATTCCAGGCGTTACGGCCATGCCTGAGGGCTGATGCAACCCGTTATATTGCCAGGATGGCTTTACGCGAAGGCTCAGGTCGTCTCCCACGTCAAAGCTTTTCAGGTGCGCATCCACCACCGCATCCACCAGATTGAGTGCATAAACTGCCGTGATTCCGATAATGGAATAATCTCGGTTCGTTCGATAAAAATCGCGGTCACTCTGAATTTGCGACGCGGAATACGATTGGTATTTCGGATCCACATCAAACCCGGGTACGCCTTCACGTGCCCGCAGCGAGTTCCTGGCAACAATAAACTTGGTCTGGTTGTCAATCAGAAAATAAATGGAAACAGCCAGTCCCGCATAAATGATCGGCGGTTTCCAGTAGCGTTTATTGTAAATCTGCCCCAGGCCGGGAAGCGCGGCAGACATCCAGGTAGCTTTGGCAGGGGAATGATACCGTTCCGTCTTTTTATTTTTTTTCAAGATTGTCGAATCCGACGGAGTAGAGGAAAGGCTGTCCAGCGATGAAATGACGATTTTTTTACTTTGCTCTTCTTTATTGTTTTGCCGGGGATTTTGCGCAAGGAGATTTCCCAAACCGATTAAAAAAAAGGCAGTTGTGCATACGGTATGGAATACAGACAGTCGCATGCCTCTTTGGGAACCGTTATTTTTCCAACAGGCTTAAAATCCGCTGTAGTTCGGCCTCATCGGAAAAAGAAATGGTAATTCGGCCGTCTCCCTTTTTGCCTTCACGGATGTCCACGTGCGCTTGAAAGTAATCCACCAATTTTTCGATGTGGCCCGCAAATTTGAAATGATCCTCTGAGGAACTTTCGGATTTTTTGTTCTTCCGGTTGTTGCCACCCGTTTCTTTGTCAGTCTTTACCAATTCCTCCACGGCCCGCACCGAAAGGTCATTTTTCAAAATCTGCTCCAGCAAGGTCAACTGTTGTTTTTCCGAAGGCACGTTGATTAATGCCTTGGCATGCCCCATGCTGATTTTATTTTCGCGTATGGCGGCCTGCAATTCTGCGGGAAGTTTAAGCAGACGAAGGTAGTTGGTAATGGTGGAACGTTTTTTGGATACCCGATCGCTCAATTGTTCCTGAGTAAGGTTGCATTCTTCGGCAAGGCGTTTCAGCGACAGGGCGACCTCCATCGCATTCAGGTTCTCGCGTTGAATATTTTCCACGATCGCCATCTCCAGCATGCCCTGATCATCTGCGGTGCGCACATGGGCGGGAATTTCTTTCAGTCCTGCCTGTTTGGAAGCGCGCAGACGCCTTTCTCCCGAAATGAGCTGGTAATTTCCGTCCTCCGTCTTCCGCACGGTGATGGGCTGAATGATTCCCAACTCGCTGATGGATTCGGCCAGTTCATCAATCGCTTCCTGATCAAATTCAGTCCGTGGTTGATACGGATTGGTTTTAATCAGCTCAATGGGGATGGCAGCCACCCCGGCAGGCTTTTTTTCCGCCGCCTCGGGGGTGAGCAATTCATGCGGCTCGGCACCTTGAAGCAGGGCACTTAAACCTCTGCCCAATCCTCTTTTTTTTGCATTCATTCCTCGTCCGTATTGATGATTTTGTCCTTGTTTTTTATTTTCGTCATGTCATTGCGCTGCAGCAACTCACGGGCTAATTCCAAATAGTTTTGTGCTCCCTTCGACTCAATATCGTACATGATTACCGACTCTCCGTGGCTGGGAGCTTCCCCCAGGGTAGTGTTGCGGTTTATGAGCGTTTCAAAAACCAGGTTTTCAAAATTGGTCTGTACGTCTTCCACCACCTGATTGCTGAGCCGGAGCCTGCGGTCAAACATGGTCAACAAAATACCTTCAATGACCAGATTTTCATTCAGGCGGGACTGCACTATTTTGATGGTGTTGAGCAATTTGCCCAAACCTTCCAAGGCAAAATATTCACACTGAACGGGAATAATCACCGAATCGGACGCCACCAGGGCGTTCACGGTAACTAATCCCAAAGAGGGGGAACAGTCGATAATAATGAAAGAGTAACGGTCTTTGAACGTTTCCAAGGCCCGTTTCATTCGGTATTCCCGGTTGGGCATGTCAATCATTTCCAGTTCAGCGCCTACCAAATCCATGTGTGCGGGCAGCAAGTCCAGATTAGGCGTTCCTGTCTGCAGAATGATGTCCTCAGGAGCCACATCATTCAACATACAGTCGTAAATGCTGGTTTTTATGTTCCGTTGGTCGAAACCGATTCCCGAAGTGGAATTGGCCTGAGGATCGGCATCAATGATTAACGTTTTGTATTCCAGCACGGCCAGAGCCGCAGCCAGATTTATGGCGGTGGTGGTTTTTCCTACACCGCCTTTTTGATTCGCTATGGAAATGATTTTTCCCATTCTGTTGTGTTTCTTTGCAAAAAATAGAAAGGCAAAATTAAACAATTATCGCCCCTGAAAATCCCCTAAAATTGTGGAGTTTTAAACATGGGCTTATTTATTTGAAATTCAATGATTACAGTATTTTCTTGTACCAATCGTCAACACAATAAAACCCATATTTTGGCCGAATCGTATACAGGCATGTTAAAAACGGAGTATCCTGAAGTCAAGTATTTCGATTTCAGAAATTTACCCGTAGACTTTGCTTTTCAGAATCCGGTCTTTTCCGGTGAAGGTTCTGCCGTAGAGGTGGTTGCCCATGAATTTCTGCTTCCTGCGGATAAATGGGTTTTTGTGGTGCCTGAATACAACGGGAGTTTTCCGGGGGTGCTCAAAACGTTTATAGACGGCATGAAGCCGGAATGGTTCAGAGGGAAAAAGGCAGCTCTTCTGGGCATGGCCACCGGAAGGGCCGGAAATATCCGAGGTATGGATCACCTGACCGATGTGCTCATGCACCTGGGAGTGCATGTCATGCACAACCGTCTTCCCATTTCTTCTTTTAATTCCTTGTTGGACGAAACCGGTAAACTGGCCGATCCGAATACATGGGAATCCATCCGTAAACACCAGCATCAGCTTATAAATTTTTAGTTTAATCAGGTATATATAAACAATTCAAATACAAATTTTTATGTGTGAATCATCAACTTGTCCAAACGTAAATTATCTTCTTTTGATTTTGCAGGTTTTCGGTCTTGCCGTCATGACCATTTTATTCCTGCAATCGGGAATAGACAAAATAACAGACCGAAAAGGGAACCTGGAATGGCTGAAGGGGCATTTTGCCCGGTCGCCGTTCAAAAACATAGTACCCTTGTTGCTCACGGTGCTTACCATTCAGGAGGTCCTTACAGGTTTGTTTTGTCTGGCGGGGATTCCTTTACTTTTTATTTCCTGCGGTAGCCATATTCCCGTAATAGGATTAACATTAGGGCTGTCTTCCTTTGTTTCTTTGTTTTTGGGCCAGCGTTTGGCCAAGGATTATGCCGGCGCTGCCGGTTTGGTACCTTATATGATCTTTAATTTTTTGGTGCTTTACATTTTTCTTTAATCGAAAGTTTCTATTTATTGTAAATCAAAATTTTACAGGTAAGATTGACTAACTTAATAATTTCTTAACATAGAGCTTGTTTCAAGCCGAATAAAACAAATGACCTTTGATTCGTGTAACTTGTAAATGTCATGGCAAGAAAATTGTTGAAAAAAGGCCCTAAGCGCTCATTTCCGTTGGATGTGATGAGGAAAATGATCGATGAAAAAGTATTTATCATTCTTGTCGGCTTTGCATTAATTCTTTCAGCCTTGGTGGTGAATAACAAATTTCTGGCCATGTGGCTCGGATTCATCTTTGCCGCATACTCAGCCATTGCCAATGACAGCATTCAAACCATCGGTACGTTCATAGAATCTAATCGCGACAAAAAGTGGTGGATGATGTGGCTGTTTACCGGGATTATCTTTTTGGTTACAGTTACGGTTAGTTTTGTTGTTTACGATGGGGATGTATCTTACCAAAGGCTGAATCCAGAAAAATACCCGCTTCCAGAACAGTTTTCGTATTTGCAACTTATAGCCCCAATTATTCTTTTGGTGCTTACCCGCCTGAAAATGCCGGTATCTACCACGTTTTTGCTGTTAAGTGCCTTCAGTGCCAATTCTTCGGGAATAACCTCCGTTTTAATTAAAAGTATAAGTAGTTACGGAATAGCCTTTGTCTTATCGTTTGTTATTTGGTACATGGGGTACAATACCATCAAGCGGTATTTTAAATCAAGAAAGTCCCATGTTTTGTGGACCATTTCTCAGTGGCTGATCAGTGGTGCGCTTTGGTCGGTATGGCTGATGCAGGATGCAGCCAATATCGCCGTGTATCTGCCCCGTCAGCTTTCTTTGGGTGAGTTTATTGCTTTTTCGGGAATCATTTTTGGCGGTCTCGGCATACTCTTTTATTTGAAAGGTGATAAAATTCAACAGGTGGTGAATGAGAAGGCCCGCATTTCAGACGTGCGCGCGGCCACGCTTGTGGATTTGAGTTATGTCATACTTCTTATTTACAAAACGGTTGATTCCACCATTCCGATGTCCACCACCTGGGTATTTCTGGGTATCATCGGCGGACGGGAAATTGCCATCAGTCTGTGCCGTCAAAAACCCGGAAACGAGCACAAGAAAAAAGCGTTGCGCATGATCGGTAAGGATGCACTATATGCCACAATTGGTCTTTTAATTTCCATCCTGCTTGCCATAGGCGTGAATGCGGCTATCCGCAATTCTATTGTGGATTGGTTTAAGGGTCTTTTTTAGCGATAAACCAATTCACCGTTTTGCCCGATGGTGATTTTTGAAAAGCCTAGCGCTTGATTGATTACTTTTGCTGTATGAGATTTCTTGCTCTTTTTGTTTTCTTATTTTCTGCCGTAATGCGTTTGACGGCGCAAAAGGTGGAAAAACCACGGTTAGTTATCGGAATCGTGGTAGATCAGATGCGGTATGATTATCTGAACTCCTTCCAGCATTTGTATGGTACGGACGGATTTAATCGCTTGCTTTCGAAAGGGCAGGTTTTTCATGATGTGCATTACGATTACATTCCCACATATACGGGACCGGGGCATGCCGCGGTGTATACGGGAGCCACACCCGCCATGCATGGCATAGCTGCCAATGACTGGTATGATAAAAAGAAATCGGCCGAGGTATACTGCACGGATGATGAAGTACACAAAACGGTTGGCAATCCCTCTCCGGGAAAGAGCATGTCTCCCGCCAATTTATGGGTGCCCACGGTTACAGATATGTTTAAGTCCCGTCCCGGAAACGGAAAAGTAGTGGCCTTGGCCATCAAAGACAGGGGGGCCATTCTGCCCGGCGGAAAAAAAGCGGATGCGGCTTACTGGTTCGACGGCAAGACGGGCAATTGGATCACGTCCACTTATTATATGCAGCAACTGCCGTCCTGGGTAAAACAGTTTAACGACAAAAAACGCTGGGATGCCTACCTAAATAAGGAGTGGGTGCTTTCACTGCCTGTGGAAAATTATCGGGGTGTGCCCGATCGAACGACTTTTGAAAGGCCTTTTAAAGGGATGGAAGCGGCTGTATTTCCCTACAAATTGGCTGACATCCGAAAAAGCTACGGCCCGGGATTGATTGCAACCACGCCCTTTGGTAACAGCCTGACACTTGATTTTGCAAAGGAAGTTATACGAAATGAGCAATTGGGAACGGATGATTTTCCCGATTTCTTGTGCGTCAGCTTTTCCTCTCCTGATTACATAGGTCATCAGTTTGGCCCTCATTCTCTGGAATTGATGGATATGTATGCCCGTTTTGACAGGGAGTTGGCCGCGTTTTTTAGGGAGATAGATCAGTCCATTGGATGGAACAATGTCCTGGTTTTTCTTACTTCCGATCATGGAGCGGCTGATTTTCCCACTTTTTCGAAAACGGGGGGCTTTTATGATATGACCGCATTTTCCGCCCGCATGGGCGACAGCATCAAAGCCAAGTATGGCGTAAACTTCATCCGTCACGAAGCAAATGACCAGTTTTATCTAGACCGTGATGCTATGAGGCAAAAGCGTGTTTCGGCAGATCAACTGCATGCTGACATCATCCGCTGGGCCGACGAGCCTTGGTTTTTGGGAGCGTGGATGCCTGATGATCAAATGCCCTGTGATATGCCTGCGGATATTTGTGAACGCATACGCTTAGGTTTTACCCGCGGCCGGAGTGGAGATGTGTGGATCATTGCACGGCCCAATTGGATTTCCAATCATTATGAGGGAGGCGGAACCACCCACGGAAGTCCCTACGTGTACGATACCCATGCACCATTTATTCTGGCGGGTTTCGGATTGAGTCCCGCAGCTCATCGGGAGCGCTTGAACATTACAGATATCGCCCCGACGGTAGCCGCTTTACTCGGGCTTCCGCTTCCATCAGGCAGTATCGGAAAACCCGCGCAGGTGAAGTGATAATCCTGTGCGTATTTCTTTTTGTCTTAACAATCTTTAACCGCCTCTTAAGTAAGTGTTAAATTGTTCCCGAATTCAGGGAATTTACATTTGCCTGGTGGAAATCAGATTCCAATTTATTTAAAGCAATATGAACGGAACAACCGATTTAAGAGAATTAAATGAGCGCATCGCGGAGAAAAGCCGATTTTTAGAT
>CAYYRB010000021.1:34527-39295 GCA_964473995.1 uncultured Candidatus Competibacteraceae bacterium | reverse complement strand
ATCTTCCACCTGTTCCACACGCTCAAAACGGGCCGTAAGGTATCTTACTGGTACGGGGGACGTTCACGCCGTGAGCTTTTCTATGTGGATCACTTCCGCAAAATAGAAAAAGAGTTTCCCAACTTTAAATTCTACGTAGTGCTCTCCGAACCGCTCCCCGAAGACAACTGGGTGCCGAAAAAGAGCATGGATGATACCGAAGGGGAAGGATTCACCGGATTCGTGCATCAGGCCCTGATTGATAATTACCTAAGCAAACATGCCGATCCCGAAGAAATTGAATACTACTTTTGCGGACCGCCAATGATGAACGCCGCGGTAATCAAAATGCTGGACGATTTCGGCGTACCTCAGGATAAAATTTCCTTCGACGACTTCGGAGGATAATCATACACAAACGATTGACAAATCCCGTCCGGCCGAAAGTTGGACGGGATTTTTTTGAAACATAATCATCAAAAAATAACACATGAACACTCCGCAAATCGGTCAAACCGCCCCAGATTTTACGCTTTTCAATACCGAGAAAAAAGAGGTTGCACTCAGCTCCCTGCACGGGAAACATGTGCTGATTCATTTCTTTCCCCTTGCCTTCACATCCGTATGCACCGAACAGCTCTGCAACGCCAGAGACAACATGGAAACCTACTCAAAACTGAATGCCACGGTATTGGGCATTTCGGTGGATTCGCTATTTTCACTGGATGAATTCCGCAAACAGCAAAACATCTCTTTCGATTTGCTGAGTGACTTCAACAAAGAGGTCATCCGCCGCTACGGCATCGAGATTGAATCCTTTGCCTTCGGCATGAAGGGCGTGAGTAAACGCGCCGCCTTTGTGGTGGACAAAGAGGGCATCATCCGCTATGCGGAAGTGTGTCCCACTCCGGGCGATCAGCCGAATTACGCGGCGATCAAAAGCACCTTGGATAGTTTGGCCTGATCGGTTGAGTATCTTCTCACCCGACGTTCGTGAGGCATTTCCTCGGATGAAGAGACGTCAATCTGTTCACCATCAACCAAAATGAAGGAACGTCTTCGTGACGTTTTCCCAAAATGTTTTTTATATTCGGATGGTTATTCGCTTAAAAAGCAGTCCGATGAAAACATACAAGTTCCTTTTTTTGTGCGGCATTTGGGTTCTTTTCCTTCTTCCGGGATGGGCGTTTCAGGCATCTGCACAGTCCGACAGTATCGTGCAGGCGAAGATCTTGGATGACGGAACTGCGGAGGCCGAAAAAGCCTACAACCGAAGTGTGGAGCTTATCAGCCAAAAAAAGTATGCCGATGCCCTTACCGAACTGAACCGGGCCATCACCCTAAAACCCGATTTTGATAAGGCCTTTTACAACCGCGCTCTCGCCAAAAAGGAACTGAATGACCAGGCGGGAGCCATGAATGACTTCACGGCAGCCATTACACTGAAAAAACAAAGCGATTATCACTACAGCCGCGCCCACCTGAAATATGAGCAAAACGATTTGGACGGAGCCAAAGCCGACTTTTCGGAAGCCGTAGCCCTCCAACCTGACTTTGCCCAGGCATATTACTATCGCGGGGTCATACAATTTGAAAAAACCGATTATCCGGCCGCCATTGCCGACTTCACGGAAGCCATAAAACACAAGGCCGATTACGCTTATGCCTACAACGACCGTGGCAGCGCCAAACTAAAAAAAGGAGATACGGACGGCGCGATAGCCGACTACCGGATGGCTATACAAATCCAACCCGATCTGGCTTTTGCACACAATAATTTGGGTAGTGCCCTGCGCAAAAAAGGAAATACTAAAGAGGCCATCACGGCATACTCGTCTGGCATAAACCGCAAGCCGGATTACTACCTGGCATACAACAACCGCGGAATCGCCAAAACCCAGGCCGGTGATTTCAAAGGAGCCATTGCCGATTTTTCCAAAGCACTCGAGCTGAAAGCCAACTATGCCTTCGCGCTCAACAACCGGGCCGTGGCTAAATTTAAATTGAAAGACTATGAAGGGTCCGAAGCCGATTGCACGGAGGCCCTGAAAATAGACCCGACGTATGCCGATGCCTTCCTAAACCGCGGTATCGCGCGCGAAATGTTGCGTAATGAAATAGGCGCCTGCGGAGATTGGAAAAAAGCCTTGGATCTTGGGGTGAACGCAGCCGGTGCTTATTTAACCTATTGCCCGTAATTGTCATGAATATGCACGTGAGACCCATTTTATTCTGCCTTTTTTGTCTGTTTCCGTTAATACCTTTTTCGCAGAGTGTGGACTTTGATAAAAAGAATTTTGAAGACAAAGAAGGCCTGAAAGCGGCCAGGGATGCATTGTCCGACGGTGATGCTTTTTTTGAAAACGGACCCGTTTTTTACAAGGATGCCATCCCCTTCTACCTGAAAGCACAGCAATTCAATCCCAAAAATGCCGAACTGAATTTTAAATTGGGTAAATGCTACCTGAAGTCTCCCTTCAAGCAAAAAGCACTGCCTTTTTTGCAAAAGGCCTTGGAATTATCGCCCACGGTAAACCCGGAAATCGATCTTCTGCTGGGCATGGCTTACCATCTGGCCATGGAGTGGGAAAAAGCCATAACCTATTACACCAACCACAAAAATCGGGTGATGCAGTCCTCCGATCCCAACGCGATCGCGGAAATCCAAAACCGGATCAGCCAATGCATTAAGGGTCGTGAATTGGTAAAAACGCCCATGCGGGTGTTCATTGATAATCTGGGACCCAATATCAACACCCAGTATAATGAATATGGCGGCGTGGTTTCAGCCGATGAATCGGTGTTGTTGTTTACAGCCCGGAGGCCGAACTCAACCGGAGGTGCCATGGATCCCGATCTGAATGAACACTTCGAAGATATGTACATCGCCTACAAACAGGCCGACGGTCAATGGACTACTGCGGTGAACCTGCCAAAAACAGTGAACAGCAACGACCATGATGCGGTATTGGCCATAGCGGCTGACGGACAGCGGTTCATCGTTTACCTGGGCAGTGTGAATGCCGGCGATCTATTCGAATCGGTACTCACGGGAAGCGAATGGAGCAAACCCGAACCGCTGGGAAAAAACATCAACACCAAGTACCACGAACCTTCGGCCTGCTATAGCCCCGACGGCAATATGCTCTACTTCGTTTCGGACATGCCGGGCGGGGAAGGGCAACATGACATTTATGTTGCACGGAGGGATCCGAAAGGCAAATGGGGCACACCCACAAACATCGGAAAAACCATAAACACGCGCTTTAACGAGGAAAGCGTGTTCATGCACCCAGATGGAAAAACCCTGTTCTTCAGTTCGCAGGGACACGAATCCATGGGGGGCTTCGATATTTTCAAAACCGTGTACGATGCATCAAACAATACTTGGAGCGCGCCCAAAAACATCGGCTATCCGATCAACACCACCGACGATGACGTGTTTTTTGTGCTTTCCGCCAGCGGAAGACACGGGTATTACATGTCATACGAAAATTCGGGCGGCTTCGGTGGCCGGGATTTATACAAGATTACTTTCCTGGGACCCGAAAAACCGATGATTCAAAACAATGAAGACAATCTGATTGCGTCGCACACGGAGCCCATCAGGGAAATCGTTACCGCACCGGCCGTGCAATTGACTGAGGCGAAACTCACGTTGCTCAAGGGCATTATTTTTGATCAGTTTACCCAAAAGCCGCTGGAAGCCATCATTGAAATTGTGGATAACCGTGCGGGCGAAATCATCGCCACCTTTCAGTCGAACAGTGCCACGGGCAACTACCTGGTGTCGCTGCCCGCAGGGAAAAATTACGGCATCACGGTGAAAAAAGAGGGCTATCTATTCCACTCGGAAAATTTCGACATCCCCGACACGGCAGCCTTCCGGCAGGTTAAGAAAGACATCGGTATGAACCAGATTGGAGTAGGTAAAAAGATTGTGCTGAACAATATTTTTTACGATTTCGACAAAGCCACCCTGCGGTCCGAGTCGAAAACCGAACTGCAGCGGTTGATTGCCCTGCTGAACGAATATCCCACCATGAAGATTGAGTTGGGCGCACACACCGATTCGCGGGGAACCAACGAATACAACCGGGTACTTTCAGCCAACCGGGCCAAATCGGTGGTGGATTATTTGATTCAGGGTGGTATTACGCCGGGGCGTTTGGTTTCTATGGGATACGGAGAAGAGCAGCCCCTGGCCACGAACGATACCGATGAAGGACGTCAATCAAATCGGCGCACGGAATTTAAAATTTTGACTATTTAAACAAATTGTTGGAAAATTGGAAATTTAAATTGGCAAGATTCCAAATCAATCCCTAATTACCAAAAACACCCCCAGAAAAATAAGAAGCGAACAGATGAGGAGCTCAGGGGTAAAACGATCTTTGCCCATCAAAATAGCCAACAAAGCTGCGGTAACAGGCTGCACATACACATAAATGCTCACCTGCGGCGGCGTGAGCCTTTGCAGCGCAAAAATGCTGAATAAATACGCCACGAACGTTACGCCCAAAACAGTAAATACCAAACCCCACCACACGAAGGGAGTAAACGTATCCCACTGAATATCGGTAAACTGACCCCAGCCGAACGGCGTGACAAAAAACCAACCCATCGCAAAATTCACGGTAATCACGGTGAGCGGCTTGTACTTTTTCATCAGCGGCTTGGCCGCCACCAGATACACCGCATACGACAAGGCATTGATGAGAATGAACAGGTTGCCAAGCCGCGTATTTTCATCAAAACTCACCCCGCCTCGCGAGAATACAATCAAGGC
>CAYYRB010000021.1:0-34427 GCA_964473995.1 uncultured Candidatus Competibacteraceae bacterium | reverse complement strand
AGAAAAAGCAGGGCGGTGCAGGTGACCCGTATAAAAATCAGAGCCGAAGGGCCCACATAAGCGGGCATGATTTCCTTGGCCACCAAAAAATTAATTCCGTAGAGCAAATTCACCACCAGGAGGGCGGCGTGGGCCATGTATTTTTCTGGTTTCACCGGCGCGTTTTCAGTCGCAAAGAAAGGAGTTCCGCAGGGGAATGCCAAACCCTCAGGAGATGCCGGTTTCTTTCCATTCTTTTCCCTGGCGTATCCACACGCCCAAATGGCCTATCTCGCGCAAAAGAGCATACGCCTGATCGTACCCGGCGGAGAGTTCGGCAGGCGCATGGGCATCCGAATTTACCTGTAAACGCACTCCCATGCGGGATGCCTCTTTGATAAACGAAATCCCGGGATAAAAATCATGCGTATATCCTTTGTAGAAACCGCGCGTATTTATTTCCATAATTGTTCCCAAATCGCGAACCAGTTCCAACACTTCGTACATGCGCGAACGGAAGTACCCATCCTCTTCAGAAAAAAATCCGTGCATTTTGATTTTATCGGCATGTCCCAAAATGTCGGGCTTTTCGTGCAGGATCATTTCGCAGGTCTGGTTGAAATATTCCCGCAACACGGCCCGCACGTCACCCCCGTAAATTTCGGCGAGTCCTTTTTCAAACAAGGCGCGGGACCCATCCACTTCCCAGGGTCGGCCGTCATCAAAAAAACCGACGTAATGCACCGAGCCCACGGTATAATCCACGGCGGGGTATTTGGCCATCAGCTCATCCCGCAGGTGAACGCTCAGGCGAAAATCGGTTTCAAACGCACAGTAAAGGTCAATTTGTGCAGCATACTTTTCTTTGAGCGAAGCAATGAGTGCGACGTATTCCTCCAGCCGCTCCCGTTTCATGTTCCAGGCCGTATCAAAATCGCGCAGCGGAATATGCGACGAAAAACCATAGGAGGTGAATCCACGGCGTATGGCCTCAAGCACATACATTTCGGGCGGTTCGGTGCCGTCGCAAAAATGGGAATGGCTGTGGTAATTGGTGAGCAGCATGGAACAAAGGTAAAGGCTTCATGCCAACTAAAAAAAGCCACTCACGGCGGCTTTTTTCTGATTTATCAACGCAATGAAAAAACCGTTGGTCAATACGGATGAACCGCAATTCCTGCACTCCAGGGATACATGAGTTGCACACCGTTGCGGAACATGGGTGTAAACGTGTAGGAGCCGAATAGACTCACATGGGCAAATCGCATACGAACCATGGCCGTGGCCCGAAAACGGTTTAAATTAAAATCATCCCGACGGATATTGACGGTACGGTCATCCTCTTCCAAAAATACCTCCCGCTGATTGGCATCCATGCGGACACTGCCCAAAACCCCAAACGTAAGGTTAAACTGGGGAGTACGTGCCGTTTTTCGTACCGTGCGGAAATTGACCATAAGGGGAATGCTGAACCAGGATGTCTGCAGCCGGCTGCGCTTATAGGTTACGTTGGTATCTGAAGCATCCACCAACAAAGCCGCTCCTGGCACGGGATCTATTAAATCCGTATTCAGTTCTCGGAGGGCAATTTTATGCCTGAAACTGTAATTATTCCATTCAAAACCCGCTCCGGTAAGCAGATTGGCCGTTTTCTTTTTATTCATGGGTAATTTAACTTCAAACACATTCCAGGCAAATTTCCAGGAACGGTCGTAATCCAACTCCATGAAGGAATAAACGCCCTGCGGTTGTGGATTGAATCCCGGAGTCATCAGGCCGTTGATGCCTGTTTCAAAACCTGTCCAAACCAAATTATTATAGGGTCGGGGATTGCGGTTTTTGTCCTTAAAAAACCACATGGGATGGTCTTTCATACAGGCTTTGGCTGTATCTGCAAGAGATTCTACGATATTCCCGCCCCGCTGGGCAAATGAGCCCGTAAAGAACATCAGGGCAATTAAACTGATTCCAAATTTGGCCATATACTATTGGTTTTTATACAAGTAGTAAGACGTTTAAATCGACAAAAAGTTATCTCCTTTTAATCTTTTTTTGGCAAAAACCGGGCCGGGGATTCCAAAATTACTTTGCGTTCAACTGCAGATAAGCCTTAACCCGTTCATCGGCATTTTTACGGATGTCGTGCCAAAACAGATTAAAATCCACGAGATGCTTATTTTTCCAAACCTGCACCACGGGCATCCCCGTTTTTACCCACAGCAGATCTCCCTTTATACGGGCTGTTGAACGGTAAGGCTTTTTCTTTCCGAAACCGAGCAATATTCCTCCGTGCGACGAAGACGAAATGGAATCTGTTTTCCAGCTGACGGGATTCACGCACACATTCCCGAAATAGGGAAGTTCACCCCGATACCTGTATCCGTGGCGGAACGAAGCCCAGGTTACATAACAGCCCACGGCCTGCGGTTCAGGGCACACCTCAAGCACTTGGTAATCGGTTTTATTCACGGCAAAACCCACGATGTAGGCACACACCAATTTTTTACGGGCTTCGGGCGTGTCAAAAAAGTCTTTAATCAGGCGACGGGAATGGGTGGTTCCCTGGCTGTGTGAAGCTATGATGACGGGCCTTCCGTTGTTATAATGTGCCATGTAATGCGCAAAAGCCCTCTTCACATCTTCGTACGCAAAATCAAGTGCTGCCGACCCGTTTCCCGATTCATCGGAAAATGCCGCAATAATGGCCTGACGATAGCGGGGTGCATACACCCGCCCCACCCGATTAAACGCTGATGCCTGAAAACGCACCGGAAGACGGTCAATGCGTGCATTCAGCTTTTCATCGTGCACATTGGCATTCCACGTTTCTCCTTTCCGATAAATAGTAGGATAAATGTAAAACACATCCACCTGCTTGGCCGAGTCCGAAATCCAGGTTTCACCATAAGGAATCACATCCGCCTCATCCTCGCGGAAAGGCAGGGCCGACCAATATTTCTCCTGCGTATAATCGGGTGCCGGAGGTGCATCGTCAGCGCGAAACGGATTCATTTTTTGCGCGGAAGCCACGAAACCAAGGCCTGCAAATACGAAGAAGAAAAAGGTTTTATTTTTTATCATTTTACCAAAATTCTGGGTTCAGCCATCTCCATCATGGCATATTTAACTCCTTCACGGCCCAAGCCGGAATCTTTCACTCCGCCATAAGGCATGTGATCAAACCGAAGCGTGGGTACATCATTCAGAATGACCCCGCCTACTTCCGCTTCCCGAAAGGCAAAATCCACCTCCGATTGGCTGTCGGTGAATACGCCCAGCTGCAAGCCGAAACGCGTATCGTTTACCATCCGTATGGCTTCGCCAAAATCAGAATACGGCGTGAGGGTAATCACCGGTCCGAAAACTTCTTCATCATACACCTTCATTCCTTTTTCGGCATTGGTCAATATAACCGGGTGAACGAGACTCCCTTCCTGCCTGAGATCAGTGAGTAATACGGCTCCGGAACTGCAGGCATCTTCGGTCCAGCGCACAACGCGATCTGCATTCGAACGGTCTATCATGCAGGTAAATTCAGTGGCTTCATCATCGGGTGCGCCTATTTTCAACGCTCGGGTTCCCTTCAATAAGCCCTCGGTAAAGCGATCCAGGATGCGCTCATGCACAAAAAAACGCTGGGCGTGAATGCACACCTGCCCCTGGTAGGCCCATGCGCCCCAGAGCGAACGCGTAATGGCATGCTCTACATCTGCCGATTCTGTAACCACGGTGGCCGCATTTCCTCCCAATTCCAGCAATACCTTCTTTTTACCTGCACGGGTTTTCATATCCCATCCCACATCGGGGGAACCCGTGAACGAAAGCAGGGCAAACCGAGGATCAAAAACCATGCGGTCTGCAAAGATTCGGTTCATGGGCAAAATGCTCACCGCACCGGCAGGCAAGGCCGTTTCGGCCAGAATTTTGGCCAAAAACAAAGCAGACAAGGGCGTGGCTGAGGCCGGTTTCAGCACGATGGGACAACCGGCTGCGATGGCGGGTGCAATTTTATGCACGGCCAGATTCAGCGGAAAATTAAACGGCGAAATTCCGGCCACAAGACCGACCGGAAAGTAGTTTACCCATCCTTCACGACCTGCACCGGAATGTGTGCGATCCAATGAAATGTATTCACCTGGCGAACGCTTCGATTCCTCGGCGGCCTCAATAAACGTTTGGATGGAACGGGCCACTTCGGCACGTGCATAACGGAGTGGTTTTGCCGCTTCGCGCGATAACAACAGGCTCAAGCTTTCCTGCTCTTCATCCAGACGACGGGCAATGTGACTGAGTATTTCGTAACGGGCAAAGGCGGGAAGCCGCTTCATGGCCGCTCTGCATTCCGAGGCTTTTCGCAGGGCAAGTTCGTAGATGGTTTCCTCCGCATAAAATGCCTGACCTACGGGTGTGCCATCATACGGATTAACCACGGTAAATGGAGTTCCCTGTACCCATTCTCCGCCGGCGTAGGTGAAAAAAATCTGCATATGTACAAAGTAAGCCGAAAAATACATATTCGAACGATCTGGTTTTGAATTAGGTTTAATCAAACGGGCCTAAACCATGTATGAATCAAGAAATAAGATGATTTCCATTCAAAAATTTTCCACAGATGCCATTATGCCAAAAAATGGTTTCTATTTTTAGGGGACAGAAAAACCAACTTTAAATTCAAAAACACATGACCCTTTCGCTCGGTATATTCCTCTTTCTCGCCTGGTATTTTACGGTAGGATACCTGGTGACGAATTACGGCGACATGGCTAAACAAATTAAAGAGGCTGAAAAACGGACTTACGATGTCCTGAGAATTGGTTACATCATGAAGGATAAACCCGAAGAAGTCTTTAAAGCCAGGTGGCCTTATGTCAGATTCACCTTTCGCCTGGTGTGTATCCTTCTTTTTCCTCTTTTGGGCGTGTGGAAAGCGGCGATGTTTATCCTGAACAAGGAATGGAAAACCCAAGTAAAAAAAGATTCTTTTCACCCGAAAAGGTTCTGCTACGGATCGGCAAACGTAGCTTGTCTGGAATGCGGATACCGCAAAAAGATGGCCTTCAACCATTTCGACTTACACCAAAAGGTACTCATCAGAAACATCCAGTGTAAACAATGTCTGACTTTTCAAAAAAGGAAAGTGAGCATTTTCATCCAACCCTGGAACAGACACTACGGAACCTGTGACCAATGTCACAACCGATTACAGCCCTCTGAATATTTACATTGTCCCGTATGCAAGACTCAACACATCACTTTCCGGCGAATTGTGGGATCCGCACTTCCCGACCAGGTTGGCAAGCTGAAAGGGGAAAAAAAGCAACTGGCAAAGGAAATTCTGCGTATCAATTTTGTTCTTCGAAAGGAGAAGAAGTCTATCGTGCGGATGGTGAAAGAAAAAGAAGAACAGACGCGTCGCTACACGAAGATTACGAGCGCAAAAAACGGTCCTTCCAAGCTAAAAAAAACGTAGGTGAAAACAACTCCATCTCGGCCGTTTCTTTAGTCAAAAAAACCTGCACGGTTTCAGCGGTGAGCACCACTTCGCCGGCTTCATTAAAAATGGTGTACTGCAGAATGAGTTTGGCGGCGGGAGAATCCACAAACCGGGTTTCTACGGTGAATGTTTCTTCGTACTTCAGGGGTCGTTTAAATTCCATGTCCATTTTTACGATGGGAACCGCATACCCGTGGGTATGGTAAAGTGTCATGTAAGGAATGCCGTATTTGCGTCCCCAGGCCTCACGGCCATCTTCCAGGTACTTCACGTAATTGCCGTGCCAGACTATACCGAGTGAATCCACTTCGTTGAAGCGAACCCTTACCGTTATGGTTTCCGTAAGCGAAGTCGGAGTCATGGAAGTATAAACCTTTTGCCGCCCAAATAGTTCAGCCCGCCCGGCGGAATTTTTTAATAAGGAGACTTATTCCTGCAAGGATAAACGTGAAGGCAAATAACTTCACCCAGTAAGGCCAGAGTTCTGAAACCCGGGCGTTGCGCAGAAAAATATCGTAAAACGCCTGCAGGGACCAGTTCAACGGGGATATGCTTCCGACCCGTTTGATGATTTCGGGCATGGCAAAAGAAGGCACCCAAATTCCGCCTATAGCCGCCATAATAATGACGGATATGGAACCGAAAGAAGCCGCCTGATCATGCGTTCCCGCCAGCGTTCCCGTCAAAATACCGAAAGCGGTAGCCGCCAAAGCGGTTAATCCGGCGGTAATGAACAGTTCCGCCACATTGGTTCCGATTTCCAAAGCGGGCATATTCATCAGAGGCATCACAAAACGGCCCACGGAGATCATGAAAGTAAACTGCACCAGACAAACCAATTGGTAGGCAGCCATCTTCCCGGAAATAGAATAAAAATACGATCCGGGAATAGTACGCAAACGCAGCTCTATGCCATTGTCTTTTTCGCGCACCATATTCGTGGCCAGGGGAATGACGATAAAAAACATGGCAAAGATGGTCCACGCGGGAATGTTGTGTTGCACCGCGTTGGGCTCCAATTTATTGTCGGGCGTACGGGCAAATTGCTCCCGTATTTCCAAACCGACGGAGTTTCCCAAATTCAAGGGCTTCATGCCCGGCACCAGTTTTTGCATTTCCTGCGAAAACGATTCCGTCAAAATGCTGCTTTGAATCTGGGTGATATGCTTATCCAGATGTGCATGCACCGACGCTTTGAACGAAGGAAGCAAAGCCGGATCATAGAGCAAGGTAATTTCAGGTGCGGCGGTGTCGCCATTGGCAGAAGAATCAGAACCAAAAGCAGATGCCAGCACGTTTGACGCATTTTCACGGATAGCCTGTGTGGCCCCGTCGGGAATAAGGATGCCGATTTCATAGGTTCCTTTCGCCACCCATTCGGTAGCTTTGGATATGGTGAGGGGTTTTCCGTCATCTTCCCGTATGATTTGAAAAGACCCGGAAGCATCAAAGCCACGGGCGATGCGCGCACCCAACGAATCCCGATCCTCATCCGCAAGCACTACCTTCATTTTGGTTTCGTTGAACCGGTTAAAGGCCATATCCTGAATAAACGTGATGAGAAAAACCATAACCCCGGGCAAAACAAAGAGAATACCAAGTCCAGCGGGATCTCTGATGAGTAAGAGCAATTCCTTTTTGAGCGAATAAAAAAATCTCATATCCGAACCAGACAACCCATCAACCGGAAATAGGGGCCGTCAGTTTTACTTTAGGGTGAACGTTTCGAGGAATTTAGTGGTATAATTCCCTTTGCAAAAATCTTCATTCTTCATCAGTTGCTGATGAAAAGGAATAGTCGTTTTTATTCCCTCAATCACAAACTCGTCAAGCGCACGGCTCATTTTATCAATGGCTTCCTCGCGGGTTTGGGCTACCGTGATGAGTTTCGCGATCATGCTGTCATAATAGGGCGGAATCACATAACCGGCATATACCGCGGTATCCACGCGAATTCCGTGACCTCCGGGAGAGTGAAAGTTGAGAATTTTTCCCGGAGAGGGCCGGAAGTCATTGTACGGATCTTCTGCATTGATGCGGCATTCAATGGCGTGCATCTGCGGATAATAATTTTTTCCTGAAATTTTTTCTCCCGCGGCAATCTTGATCTGCTCTTTGATCAAATCAAAATTGGTAACCTCCTCCGTGATGGGATGCTCCACCTGGATACGGGTATTCATTTCCATGAAATAAAAGTTGCGGTGCTTATCTACCAAAAACTCAATAGTACCCACTCCTTCGTATTTTATGGATTCGCATGCCTTCACGGCAGCCTGTCCCATAGCCTCGCGCAATTCGGGCGTCATGAACGGGGAAGGTGTTTCTTCCACCAATTTTTGATGACGGCGCTGCACGGAACAGTCGCGTTCGCTGAGATGGCAAGCCTTTCCGAACTGATCGCCGGCAACCTGAATTTCAATGTGCCGCGGCTCCTCAATAAATTTTTCCATGTACATGCCGTCGTTGCCGAAAGCGGCACCGGCTTCCGCACGGGCACTGTCCCACTGTTTGTCCAACTGAGATTCGTCCCAAATAACCCGCATACCTTTACCACCGCCGCCTGCGGTAGCTTTGATAATCACAGGGTATCCGATTTTCTTGGCTTCTTTTTTAGCCTGTTTCAAATCCTCCAGCAATCCCTCGGAACCGGGAATGGTGGGCACTCCCGCCGCTTTCATGGTAGCCTTGGCCGATGCTTTGTCGCCCATGGCATCAATCATTTCGGGCGAAGGACCGATAAACTTAATTTGATGTTCCCCGCATATTTTGGAAAACTTGGCATTTTCCGACAAAAAACCATACCCGGGATGAATGGCATCCGCATTGGTAATTTCCGCGGCCGAAATAAGATTTACCATATTCAGGTAAGAGCTTTTTCCTGCCGGCGGACCGATGCAAACCGCTTCATCGGCAAACCGCACATGAAGGCTTTCCTTATCAGCGGTGGAATAGACCGCCACCGTTTTAATACCCATTTCCTTGCACGTGCGGATAACCCTCAGGGCAATTTCACCTCTGTTGGCAATCAATATCTTTTTAAACATGAGCTACTAATCAAATTAAACAACGGCAAAAACCGAAAGGCTGCCTTATTTGGGATCAACCAGAAAAAGGGGCGTATCGTATTCCACGGGACTAGAATCGTCCACCAGCACTTTCACGATCCTGCCGGTAATTTCCGATTCAATTTCGTTAAAAAGTTTCATAGCCTCAATAACGCACAGAACTGACCCGGGCTTAATTTCATCGCCGATATTCACGAATGCCTCTTTATCGGGCGAAGGACGGCGGTAAAATGTTCCGATCATGGGAGATTTTACCTCAACATACCGGGATGAATCATCGGATGTTTTAGGCGCAGGAGCCGGTGCGGGAGATGAGGCCGGAGCCGCCGCAGGCATAGGAACCGAAGTCTGCACCACCGCAGGGGCAACAGGAAGAGCCTGAACAACGGGAGGAAGATGGTTACCGGTTTTAATGACCAACTTCACCCCTTTCATCTCTATTTCGACTTCGTTAACCCCTGATTTAGCGACGAATTTAATCAGGTCCTGAATTTCTTTCAGATCCATAATGCGTAGGTTTAAGGGGACAAAGTTGAAAAAAAAACGACACGCGGCAAAAAATCAGCACCTAGTCCTACATATTATATTGATATAAAATAAGTTATACAAATTATTTGAAACATAATGAGCTCATGTACACGAGAAAATGTACGAAACACCACGAAGCAAAATAAGTGAAAACAGACGGGCACTTGTTGCAATCATCAGCAAATACTACCTTTGCAAAAAGGAGAAAGAAGAACCTACCTCGTTTAGGTTATGAAAAAAATCAAATTGGACATTTTGGGCGTATCAAACAGCCAGACCCAAACGGGTTCTTTTGCTTTGGTACTGGGAGAGCACGGCGGTCGCAGACGACTTCCGATTATTATTGGGAGCAACGAGGCTTCCGCCATAGCCATGGGTCTTGAAAACTTAAGACCTCCCCGCCCGTTGACCCACGATTTGTTTAAAGACATTTTTGAACGTTTCGGTTTGGAACTCAAAGAACTGATTATACATAACCTGGATGAGGGCGTTTTCCATGCCAAAATGATTGTGACGGACGGCTTAAAAACCGAAGAAATCGAATGCCGTTCATCCGATGGAATTGCCCTTGCACTGCGCTACGGATCCCCTATTTATACCTACGAATTCATACTATCATCGGCGGGAATAGTCATTGAGGAGCTTTCGCCCGAAGAAGAAGATGAAGAAGCCGAAGAAGAACGAAGGAGTAAAAAAAGTACTGAAGAAGAGAAGGATCCTTATGCACACATGAACACGGAAGAGCTCCATGACCATCTGCAAAAGGCAATCAGCCAGGAAGCCTATGAAAAAGCCGCCAAAATTCAGGCAGAAATAGATAAGAGAAACGCCACATAAAACTACCCCACTTTGAGCAGACATTTTATTCTCCCCCTTCTTTTTTTACTAGCCACTTTTGGTTTTGCCGATTTAAACGCACAGAACAGTACCGATACGTTGATCTCTGCAGCGGACAGTCTTGGCGAGGTGATCAGCAAAGTCGAACCCGCTCCCAAAGAAACCTTCAGCCCGAAAATTCAAAGCGGATTTCACCTGAATTCCGTCTTAAGGGGTATTTTGGGCATTGTGGTGCTTTTGGGTATTTCCTGGATTTTCAGTACCAACCGAAAGGCCATCAATTACCGGCTGGTGGCTAAAGGTTTAGGCCTTCAATTAATCATTGCGCTGCTGGTGCTGAAAGTGGAGCAGGTGCGTATGGTTATTTCCTACATCAGCAAAGTGTTTGTGAAATTACTTTCCTTTACCGATGCGGGAACAAAATTTTTATTCCGCTCCTTCTTCACGGGCGAAATTGAGAGTCCGCTTGTTTCTTTTGCCATTACCATTCTGCCGGTAGTCGTTTTCTTTTCTGCCCTCACAAGCCTCCTTTTTTATCTGGGCATTCTTCAAAAAATAGTATATGCCTTTGCCTGGGTAATGAAAAAAACACTCCGGCTCAGCGGTGCGGAAAGTCTGGCCGCCGCCGGAAATATATTTCTTGGACAGACTGAGGCTCCCCTGCTCATAAAACCATACATCAATTCCATGACCCGCTCCGAATTGCTCTGCCTGATGGCAGGAGGAATGGCTACCATTGCGGGCAGCGTATTTGCCCTGTATGTTAAATTTTTGGGCGGGGATGATCCCGAGCAGCAACTTTACTTTGCCACCCATTTGCTTACGGCTTCGGTAATGGCTGCCCCTGCCGCCATAGTCGCCTCAAAAATTCTTCTTCCCGAAACGGAAAAATTTTCGGAAAAAATGGAATTGAGCAAAGAAAAAATAGGCACCAACGTATTGGATGCCATAAGCAACGGAACCTCGGAGGGATTACGCCTGGCGGTGAATGTGGGAGCCATGCTTCTGGTTTTTATCGCGCTGGTAACCATGTTTAATTTTATTCTCGGAAAAACGGGCGAATGGACCGGCCTGAATCCTGAAATCGCCCACCTTACCGGAGGAAGATACTCCACCCTCTCGCTCGAATTTCTCCTCGGCTACATAGGAGCCCCCCTGAGTTGGCTGATGGGCGTTCCTTCTGAAGATATTTTTTTGGTAGGTCAGCTGTTGGGCCAAAAAACGGCGTTGAACGAACTTTTTGCCTATTCCCAACTGGGTGATTTCCTGAAATTGGAGACGGGAGGCTTTGCCAACCCCAAGAGCATCATCATGGTAACCTATATGTTGTGCGGTTTTGCCAATTTCTCCTCCATAGGCATCCAAATAGGAGGAATAGGCGCATTGGCTCCGGACAAACGTTCCGTTCTCTCTTCACTGGGCTTCAGAGCCCTGCTCGGAGGTACGCTGGCCAGCCTTTACAATGCGGTTATCGTGGGTATGTTCTTCTAGAAATAAAAGAAACGGGAGGCATGATTTTTGCCCCTGATTAACTAAACCGATGAATGGATAGTTTCTCAGCATGTAGTAGGTTTATAAATCTCTTTTGTTTCCATCATCCCCGTTTCCGGGAACGGCAGTCTAAATCACCACGCAAATTTTACCTTTGCGCAGCCGATAAACCGAATGCCGACTAACAAATTACATACATCCGAAAAATTTGAGGGAATCACCATCATGTTTTCCTGTGCCGAAAAAGATTACCGCACGGCGTGGGCACTAAATAAGGTACTTCAGTTTCAACTTAGGCAAGTGGACGAAATAGCTGCGATGCAAAAAGGAAAGGAGGATTTAATCCTTTTCGGTTGCTTTGAGTTTGAGGATGAAAAAAAATTCAGAAAATGGCGCCTGATAAATAATCGGGTACCCTCGGGCATTCTGGAAACGGATTACAAAAATTTAGATTATATGCTGATCGGTTTCGGAGAATTCGATTTTCTTGAAATCGAGGAAATCATACGAAGGATGCGCTCCGTGCGATTTATAACGGCTGCATATAACGTATCATCCGAAACCATTAAGCTGAAAGGTTTGTTAATGATGTAAAATAAGTATGGAAAATTTCACGAAAACGAAAATTGTAGCTACCATCGGGCCGTCGTCGTCGTCCTATGAGATGTTGAAAAAAATGAGCACCGAGGGCATGAATGTGGCCCGTATTAATTGCTCACACGGAAAACATGAAGATCTGAAACAAATCATAGACAACATACGCCGACTGAATAAGGAAACCGGCTCACGCATCGGAATTTTGGCCGACCTTCAGGGACCGAAAATACGGACGGGTATTGTAGAAAATGAACCAATGCTGCTGAAGGAGGGAGACCGAATCACGTTGACCACGGAGGAACAAGTATGCACGGGAAAAACAATTTATATCAAGTACGACCGGTTTGCGGCAGATGTAAAGGCCAACGAGCATGTGCTGATCGATGACGGAAAAATAGTGCTGAAAATTATAGCCACAGACGGAGCAAAACGTGTGGAGGCGGAAGTTGTCAGCGGAGGAAACCTGCTTTCCAAAAAAGGAGTTAATCTGCCCAATACCAAAGTATCCATACCTTCCCTTACCGAAAAGGATCTGCATGATCTGGAATTCATATTGGCCGAGGAAGTGGAGTGGATCGGCTTGTCATTTGTGCGCTCTGCGGCTGATATCATCGAGCTGAAGCACCGAATTCGAAAAAGCGGGAAGCGCAGCCGCATCGTGGCCAAAATTGAAAAGCCGGAAGCGTTGGAAGACATTGATGACATCATTACGGAAAGTGATGCCGTAATGGTTGCCAGAGGCGATTTGGGTGTTGAGCTTCCCATGGAGGAAGTTCCCATCATTCAAAAAATGATTGTGAAAAAATGCCTTAAAATCGGAAGACCCTCCATCATTGCCACCCAAATGATGGAAAGCATGGTAACCAACTTTTCGCCTACGCGGGCCGAGGTGAACGATGCGGCCAATTCCATTCTTGACGGGGCAGATGCCGTAATGCTGAGCGGCGAGACCTCCACGGGCAAGCATCCCGACCGTGTGGTACAGACGGTAAAACGCATCATAAGCCATGTGGAATCACAGGAAATTTTTGACTTTCCGATCAATCTGGACATTAAGGAGCAACCCGATAAAAGCCGATTTATTTCGAACGAAATTTGCCGGAATGCCTGCCGCGTAGCCAATGAAACGGGTGCTGTCGCCCTGGTTGCCAATACCCATTCCGGATACTCCGCCGTCAAACTGTCCAGTTTCCGACCGAAGGCCAATATTTTTGCGTTCACGGGAAACGAATTTATCTTGAATACGTTGAGTTTGGTGTGGGGCGTTCGCTGTGTTTATTACGACAAATTTGTATCTACCGATCATACCATCGCAGACATTAAATACCTGCTGAAAAAAATGCGGTTTGCACGGCAAGGCGAATTTATCGTGAATATCGCCAGTATTCCCATGGAAGAAAAAGGGATGTCTAACATGCTAAAAATAAGCGTGGTGTAGTTTCGGCCCAAAAAACTTTTCAACTAAATGTAGTTCCTGTTGAAAACCGTTTGCCCCGACCGGAGTATTGCGGTAATTTTGGGACGGAAATTTTTTACACGATATGACACAGCAAGATAAACCCAAAGTAATCGTAAAATCAAAAAACCTTTCGCTGATTTTTGATTACTGTTTAGAAAGCAAAACCGCTTTCAGCGTAAATCCCCGAATTGCCGGCGACGAATGGGAAGTGGAATTTAAAATAACCGATATCATGGGAGGCGTGGCCTTGGGGATGTTTCTGCGTGAAAATCGCCTGGAACCTGCGGGATTTCAAATGATAAAACCACAGACTGCCCAGTCCGCGGCCATTAAGGCGAGAACCACGAAAACCAAAAAATCGGACATGCCGGAAATAAGTGAAGCACCGTTGGCTGCCTTCCAACCTGACCATAACGATCCTGCTCCACTCGAAGAAACAGCCGAAGTGGCCGAAGATATTGTGGAACTCAATCAGGATAATGCCAAATCAGCCGGGTTCACCCCGGAAATGCTTTTTGACTAAGTCAGCTTTTTTCGTGTCCACCGCTGAAAAGTAAATGCATGTGCATTTTTTTCGTCGGACGCACAAAATGTACTTTCTACGCATTCCCATTCCCGGCCAGGATCCGGAAAATACGTATCCCCGTCAAAAACATGATGAACTCGGGTGAAATAAAGTTCGTCCGCAATAGGCAAGAAATAGCGGTATATTTCTCCGCCTCCGATGATGGATACGCGCTCTTCACTTCCGCATAGGATTAAAGCCTCCTCGGGAGATTGCACCACCTCGGCGCCAGGAATACTCAATCCGGATTTTCGCGAAATCACGATGTTTCGACGGTTCGGCAGCACACGCCCTATGGACTCAAAGGTTTTACGTCCCATAATTACGGGAAAGCCGGTTGTTGCCTCTTTAAACCGCTTCAAATCGGCCGGAAGGTGCCATATCAAGCGATTATCCGAACCGATTACGCCGTTTTCAGATGCGGCTACCACAATACGGATGAGCGTTTTTTTTGTCATACCAGGTGATTTCACCCACAAAAAAACTACTTTCGCATGGTTATGAAAGCACTTTCCGAAAAAATAAAACAAATAGATCGTGACGCGGCCCGTGACGCGGGATTTTTTTTATTGAAAACGGCCGGCGTTTACGCATTTTGGAAAGTGTTTGTATATGCCGCCGACCATATTTCTTTCCTTACCCCTCACTGGAATGCCTTTAGACACACCCTGGGTACCCTGCTGGCCAAAATATCTGCCTTTTTCGTGGTGGATCTGTTTGGATATGCCGGACGCGCTGAAGGCCGTGCATTGCTTATGGAGGGAGTTCCCGGAATATATATAGGAAATACATGTATCGGTCTTTCGGCCATGGTCATATTCACCGGCTTAATTGCCGTTTACCCCGGAAAATGGAAACACAAACTTTGGTTCATTCCTTTGGGGTTGATATTGGTTCAGGGCTCCAATCTGTTCAGGCTCGTAGGCCTGGCCATCATGCAAATTTACAGTTCGGAAGCCTTCGTACAGTTTAACCACGGCTACACGTATGTCATTATCACCTACAGCTTCATTTTTCTGTTGGTGGCGTTTTGGATGAATCGTCTGGCTGAAAAAGCCTAAACCCAAAAACCTAACAAAAGGTTAAAGAATGTAAAGCAGCAGTTAAAGAATTCACAAGCCAATGTCGACCTTGCTACCTTTGAACGGAACATGGCTTTAAAAAATCGATTTCTGCCTTTTTCCATCGTGCTGATGACCGCAGCGCTTGCAGGCACGTTTGCCCTGCAGATATATTGGTTTTTGCAGGCCTACGAACTAAAAAGCCGGGAGTTTGATTCCCGGGTAAATATGGCCCTGCTAAAAACCGCAGAACGCATCGAGGCTATAGAAACCAAGTCCATCATTAAGAACCGGATCGGATCCGGAATGAATTACTTTCAGGAAAATCAGGACAGCCTCCAACTGCCGTCCGTTCCTTCAGGAACCTTGTTAGATCAAACCACGATCAATATCCGTGAGCCCGAGGCGGAGGCAGAAGCATCGCAGCAAAAAATTTACCTGCCTGACGGGACGGAACTCACCATATCCACCAATACACTGGGTGGAACACTTACCGACAGTATGAGAGCCGCGGCAAGAGAGGAAGCGGGGCAATTATTCGCCGATATTCTTTTGGAACTGGAAACTTTCAAAAACAGAGAACGCTTTATTTCGGACGTGGACATGGTAGATTCCGTGCTCCGATACACGCTTTCCGAATACGGCATCCGATCGGGTTATGCAGGTGCGGTTTACCTTCCCGAAACCGACACGGCCCTTTTGTTTAATTCAACCAAATCATTCGAGGAGGTGCGGGATTCACCTTTTTATGTGCGCCTTTATCCCCAATACATGTTGGCCGCCACCCAGTACCTGGTCATCAACTTTTCGGCCAAGTCGGCATCCATCATCGCCGAACTACAGACCATCATCCTTCTGCTTCTGCTTTTTTCGGGCATCATCATAGGTGTGTATGCCTACACGCTGCGCCATTTTATACGGCAGACCAAACTTTCCGAACTGAAAACCGACTTCATCAATAACATGACCCATGAATTCAAAACGCCCATCGCTTCCATCTCCCTGGCAGCCGATTCCCTAAAAAATCCGAAAATTCTGCAAAATCCGGAATTGATTTTGCGGTATGGAGAAATCATCAAAGAAGAAAACCGCAGAATGAACCGGCATATCGAGGCCGTCCTGCAATCGGCCATACTGGAAAAAGAAACGTTGGAACTGAACCGCGAAAAGCTGGGAATACACACCCTGCTGGAGACGGCGGCAGACAGAGTGCGGTTTCAACATCCCGGCAAAGAAATTCGCATTGCGGAAGAGTATGAGGCATCGGAGGATATGGTATGGGGAGATGAAATGCACCTTGTGAACGTATTTGTGAACCTGCTTGAAAATGCGGTAAAATATTGTCCCGTAATTCCCGAGATTATCCTAAAAACAGCCGTTTCGGAAGACAAGATTTCTATTTCCTTTTCAGACAATGCGGGGGGAATAAAAAAAGAGCATCTGAAAGAAATTTTTCAAAAATTTTACCGAATACCCACGGGTAATCTGCACAACGTAAAGGGATTCGGACTCGGGCTTCATTACGTAAAATCCATAACAGAAATGCACGGAGGCCAGGTAAAGGCGGAAAGCACGTTCGGGAAAGGGAGCACCTTTACCATAACGCTGCCTCTGTGGAAAAACAACGATAACGAACATGACAAACAAAAGTAAAATTCTGCTGGTGGAGGATGATCCCTCATTCGGCGGGTTGATGAGGGATTTTTTGAAAATGAACGACCTGGATGCCGAGTTGTGCACGGACGGCGAACAGGGGCGCGAAGCATTTCACCGTGAGCGGTTCGACTTGTGTATTTTGGATGTGATGATGCCAAAAATGGACGGATTCACGCTCGCCGCAGAAATGAAAAAAATCAATCCGGATATACCCATTCTTTTTCTTACCGCAAAAACCCTCCGCGAAGATGTGCTCAAGGGATATCAGATAGGGGCAGATGATTACATCACAAAACCGTTCGATTCTGAAATCCTGCTGATGAAAATAAATGCCATACTGAAGCGAAATGCCTCGCAGAATGCCAGAGGAAAACTAACCGTTTTTCGCCTTGGCGAATTCGAATACAAACACAGCACACGGGAACTTATACATCCCACGGGCGGCACGGCCAAATTATCACCGAAAGAAGGTGAATTATTGCGCATGCTGCTGGTATCGCAGGATTCGGTGCTTCCGCGCTCAGTGGCTCTCAAAACCATCTGGAAAGAGGATAATTATTTTACCGGCCGGAGTATGGATGTGTACATGACGAAAATACGGAAATACCTATCGACCGATCCGCGGATTGAAATCCGAAACATTCACAGCGAAGGCTTCATGCTCACGTTGAAAGATTCCTGAAAAAAATCAACCTCCTGAAGCCGCCTTTACCTCCCAGGTATGGTCGGCCAGCAACTTCACCTCGGCCACAAAGCGAGCATAAGGCATTTGTCTGCCCCACTCGTGAGGGGCAATCATGGATAGCACGGGCAAACCGTTGGATCGTTCGTATAAAAAATAGGTATGCCCCACCAACGGCTGAAAGTTCATATCCGCCTCGTAAATACGGTACGAAATTTCGGCACGTTCGCGTAATTCAGCAGCCTGTTTGGCCAACGTTTCCATCTGGCCGTATAGCTGCTTCAGCTGCATCTCGGTCTGCTGCACCATGGCCTCCATGGCGCGCCCTTTAATCCGGCCTTTGTCCAAGGGTTTAATTACGAAACCGCCCACGTGGTGCGCGTAAGGAAGATTATGAGGCGTTTCCGTTATTTTATCCTTATCAATGGGATTATTTTCCAATTCGGCTTGCTCCTTAACTTTTATAAAATTAGCGCAAAACACACGAAGCGTTTTACCTTTGCATTATGCAATTCAATTACAAAAACATTTGGCGGGGACTTTGGTTTGTCGCGGGAGTATCTTTTTTACTCTTCGGCTGCGGAAATCAGCCATATAAGCCGATGGCAGAATATAGCGGCTATGCACAGGGAACCACATTCCACATTATTTGCGACAGCTCGGCAAAAGAACTTGACCGCGAAATAGAACAACTGTTCAAAGAGGTGGATTACTCCATGTCCCTGTGGGACAGCGCATCCATCATATCCCGTTTTAATAAAAGCAAAAACGGACTTTG
This sequence comes from uncultured Candidatus Competibacteraceae bacterium, assembly GCA_964473995.1. GTDB lineage: Bacteria > Bacteroidota > Bacteroidia > CAIKAF01 > CAIKAF01 > JAKRSD01. The sequence goes on along the minus strand of CAYYRB010000021.1, from coordinate 16,235 downwards.
GGTAGACGAGCATTTTTACACGGTTTTTGAACTTTCCCGGCGAATTTACGATGAAACAGGAGGAGCCTTCAACCCGGCTGTTTATCCTCTGGTGCAACTTTGGGGTTTCGGTGCAGACCGGTTTTCAGAAGACAGTGTAGCGGAAAAAAACACCCGTGCGGATTCTCTGCTCAAATGGACAAAGTTTTCTGACTTTACCCTGACCGAAACGGTTCGAGATTCCGCAGGAAAAAAATTCCGTTGGCTGGGTAAAAGACATCCGGAAAACAAGTTAGATTTCAATGGAATTGCACAAGGATATACAGTGGATTTATTGTGTACCTTTTTAGACAAAAAAGGCATCGAAAATTACATGGTGGAAGTTGGAGGTGAAGTACGGGCCAAAGGCGTAAACAGGCAGATGAAACCTTGGCAGATAGGCATTGATAAGCCTACGCCGGAAGGAGAAACAAGAATCATACAAGCCATTGTTAATCTGGAAAACAAGTCATTGGCCACCTCGGGAAATTATCGAAAGTTTTATGAAAAAGACGGAAAGAAATTCAGCCACACGATTGATCCGGCTACGGGCAAGCCGGCAGAAAATATGCTGCTGAGTACGTCTGTTTTTGCACCAACCGCAGCCGAGGCTGATGCGTACGCCACGGCCTTCATGGTGATGGGTGCGGGGAAAGCCACCGAATTCCTCCGTTCCCGGAAGCAACTTTCCGCTTACCTCATTTCGGCGGGTTTCGGAGATGATTTTCAAATATGGATGTCGCCCGAATTGGAAAAAATAATCCGAAAAAAAAACTGATCCATCCAAATGGCAGCCACCGAAACAATACAAATTCCGCTTGGATTCCCCGCTCCCGATTTTTCCCTGCCGGATACGGTAAGCGGACGTACGCTCTCCTTTTCCGATGTAAGGGGAAAAAACGCCACGGTAGTTCTTTTTATCTGCAACCATTGTCCCTACGTAATTCATGTAAAAGAGGAACTGGCAAGGCTGGCGTGCGAATATATGCCTAAAGGGATCGGCTTTGCAGCCATAAGCAGCAATGATATAAGCCGGTATCCGGATGATGCGCCGGACAAAATGAAAACATTCGCCGAGGAGAGCGGCTTCCCTTTTCCTTACCTGTATGATGAACGCCAGGATACCGCGCGGGCCTATTTTGCAGCATGCACTCCTGACATCAGCATTTTTGATTCAGGTGACCGATGTGTGTATCGCGGTCAACTGGATGATGCGCGACCCAAAAACGACAAACCGGTTACCGGAAAAGATGTTCGAGCGGCTCTGGATTCCCTTCTGAACGGAGAGCCCGTGAACCCGATTCAGATACCATCCATCGGATGCAACATCAAATGGAAGGAATTGGAATAAATGAATTCCGGTTTATTGTCTAATTTAGGCAATGCCCTTTTTCATGGGCTGATACACCCGTTATTCCAGTCTTTTTTGCTTAATTTGTGACTGCAATCAATCCCCGAATTTTGGTACGTTTCCAAAGTAAACCATGAAAGTATCCTTTCAACATCGTCAGTCGGCTCATTGTGAAAACGGGGTCACCGCCGGATTGTTCAGTTTCAACGGTATCGAAATGACCGAGCCTTTGGTTTTCGGACTCGGTTCGGGATTGTTTTTTGCACACATGCCTTTCATGAAGTTATCCGGTATACCCGTAACGGGTTTCCGCCCGCTCCCGGGAGTCATCTTCTCCCGCGCAGCCAAGAGACTGGGGATAAAAATGAAGGTAAAAACCTATCGGAACGAAGCAAAAGCCATGGCCGATCTGGAAGCGAATCTGGCTAAAGGAATCCCCACCGGATGCGTGGTAGGCGTGTTTCATCTCACTTACTTTCCCGCCCCTTACCGATTCCATTTCAATGCCCATAATCTGGTGGTTTATGGAAAAGAAAACGGGCGATACCTGATCAGCGACCCGGTAATGGAAACACCGACGAGTCTTACAGAACACGAACTGAAAAAAGTACGCTTTGCCAAAGGTACCGCTCCCCCGAAAGGGAAGATGTATTGGCCCGTGCATATTCCCCCACAGATCCATCTGCAAAAGGCCCTCATCAAGGCAATCCGAAAAACCTGTTATGATATGACGGAAATTCCCCTCTCCTTTTTCGGAGCAAAAGGAATCCGTTATTTGGCCAAGCAGGTGCGCCGATGGCCGGATAAACTGGGCGCCAAAAAAGCAACTCTTTATCTGGGGCAGGTGGTGCGCATGCAGGAGGAAATCGGTACGGGCGGAGCAGGATTCCGTTTTTTGTATGCGGCCTTTCTGCAACAATGCGCAAGCCTTTTCCACGATGACCGATTCCGGGAATTTTCAGCCCGCATGACCGAAATAGGCGATTACTGGCGTGAATTTGCCGTGGAAGCATCGCGGGTGGTAAAAAACCGAAGCCACGGCGACCATGATTTTGATTCCGTAGCCTCCATGCTGGAACGCCTGAGCGAAATGGAGCAGAAACTCTTTGAGGAACTCTATCTGCTGGCCAAAGAATTAGACAAAACCTATTGAGTTCCCGTGAAACAAATGAGCGAAGCCATCATTCATACCGAACACCTGAAAAAAAGCTACAAAGGGCTTGAGGAACCCGTACTTGATGATGTAAGCATGAACGTAAATCGGGGAGAAATTTTCGGGATTCTCGGTCCGAACGGCGCGGGAAAAACTACGCTAATCAGCATTCTTTGCGGACTTCGGGAATGCGATTCCGGAAAAGCGGAGATAGACGGTTTTGATGTAACCAGACATAGAGCGGAACTGAAACGGCTCATCGGCGTGGTTCCGCAGGACATTGCCATTTACGACCGCCTCACGGCTCGGGAAAATCTGGCCTTCTTCGGCTCCTGCTATGGTTTGAAAAGTAAAGCTCTGCGTGACCTGACCGACCATTTCCTTACTCGCTTCGGATTAATCAAACATGCAGACCGGCCCGTAAAAACCTTTTCGGGCGGAATGAAACGACGGGTGAATCTGATTGCCGCCATTATGCATGAACCAAAAGTCCTTTTCCTGGATGAGCCTACGGTAGGCGTAGATGTTCAATCCCGAACGGTAATCGTGGATTTTTTGAAAGAATACAATGCAGGAGGTTGTACCATTTTTTACACATCACATCACATGAAAGAAGCGGAAACGCTGTGCACAAGGGTCGGTATTATGGATAACGGCCGCCTTGTGGCCGAAGGTTCTCCCGCGGAATTGATGCAGAAAAACAACAGCAGCAACCTGGAAGATGTGTTCCTGACAGTAACGGGAAAAGACCTGCGCGATTAATACTACCCTATGAATCAAACTCCCTACCTACTCATTAAAACCCATTCCGGGCTTGAGGATGTTCTGAGCGAAGAACTGAGCGAATGGAATATTCCCACGTTGGAAAAAGGCCTGCGCTGTGTGTACATCCCCTACAGCAAAGAAAATATGTACCGATGCAACATGTTTCTGCGTACGGCGCTCCGCGTGTTGAAGCCGATTGCGGAATTCCATGCGGTAGATGCGGACGAGCTTTATCGGGAAGCCATGCTCATAAAATGGGAGAACCATCTGAAGGAAAACGGCACCTTCGCAATTGATTTCAGCGGAAAATCGGATTTATTCACCCATCTTAAATTTGCCTCTCTCCGACTTAAAGATGCCCTGTGCGACCGATTCAGACACCGCACCGGAAGAAGGCCCGATGTAGATAAATACCATCCGGATGTACTCATTAATCTGCACGTAAACAAGGACAAAATATCCGTTTCCATAGATACGGGGGGAGATTCCCTGCATATACGCGGAAGCAGAGAGGTGCAAAATGAAGCTCCCATCAATGAAGTATTGGCAGCCGGATTAATCCGCCTGAGCGGATGGGATCGCCGAAGTGAATTCGTAGACGGCATGTGCGGAAGCGGCACCTTTACCTCAGAAGCCATGGCGCTTGCTTTTCACAGGGCTCCCTGCCTTACCCGAAAGGATTACGCGTTCAAAAAGTCACCTGATTTTGATGAACCGCTTTTTGACGCATTGTATAAAGAAGCCGAGAAACGGGTAAAGGCAGATTCAACCCTCTTATTTCGGGTGAATGATTTGTCGGAAAGATCGGTGCAAAAAGCCCGAAGAAATATGCAGGGGCAAGGGCTGGACAAATATGCGAGATTCAGCACACAGGATTTTTCTAAATTAAAACCACTTTCGGAAAAAGGGGTCATTCTGTTAAATCCCCCTTATGGAGAGCGCATGCAAACTGATAATCTGCGTGCGTTATATGCATCCATAGGAACGGCGCTTAAACATGCCTGGCCCGGATTCCGTTGCGGTATTATTTCTTCAGACCGCGACGCCCTGAACGAAATCGGTTTAAGGCCTGAGCTAAACCGCACCGTTTTCAATGGTGCATTGGAATGTAAGTTTCGCGTATATAGCCTGTATTCGGGAAGTAAAAAGGCCAAATCAACCGAATAGACAAAGTTTTCCGCACACGTGAAATCTGTTCGGTTTTTTTGCCATACCAACCCGCCGCAGGTTACTCCGGGTTAAGGCCTTTCATGGTAAAAGAAATCCGTTTACGCAGAAGGTCGCATTCGAGCACTTTCACCTTCACATGCTGATGCAGGCGGACAACCTGCGCCGGATCGCTCACAAAACGGTCGGCCAGTTGGGAAACATGAACCAGCCCGTCCTGCTTTACACCCACATCTACAAAACAGCCGAAATGGGTAATATTGGTCACGATTCCCGGAAGAATCATGCCGGGAATCAGATCCTCCGGTTTACGCACCTGTGCATCAAACTCCATCATTTTAAATGACTTTCGTGGATCGCGGCCGGGTTTCAACAACTCCGCTTTGATATCCTCCAGAGTGGGCAAACCTACCTCCTCGGTCACATAATCATTCAGTTTAATACGGTTCACCAGATCGGTACTGCGAATGAGATTCTCGGGTTTCAAGCCCATATCGGATGCCATTTTTTCCACCAGGGCATACCGTTCAGGATGCACGGCCGAATTATCCAGCGGATTTTTTCCCTCCCGAATGCGGAGAAAACCGGCACTCTGTTCAAAGGCTTTTGGTCCGAGCTTGGGCACTTTCATTAAATCGGCGCGTGATGTGAAAGGACCGTTTTTGGTACGAAACTCCACGATATTCTTCGCCAGAGCCGGTCCCAAGCCGGAGATATGGGTAAGGATAGGAAATCCGGCGGTATTCAGCTCCACGCCTACTTTGTTAACGCAACTTTCCACCACCCGATCCAATTCCTCTTTAAGCCGCGTCTGATCCACATCATGCTGATATTGCCCAACGCCAACCGCCTTAGGGTCAATCTTCACCAACTCGGCCAGTGGATCCATCAACCGGCGTCCGATGGAAACCGCCCCGCGCACGGTAACATCAAATCCGGGAAATTCTTCACGGGCAATGGCGGAAGCCGAATATACCGAGGCTCCGGCCTCGCTTACCGAAAAAAGTTTCACCTCGGAATCTACCGGAAAACGGATATGAAAACGAATAAAATCTTCCGTTTCGCGCCCTGCCGTTCCGTTTCCTATGGCTATGGCCTGTATTTTATAAGCCTCTACCAGACGACGCAGTGTTTTTGCCGCCTTGTCCTTTTCGTTCTGAGGCGGATGCGGATACACGGTTTCATTGTGAAGCAGGTTTCCCATTTCGTCCAAACAAACCACCTTGCAACCCGTGCGAAAACCCGGGTCAATGGCCAATATACGCATCGGACCGAGCGGGGGAGCCATCAGCAGCTGAACCAAATTTTCACCGAAAATTCGGATGGAATCCCGGTCGGCTTTTTCTTTCAACTCAGCCTTCACTTCATTTTCCATGGAAGACCAAAGCAAACGGTTCAGGCTGTCGCGGAGCGCCTTATCCAAATAATATCCGCACCTGTTTTGGGGAACACGAAAATTTCTCCGCAGGATATCCATGGCACGATCTTCATCAATCTGAACAGAAAGAGACAATGCCTCTTCATGTTCACCCCGAAATACGGCCAGAATGCGGTGGGCCGGCACACGGGAAACCGATTCTGAATAGGCAAAATAGTCCCTGAATTTCTCAGAATCTGCAGTGGCTTTTCTGGACTTTTTGGCTACGAGATTTCCCTCCCGAAAAAAAAGTTTGCGCAAAAATTTTCTGGTCTCCGCATGTTCAGCCACCTGTTCAGCCAAAATATCCATGGCGCCGGCAAGAGCCTCCTCTGCAGAAATATCCACTTTCAAGGCATACCGCGCGGCTTCTTCTTCCGGCTCACGAAAATGACCTTTCAAGAGTCCTTGGGCCAAAGGATCAAGCCCCTTTTCTCTCGCTGCCGATGCCCGTGTTTTCCGCTTCGGTTTGAAAGGAAGGTAAATATCCTCCAATTCATTTTCGTCGCGGCATCCTATGATGGCTTTTTCAAGTTCCGCCGTAAAATGGCCGGACTCTCGCAGGGAATCTAACATGGTTTTTTTTCGGGCTTCCATTTTGGCCATCCGGTCCAACCATTTCTGCAACTCCGCCAATTTCACCTCATCCATTCCTTCGGTTACCTCTTTTCGGTACCTTGCCACAAAAGGAATGGTCATACCCGAATCAAACAATCGGGCTGTTTTCAATACAACTTCAACCGGACAGCCTACTACTTCGGAAATAAAGGGTGCATATATTTTGTGGTCCGTCATATTCTTTTGAAAAAAACAAACTTTTTCAGTAACATCTTAGTGGTATAAACAATTTATTTTAGTTTCGCCCCCGATTTCAGTCCAATCAAGTCCCTTTTATGTCTTTAAACATCTCCTTCGGGAGATGTTTTTTTTGCTATAACCATCCAAAATAGCGGGGAGTATGAAGATATAAATACGGGTTTCCAGCCTCGGGCATCTTCCTCGGAATCCATTATTCCAAAATATCCTTCCAACGATACCTGACGGATCATAAATTCAGGCAAACTATCAGGAAGATGTGTTTGATAATTCTTCATGATGGTCTGCGTGTTTTCATCAGCAGCGGTGTAAATATTCAATACGAGATAGTCGGGATCTACCTTACGAAAGTAGCGATCCAGTTCGGCAAAAAGAGAAGCCCGGCGCAGGGCGAGTTCTGCAGTATCCCGGCAATACATAATTGCCCATGGATTATACCCCGAATTATACAAAGCCCTTCCAACCGTTCGATCACACAGGCCAAGCCAGTCCACAAAAAAACCCGATGGCGCATAATAGGCGGTAGCTCCGGCATCGGTAAGTAAAATCTTTTCACCGGGCGATATATTGTTTTTCAAATAAAGCCCGGCCTCCACATGGCACTTTTGTAGAGAAGGCAAAACGCCTGTGTAAGCAATCAGATTTTTTCGGTAATAAAGATGATAATTTACCGACAAAAATGCTGCGAAGAGAAAGGATATAAATCCCGGATTGAGCAAAAATCGGCGAAGAATACGGCCGCTTTGTTGGAAGAAAAACACGGCGCCCAAAAAGACCATGGGGATGGCCGGAAGGAGCAACCTGTGTTCAGCAAGGATATCACCGCCTACCCAAACAAAATATAAACACCAAAAAGGAATAAGCAAAAGCCAATACCTGAGCTTGGAGCGAAATAAAATGGCACACAACCCAAAAAATACGGGAATAAAATTAAAATTCTCTCTAAAAAAAGAATTTAACCGACCCATGCCATACCGCCTGAGATAGTATTCTCCACCTCCTTTGGCATAATAGGTATTGGGAACCCAGTCTCCAAAATACAGGTATCTGAACAGCATAAGTCCAAAAAATGCCAAAATAATGGAGGCGCCTAAAACGAGAATGCCCTTTTTTCGCGAATCGGGGAAAGGAAAAAAGATAGTAAATCCGAGTAAAAAAAAGGAAACTGGAAGTCCTTCCGGGCGTGTAAGAATCAAAAGTACGGCCACAAACGAAAGAAGCCATAAACGGTAATTTCCGCCTCGCTCATGCCAATCGGTGGCTAACAGAAACCCGGAATACATGAGGAATCCAAAAAAAGTGGTTTCCAATCCCCCATACGACCATAGCCAAAAAGAGGGATACATGGCCATAAGCAAAACCGGCCAAATCCAAGCTAATCTATCCGTAATCCATCTCTTACAAAACATGGCAAAAACAGCCAACCAAAGCAAAGAAAACAAGAGACTCATTCCCTGAAAAAGAAGCGGCAGTTGATCTGTAAACAGAGCCCCTAAAGCACCCATGAGCGTCCAAAGAAAGGACGTGGCTCCTTCTACCCGCTCCCCGATGTTATATACAAAGCCGTGACCTTGGGCCATGTTATGGGCATAACGCGCGAAGATGAATGCATCGTCCTGCATAAAGTGCTTGAATTCTCTGGAAAGAAAAAGGAAGAGGGCTACGACAACACCAAAAAGGGCCCCAGCTCTAAGTTTATTCATGCGTAAATAATTGTTCTAATTTAAATCCCCTGGAACCCTTCAAAAGAATAGTTGCCGCCTCAACGGGATGCTGCTGCAGATAATTGCCCGCTTCTTTTGTGTCCGAAAAACGGCGAAAAGGACTGTTCCGAGCGGCTCTTGAAAATTCAGGTCCGATAAGCCAAACCTCTTTTATCCCGCAGGTCTCCAAGAACCGCACCATAGCCTGATGTTCGTCGGCGGCATACTCACCCATTTCCAGCATATCCGCCAGAATCAACATGGAATTTGGTGCTTTCATGTCCAGAAAACTTTCCACGGAGGCTTTCATGCTGCTGGGATTGGCATTGTAGCAGTCAAACACGACGGTATTGCTGCCCACGCGTGAAATCTGAGAACGGTTTAAACCCGGACGGTACGTTTCCAACGCCTGATGAATATCCGATTCGGGTACGGAAAAGAAGCGGCCTACAGCCACGGCGGCCAACATATTGGGAAGATTGTATTTCCCGAAAAGATGCGTCTGCACAAAACCTCCCTTATCCAAATCTACCGCCACCAATACTGAACCTGCGCGGAGTGTTCCCCGCACGTCAGCGTCGGCCAGGCAGCCATACGTAACACGCTTTATCTGGTCTGATTCATGCATCAGATCGGCATCATCGGCATTTACGAATGCCGTTCCTCCGCTTTTGCGCAGCCATTCAAACAGTTCCGCATTGGCCTTTTTTACTCCTTCCACACTTCCGAAACCTTCCAGATGATCTTTGCCGTTGTTGGTAACCAATCCATAATCGGGTCTGGCGATTTCGCATAAAAAAGCAGTTTCCTCAAGATGGTTGGCTCCTATTTCCACTATCGCCATTTCATGTTCGGGCCTGATGGAAAGTAAAGTGAGTGGAACACCGATATGGTTATTCAGATTCCCTTTCGTAACGGCGGTGGCATAGCGAGTGTTCAAAACCGCTCCCGTCAATTCCTTGGTGGTTGTTTTTCCGTTACTGCCGGCGATGGCAATGACGGGAATGGTAAGTGTTTCACGGTATTTCCGGGCCAAATCCTGCAAAGCTTTCAGCGTATCATCCACCACCAGAAAACCGGTCACGCCCTGCAAGTCTTTTCGTTCGGTAATGACGTATTCAGCTCCATTCCGTCTGGCGTCCTCCGCAAACTCATTGGCATCGAAACGTTCTCCCTTCAACGCAAAGAAAATAGAGCCCGGGGGAAGGTTACGGGTATCGGTAGAGACAATGGCTCCCGCGCGAATAAGCTCTATCAATGTATCAAATGGCAAAGAATTCATCATGCAAAGAAAGTAACACACCGAAAGAAATGAAAATTAGTTCAAAAGAATGTAAATTCTACTCTATTTCGAAGAAAACAAACCACCTTTTTCGGAATTTTGCCGGCATGAAACCTACGCAACAGATACTACTCTCTGATTTCCAATATGAACTTCCGGAAGATCGCATCGCACTGCATCCCGCCGAACGCGGAAAATCACGACTATTCGTATACCGAGACGGGGAAATTCATCATAGGCATTTTCACCAATTGGGCGAAATATTGCCCCAAAACAGCCTGCTTGTTTTCAATGAATCGAAGGTAATTCCGGCTCGTATTACCGGGGCAACCGCCAATAAAAAAGCGGTTGAGTTATTCCTGCTGAAACCTGCGGGCATTTTGGCCGATCCTGTAGTGGCTCTGAATCAAAAAGAAACCACCGTTTGGGAGTGTATTATAGGCCGAAGGAAAGAATGGAAAGAGGACATGGCCCTGGAATTCTTTCCTGAAAACATTCACCTGACCGCCACCTGGGAGAACAGGGAAAAAAATCTGATACGGTTCAGCTGGACTCCTTCCGATTGGCCTTTTGCCGCGGTACTGGAAGCTGTAGGAAAAATTCCCCTGCCCCCTTACATAGAAAGGGACACAGAAGAAAGCGACAAGGAAAGTTACCAAACCGTGTATGCCAAAACCGATGGTTCCGTTGCCGCTCCGACGGCCGGACTTCATTTTACGGAAGAGATTTTAGATGAAGTAGCCGCCCGTGGCCATGCCATCGATTTTGTAACCCTGCATGTTGGTGCCGGGACCTTTTTGCCTGTGAAGACCGAAAACATGTTGGAACATCCCATGCATACGGAGTTGATTTCGGTGAATCTGGATACGGTGAAAAAAATAGCAGCGCATCAGGGGCCGGTTATTCCGGTAGGCACCACCTCCCTACGCACCTTGGAAAGCCTGTGGCACTTGGGTGCAGCGAATGATTTTGCCGAACGGGTGGATCAATTTCCGCTCACGGCAAAACACACTTTCTCGATGCGCGAATCCATGGAAAAACTGTATGAAAAAATGCAACAGCGAAACCTCAAGCAACTTACGGCCGAAACATCCGTCATGATTTATCCGGGATACCGCCTGCATGCGTGCGACGCATTAATCACCAACTTTCACCAGCCGGGCTCCACGTTGCTCATACTTATTGCCGCGCTCATCGGCGAAGATTGGAAAAATGTATACGCCGAAGCCCTAAAGGAAAACTACCGCTTTCTCAGCTACGGCGATTCCTCCCTGCTTTTCAAAAAATAAAAAAATAATCGAGTGCAGCCCTGATACTAGGATTTGGCTTTATACATTTTTCCGGGCAGATTTCCGACGAGCCCTTTCAATTCAAGGTTCAATAAATTGATGGCGGTTTCTCCCTGAGTCTGCCCGCTCAAGAGCACAAGCTCATCCACATGCAGAGGGCCTTTTTCCCGCAGTACGTTGAAGAGGCGGTCTTCACCGGGTTCCAACATGGGAAAAAGTTCGGGGGTAAACGATTTTCTTCCTTCCGCCTTTATTTTCCAGCCCATCACACGGCATATATCGGCCGCATTTTCCACCAGAGAAGCCTTGTTATATTTAATGAGCGCATTGCATCCGCGGCTCCAGGTATCGTCGGCCCTGCCGGGAAGCGCCATTACCTCACGGCTGTAGGAAAAAGCGATATCGGCGGTAATTAAGGCTCCGCCCGATTCGGCACCCTCCACCACGATGATTCCGTCGCACAGGCCGGCGATGATGCGGTTGCGCTCGGGAAAATTGGATGCATCCGGAATGGTTCCGTGCGGATATTCGGCAATCAAACCGCCCTTATCCAACATTTTGACGGCCACCTGCCGGTGGTTTGACGGATATACCGTATCCAACCCGTGGCCCAAAACCCCAACGGTAGGCAGATTTAATTCCAATGCCGCCTTATGGGCACAGATATCAATACCTAATGCCAGGCCGCTCACGATTACGGGATTCAGGTCGGCAATTTCTTCCAGCATCTTTTTGCACCAGTCTTTCCCATACGGGGTAGCTTTTCGGGTGCCCACCACGGCCAGCCATTTCTTTGCCTGAAAAGGCAGCAAACCCTTGGCGAAGAAAAACGCGGGTGCGTCAGAACATTGGGAAAGTCGAAAAGGATATGTTGATGAGCCATACAGGATTACCTGAATGTCCTCATCACGGCAAAATGCCAGCTCCTTTTTGGCAAAAGCGAAGTCGGCTTCGGCCCGGATTTTATCTACCCACTGCGGTTTAAACCCCGTTCTGGACGAAATATCGGCGGCTTTACCCGAAAACAATTCAGATAATTCGGTGAATTCCTCAAGCAGGTATTTCAAGGTTTGACGGCCTATCCCCTGCACCCGGGAAAGAGCCAGGGCTATTTCTAAATTTTGGTGGTTCAATGTGCTACTTGGATTAAATTTCTATTTTGGCGGTCATAAAAATAAGACTCAAACTTATAACTGTATGAAAAAAATGTTCACCCTTCTTGCCTTCACGGCAGGTTTTGCAGTGAGTTGGGCTCAACAGGCCACGCTGAAAGGAACGGTAATCAGCGGCGAGGATCAGACTCCGGTACCTTTTGCCAACATAGCGATAGCCGGCACCAGCGGGGGAGGCACTACCGACCTAAACGGAAAATTTGAACTTAAGCTCAATGCGGGAAGTTACACGCTGAAAATTTCCTCACTCGGCTTCGCCAACAAAGAAGAGAAAGTAACCCTGGCAGCGGGAGAAACAAAATCCATTTCCATTACGCTCCCCAAAAGCGCGGTAGACCTTGCCATGTTTACCAAAACTGAAGGAAAGTACGAAAAAAAGGTAGAAGAACTCACCGTTTCCCTCGATATCATCAAACCCAATATCATTGAAAATAAAAACGCCACCAGTGCCGATCAGGCATTGCAGCAGACACCCGGTTTGGTAATCGTGGACAGCGAGCCCCAATTGCGCGGGGGATCCGGTTACAGCTTTGGGGCAGGCAGCCGCGTTATGGTTTTGGTGGATGATCTTCCCCTGCTTTCCGGTGACGCCGGAAGACCTTCCTGGGGCTTTATTCCCGTAGAAAATATCGAACAGATCGAAGTGGTGAAAGGGGCCGCATCGGTACTGTACGGTTCGGGTGCCTTGGCGGGAGTAATCAACATCCGTTCCGCGTTCCCCACCAATACCCCGAAAACAAAAGTCACCTTCTTCGGCGGAGTGTATAACATCCGCAAGAAAAACAGATGGCACGACGCATCCAGTCAACCGTTCAATACCGGTCTCAGCTTCTTACATTCCCGGAAATTGGGTAAAAACAAAGAGTTTGACCTGGTTCTGGGAGGCAATCTTTTTAAAGAAAAAGGATTTATCGGGCCTGCCCGAAAAGACACCCTCGGCTTTTTAAATTCAACCAATTCAGGAGAATTTGAAACGCGCGGAAGATTTAATTTTAATTTCCGCCACCGGGTACATAAAGTGGAAGGCCTGGCCTGGGGATTGAACGGCAACATCATGTATGCCCAGTCCGCAGGTTCCTTTATCTGGGACGGCGCTTCCGCCGACTCGGTGTACCGTTCCCAACCGGGAACCACCACGCGTACCCTGCAGACCACATTCCATTTAGATCCCTACGTAACGTATCAGCACAAAAGTGGAACTACGCACAGTCTGCGCATGCGCTATTTTTATCTGGATAACAACAACTCCAACAACCAAGGCAATTCCAGCCAACTGTTCTTCGGAGAGTACCAGACCCGTATCGTATTCCCGAAAATTGCCGATTTCAGCATTACGCCCGGCGTGATGGCCACCTACACCATGGGAAAAGCCCAGCTGTTTGCGGGACAACCTCCAATTCCCGTGAATCCGTATGACTCGGTAAGAACCGATAAAATTGGTACCGACAATACGAACGTGGCCTTTTACACCCAAATCGAAAAGAAATTCTTCAAAAGACTCACCTTGTCGGGCGGGTTTCGTGTAGAATATTTCCGCATAGGAAAATATGACCGATATACCCTCGTGGATAATCAGGGAACCGTGCCGGATCAGCGGTTGGATACGAATTTTGTTACCACCAACATACAGCCCGTTTTCCGCTTAGGCATCAACTTTAAAGCCGCTGAGGAAACCTACCTGCGTGCCTCATTCGGACAAGGCTTCCGTTTCCCCACCATTGCAGAGCGGTTTGTAAAAACCACGGTGGGACCGGCCCAGGTGTATCCGAACCCGGTGTTGGAGCCCGAGAAAAGCTACAATGTGGAATTGGGAATCAAGCAGGGAATTAAAATCGGTCAGTTTATGGGATATATCGACCTGGCCGGATTCTACCAACGATTCAATAATACCATTGAATTCACCTTCGCCCAGTGGGGAAAAATTACCGATCCGCTGTTCGGACTCGGTTTCCGCTCCGTGAATATAGGGCGCTCCCAGGTTTGGGGATTGGATTTCTCCGTGATGGGACAGGGCAAATTCACGAAAGATTTAACCATGAACGTGCTGATGGGATATACCTACACCAATCCGCGTGTTTTAGATCCCAATTTTGCCTATCAAACCCTGGTGCCCATTCCCGGCGACACGGTGTTGATGACCAACCGGAACACCAGCGATACCATCAATAATCCCAAAGGCGATTTACTCAAATACCGGTTTGAGCATCTGGTGCGCGCCGACGTGGAATTCATCTATAAAAAACTGATGATCGGCGTGAGCTTCCGCTACAACAGCATGATGCGCAACATCGACAACGCCTTTTATAAATTTGAAAGTCTGGGTGTGGTAAACGGCGTGGGACGTTCACGAAATCCGAAAGGCGATTATGTATTCGATATGCGTATCGGGTATGAAGTGCACAAAGGACACCGCGTGAACTTTATCGTAAACAACCTGCTGAACCGCGTGTATGCACTCAGGCCTCTCGCTCCTGAAGCTCCACGCTATTTTGCGTTGCAATACCAGGTGCAGTTTTAATAAACACATGGTCTTTTTTAAACCCCTTTCTTCCATTCGGAGAAAGGGGTTTTTTGTTTGTAAAAAAACCGCAAATGGTATGCATGCAGACCAATAATGGTTGGAAAGTAAAACTTAATACCTTTGCCGGCGAAAATGACTGAAAAATAAACAAAACAGATCACTTTATCATGGCTAAAAAACTGAAAGAGCAGCGCGAAAACAATTTCTTTGATGATGTATTGAAATACTTCGACAAAGCAACCAAATACGTAAACGCCGATGCGGGAGTGCTGGAGCAGATAAAATACTGCAACAGCGTGTACAGAATGAAATTCCCGATAAAAAACGGTGATAAAGTAGAGGTAATTGAAGCCTACCGGGTAGAACACAGCCATCACAAAACGCCTACCAAGGGCGGAATTCGATACAGTGAGCATGTGAATCAGGATGAGGTGATGGCCTTGGCTGCGCTCATGACGTTTAAATGCGCCCTCGTGGATGTTCCTTTCGGCGGAGCCAAAGGAGGTATCAAAATCAATCCGAAAAATTACAGTGTGGACGCGTTGGAAAAAATCACCCGCCGCTACACTACCGAACTGATTAAGAAAAACTTCATAGGCCCGGGTATTGATGTTCCCGCGCCCGACTACGGAACCGGGGAGCGCGAAATGGCTTGGATTGCCGACACATACACCGCTTTCAATCATTTGGAAATTGACGCCCTGGGTTGCGTAACCGGAAAACCGGTAAGTCAGGGTGGTATCCGCGGTCGCCGCGAAGCTACAGGTCTAGGTCTGTTTTACGGACTGCGCCATGCCGTTTCCTTTGCATCCGACATGAAAAAACTCGGATTGAAACCCGGACTGGAAGGAAAAACCGTCGTGATACAGGGAATGGGCAACGTGGGCTACCATGCGGCCAAATACCTGCATGAGGGTGGAGCCAAAATCGTGGCCATACAGGAATATAACGGAGCTATTTACAGCGATAAAGGCATTAATCCCGAAGATGCACTGAACTGGTTCCGCAGCAACGGAAAACTGGACGGACTGAAAGGCACCAAATCATTCAAAAAACCGGAGGAAGCGTTGGAATATCCCTGCGATATTTTGGTACCCGCCGCGTTGGAAAATCAGATCCATGCCGACAATGCCAAACGCATCAATACCAAAATCATCGCCGAAGGAGCCAACGGACCCGTAACTCCCGAGGCCGAAGAAATCCTGAACAAAAAAGGAGTGCTGGTAATTCCCGACATTTATCTGAATGCGGGAGGTGTAACCGTTTCCTACTTTGAATGGTTGAAAAACCTGAGCCACGTACGTTTCGGCCGTATGGAAAAACGGTATATGCAGGCCGCCAACGAGCGCTTGATGGATGCCATTGAAAAAGCAGCCGCGTCGGGCAAAAAATTAAGTAAGGAAGAGAAGGAAAAAATCCTGACCGGACCCGATGAATTGTCGCTGGTGTATTCCGGTTTGGAAGAAACCATGATTACCGCTTACGATGCCATCCGCGAGACCTACATCAACACAAAAGGCATTCCCGATATGCGTACCGCCGCATTCGTAACGGCCATCAATAAAATTCTTACTTCGTATT
>CAYYRB010000020.1:35213-39526 GCA_964473995.1 uncultured Candidatus Competibacteraceae bacterium | reverse complement strand
GTTCGGCCAAAATGGCGGATGCGCTGCGTTGTGTACCCGTGTAAAAAAGATGCAGACGACCGTGAAGTGTCTTTTCCACCTCGGCGGAAAGGGCAATCGGCTCCACGTGAACGGCGCCATCCGTTCCGAACCTGAAAATATTGAATCCACCGTAAGCGGCGGCATATTGATCCTGTTTGCCGATGGGTTCGCGAAGCAGATCAATCTCGATTTCACAAGCCCCGGAAGCCAGTTCCTCTTTGGTGGGGGTATGTCCCAGCCAGGTATGCAGATTATGAAGCAGTCCCACGGTAAACGAAGAGGAGGAACCCATTCCGGTACCGGAAGGCACGTCGGCAATGGAACTTACCTCAATTCCGCCACGGATGTTCAGCTTTTCCAATACCGCACGGATGATGGGATGTTCCAGCTCTTCGGCCCGGTTCACCGTTTCGGTTTTGGCGTACTTGGCCCTGATTTTATCGGGCTCAAAAAACCGATGGGAAGAAATGTACATATAGCGGTTGATGGTGGTGCTGAGAACCGCTCCCGGATGTCGGGTGTAAAAGGCGGCCATATCGCTTCCTCCGCCTACAAAACTGACCCGGAACGGGGTTTGGGTTATGATCATTTCTATCGCTCTTGGAATGCAAAAAAAAGGAAAAATCCATTAGCCGCTTTGTTCATTCGCAGAAGGACAGTCTAATTCAGGTGCAAAATGAAGCCATTTACTTGTTTTGCGAAGCCTATTATTTTGGAGGATTGATAACCTGTATCTCCATTCTCCACACCTTTTCTATTTCCGACGTAACGCGAATTTGGTTATTATTGCCCCGTGGAAATCAACATCTCCCCAAAAAAGAAATACCTCGCCGCATTCGCGTCTGATTTTCATCTGGGAGTTCCCGACGAAGCATCGAGCAGGCTGCGCGAAGAAAAACTGGTTTCCTGGCTGCGCGAACGAGCCGCAGATTCCGAAGAAATTTTTTTGGTGGGGGACATTTTCGATTTTTGGTTTGAGTATAAAAAAGTAGTTCCCAAAGGGTTTGTACGCCTACTCGGTACACTCGCCCAAATCTGCGATGCCGGAGTTCCCGTACACATCATCACCGGCAATCATGACCTGTGGATGTTCGGCTATCTGGAGAAAGAGCTGGGCGTACACATTTACAAAGAAACGATAGAACGTACGTTTGCCGGAAAACAGTTCGTCATCGGTCACGGCGACGGATTGGGCCCGGGCGATCACGGATACAAATTCATCAAAAAGGTATTCACCTGCTCTTTTTTTCAGTGGCTGTTCCGGCAGCTGCATCCCGATCTGGGCATACGCCTGGCGAATTATTTTTCGGGCAAAAGCAGGGATGCCAATTATTCAGCCGATCAAAAATTCCTGGGCGAAGAAAATGAATGGCTGCTGGTGTATTGCAAAGAGCAGATTCAAAAGGGCCGCAGAGCCGATTATTTTATTTTCGGACACAGGCATCTGCCTCTGGAAATTCCGCTGAACGATGAATCCACCTACGTCAATCTGGGCGATTGGATCAGCCATTTCACCTACGCCGTATTTGACGGGGAGCGATTGGAGATGAAGAAGTGGTGAAAAGTTATTAGTACGAAGGCAGAAGGCAATGGTAGGGTTTGTTTGATTGTTCTTTTGTTTGGTTGTTTGGTTGTTGTGATTTTGTCTCGGCACTCCGCTCACGCTCTCATTCTCACTCTGGTTTTTAGGCAGTAGGAAATGGTGTCATAAGCACATCGATTCATAAGCACATTCTCCTTGGTCGCTTTTATGTGGGGATTTTATGCATACAATTTCAGGCCTTTGTTTTGCCTGCAAAAATTTAAACTTTCAACAAAAATTTCTTTGTATCGTAAACGAGTAAAAATATCAATCCGGCCAACAGTTGCAAAGCTTACAAAATATAAGCCTTCTTTGTTGTGAAATTTATAATTTCTACAAATGGCTGATTGCCAAGTTAGGAAACTTTGCCTACTTATGGCCCACAAGTGACGCTGCGCTTAACACTTGCGGGAGCGGAGGGAGCGGTCGGCATTTTCAACAGTCGAACATGATAACATTCAAACAACTGAACAATTGAAAGGCAGTCGGTCGCGTTGCGCCGGAAACGCAGATCATCTAATCGGCCAACCGGCGCACCAGGGAGCCCGTCCATCCGCACAATCCCGAGGCAAAGCCCCCAACGATTCCGGTGAGGAAAATCAATGCCGTTCTGCTGCCTCCCAAGGGCAGAATCTGAGCCATTTTGGCGCTGAGGATTCCATCGGTGGATACATCGGAATAGGTGGCCAAAAGCAACCAAAGCAACCCTACGCCCACAAAACCGGAGAAGAAACCCTGTGCCGATCCGCCTTTCCAGATTATATTTACCAACATGGCCACGAGCGGGCCGGCGTACCACACGGTAAGATATTGTGCTCCCCAAGCCAGAGCGACTATCAGGATTGTTTTCAAAAGAAACGTTTTCATGCTGTGTAAAAGGTTATTTATACATTTTTTGTGTAAACAGAACCGGGCTCCGTCCATCCTCTTCCGAACTCATAAACCAGAGGGGATAATATTTGCCCTCGGCCCAACGGTCAATGAAGTTATCGTAGAAACGGCTGCCCGGATTGCCGGATTGCCCGCCGGGATAAACCCCGAATGCTTTCACGTCATCCTCCAGCGAAACAATCATGCGCCATGACGGGCCCCATCGATCTGCACAGGCATTCACGATGTGTTTTCCTCCGCCGATGGGAATATCAAAACGACCGAACGGTTTAAGCGTGAATAACAAATGTTGCACGGACGTTTGCTTGTAAGCCGCCCAATTCAGCGGTTTTCCGGATGACCGTAAGCTGTCCAGTTCCACGCTCGTTTTTTCAAAAGCCATATTGACCAAATCAACCACCGTTTCTTTTTTCTCCGGAGTAGGTACATAATCAAATATGGCATGATCGGGAACTTTTTTCATCACGCGGATGATGTTATATTGCTGCGGAATTTGATATTCCTTTTCGGGATTGATCAATTCCTCAAACATAAATTTTTCTACGTTTTTCCACCAAGATTCAAAGATGGCAGGTCCTTCCAGGTCGGCATCATTCATGTAATTCCATTTCCCGGCCTGAAGCGCATAAGCATTTGCCGCATTCTTTTCGTTGAGGGATTCCAACATAAAAGGAAGGGACTCCGCGGCAATGAGGTTATAATTGTCGTTTTGCAGCCGCATCATATCTTCCGTGGTCATTTGGGAAAGCCGGGTTAGTTCAGCATTGATGCGCCGGTTGCGGAAATACTCAAAGCGGCCGTTGTAATAATAGGGGTAGGTAGAATCTGTGGGATGCTGATTTGCCGAACTCACAAAACCCCGCTGCGGATTTTTCACATGCGGCGTGTAGTCGGGTGCAATTTTTTTATCCCAGATGGAAGTAGAAGCCGATCCGTCCTGCACAAAACGCCCCTGACCGGATGCATGGGCATAAAGTCCGCCCTGCTGCCAGATGGCAATATCGCCGCTGCGCGAGGCAAAAATGAAATTTTGGGCGGGACAGTTGAAGTGCGTGAGTGCATCGGCATAATCGGCATAGGTTTTGGCCCGGTTCAGCTTTACGAAGGTAAAGAGTTCATTGGCGGGCTCTTCGGCAATCCAGGTGCATGCCAAATCAGCCGCCGATTCATCTGTGGACATGCCTTTATCATAAATTACCGTACCGAAGCGGGTGTGAATAATTTCATCAATGAAGGGCTCACGCTCTCCGCGCAGATAAAACGTATCCCGCTCCAACACCACATCCTCCCATTTCCCGTCCACCAGATACTGCTTTCGGCTGGCATCTTTAAAGGTAAGTTTATACCAATCTTTCACATCGCGGGTGCCGTTGGTAACGCCCCAGGCAATGGAATTGTTAAATCCGATGATGACGGCGGGCGCTCCGGGAAGGGTGACCCCGTACACGTTGAAATCGGGGGAGGATAGCTGCATTTCGAACCAAATGGAAGGAAAATTAAGCTGCAGATGCGGATCATTGGCCAGAATCGGTCTTCCGGTTTTTGTCTTCTCTCCGGATACGGCCCAGTTATTACTCCCATATCCTTCGGGGATTTTGGGAAAAGGAAATCGGGACACGGATACGGACGGAACCGAGGCTGAATCTATAGCCGGGGCGGGTTGCAATGCGGGGTCTGAATCAAAGGGTGTACCGGAGGGCACGATGGGATCCGACAAATCGGCCGGAAAATCGGGATAAAACAGATTGACGAAATCGGCTCCGTATTGATTCAATTGGGCCGTAAGCGCAATATCATCACTCTCTCCGGTGAGCATGTG
>CAYYRB010000020.1:0-35113 GCA_964473995.1 uncultured Candidatus Competibacteraceae bacterium | reverse complement strand
CGCTCGTCGTACTTTACGGTAACTTCTCCATGCAGATGTTCTGAAATAACGGCCTTCCTGATGCGTGGAAGATCTTTTTCGGCGTTTGTCCAAAAGCCGTTCACCGGATCAAGCAATTTCCCCAACGGAGGTATGGCCGTGTTATTGATAACCGCTACGCGATTCATCAAAAATAAAACCAAAAAGGTGAGCGAGGCCACCAAAATCAATCTGACTATTTTCATGGGGTATGATGCATTACGGGGATATTATTTTCAGCCAAGGAACAAATAAAATCGGCAATCCGGTCAATCGCCAAGTCGGCTTCATCCAAAAAACCGCCAAATGTTTGAAACACGTGAATCATTCCGGGATATTCTTCCCACACGCAGGGCACGCCGTCGCGACGGCAATGTTCGCGCAGGGTGAGTGCGTCATAGTAGAGAATTTCGGAAGTGCCCACCTGCACCAAAATCGGACAAAGACCGGTGAGGTCCGCATATTTGGGCGAAGCCAACGGATTTCTCAAATTATCCCCTGCGTAACGCGCACCCCAGGTTTGAATGGACTCCAAATCAATAAAAGGATCTTCGGCTACTTTTTCTAGTATGCGCGGATCGGCACCCTCCAGATCCATCCAGGGAGAAAGGCACACCGCCGCTAGCGGCAATTCGAAGCCGGAATTACGCAGACTCAGCAAGGTAGCGACAGTCAGGCCTCCTCCTGCGGAATCTCCTGCAATAATTATTTGCCTTGCGGAGATGCCCGACTCCAACAAATGCCTGTAGGCCGAAACGGCATCCTCCACGGCGCAGGGAAATTGATGTTCCGGAGCAAGGCGATAGTTCAGTGAAAATGCTTTGGAGGCCGAGGCAAGAGAAATGCGGGTAACCAACGGACGGTGCGATTTTACGGAACCCATGGCATATCCACCCCCATGGAGATACAAAATAACCCGGTCGTTATTTACATTATCGGGAATGGTCCATTCAGCATCCAGGCCCTTTTCGCGAAAAGGTTCGTAACGCATTCTTTTATGCGGATATCCCAAAAAAGAAGTAAACCATTCCATGCCTTTCCGGTAATGCTCCGCCTGATAATCATGACGATAAATCAGATACTTGGTAACTCTAAAAAAAAACTTAACCAGAAAATTCTTGAAACGATTCCACATACTACCCTCGCCTTGTCTTCACAAAAATAAAGGATATGCCGATTCAACGGGCCTGTTTGGTTAAAAAGAAAAAATCATCCGAAGAACGTCTCGGAATGAAGGAAATTCAAAGCAGGAAGAACTTGGAAATTTTACAAGCTGCTTAAACCTTCCAGCGTTTGCCAAATTTTCTTTAAGCTTTCGTTACCCGTGCAATAGGGAGGCATCACATACACCACATTGCCCATAGGACGTATGAGGACATCCTGGCTCAGGAAATAATCATATAATTTCTTTTTAATCGGATCGGTATAAAAATAACCGGTTTCTTTTGTTATAAAATCAAAGGCAAAAATACCGCCCATGCATCTCGGTTGAGCAGCAAAGGGCCAATCATGCGCCTTTTCGGTCCACTGCTTAAACTCATTTGTTATATACCGAATTTGATTCCTGGATTCTTCATTTTCAAGCAAATCCATGCTGGCCAATGCCGCGGTGCATGAAATCGGATTTCCCGTGAAGGAATGCCCATGATAAAAAGCCTTGTGTGCATCGGGTGTTTCAAATTTTTGAGCCACCGTGTGCGATACCAAAGTAGCGCCCAAAGGCAGATAGCCGCCGGTAAGGCCTTTTGATAAACAGATGAAATCCGGCTTATTCATGAGGCGGTCTGATGCCAAATAAGTTCCCGTGCGGTAAAAACCCGTCATCACTTCATCGGCAATGCTGAGCACACCCGACTGCCGCGCCATGCGGATAAGTTCGTCCAGATCAGCGGCATCATACATACGCATTCCACCCGCGCCCTGCACCAAGGGTTCAAAAATAAACGCGGAGGGTTTCAAGGAAAGGAAATCGGCAAACTGCCTAAAAACAGCTTCCCGGTTTTCGGGAGTAGGGATATCCACAAAATCCACCTCAAACAGATGACCTTCGAACGGCTTCACAAAAAGATCACGCTCACTCACACTCATGGAGCCAAAGGTATCCCCATGATAACTGTTCCGAAAGGCAATAACCCGCCTGCGGGGATGTCCGGAATCAGCAAAAAACTGTATCGCCATTTTCAACGCCACTTCTACGGCGGTGCTTCCGTTGTCGGATAAAAATACTTTTTTGTAATTCGGACCGCCTTTTTCCAAAAGCCTTTCTGCGAGGGCTACGGCGGGTTCATGGGTAAATCCGGCAAAAAGTACGTGTTCCAGCCGATCCAGTTGGTCTTTAACCTTTTGGTTTATGTACGGGTGATTGTGTCCGTGCAAATTCAGCCACCAGGAAGAGACTGCATCGAGTATGCGTCTTCCGTCTTCCAAAAATAAAAACTCACCTTTTCCGCCCGTTACGGGCAGGTTCCGCCCGTCGGCATGAAATACCGTAAATGGATGAAAGAGTACCCGGAAATCGCGCTCAGAAAGGCTCATAACGTAAGTAGGTACTTGAATTTTTCCGCCTCGGCAGCCACCGCCTCTTTCGAGAGTTCGGGCATATATTCCACCCTTCCCAGCAGACGCAAACCTGATAAATGTTGTATCACAGTTTCCGAAGGTTCATGATAAGTCCCGTTGAAAATGATGCCGAGGACTTCTATATTTTGTTGCTGCAGCAGATTGGCCGACAATAACGTGTGGTTGATGGAACCCAGATAATTGTTGCTCACCAAAACCACCTTGGCACATAGGAATTTGATCAGGTCAAGAATGGTTTCCCGCTGATTAATCGGCACCATAAGACCTCCGGCCCCTTCCACCAACAGCGTTTTATTCGTTACGCGGGGTAATTCAAAATCGGCCACGCTAATTTCCATACCATCCAGTTTAGCCGCCAAATGGGGAGAAACAGGTTGTGTAAAAAGGAATTTTTCAGGATGAATGATGGATTTTTTATTGGTAATCAGATTGCGGACGGTATGCCCTTCCGGGGTATCGGTATTTCCGGCCTGCACGGGCTTCCAATAATCAGCCTGCAAAGCCTCGGTAAGCACTGCCGAAACAATGGTTTTGCCTACATCCGTTCCGATTCCCGACACAAAAATCACTTGTTCCATCTTCGTTCCGATAAAAATGATTATTTCCCGTTGATGCGTTCCATGGCCAAGGAGTAGGCAACATCCAGCTGCTCCTCTTCGGTCAGGTGCGAATTATCCAAAACCACCGCATCCTCTGCCTGCCGCAGGGGATCTTCTTCCCGGTTGGCATCGAGGTAATCCCGGTGTTTTACATTGTCAGCCACCTCTTGTTCGGAAACGTCACGGCCTTGTCCGCGTAGCTCCTGAAGGCGGCGTTGAATGCGAATTTGCGGATCGGCGGTTAAATAAATTTTTAACTCCGCATCAGGAATCACCACCGTACCTATGTCCCTTCCATCCATCACCACCGATTTCGCGGCACCCATCATTCTCTGCATTTCCTGCATTTTCCGCCTTACCGCACGGATGGCACTCACCTCACTCACTTTGGCGGCCACCTCCATGCTTCGGATTTCCTTTTCCACGTTTCGGCCGTTGAGAAAAATATCTGATTTCCCCGTTTCCGGGTTGTATTCAAAATGCAGCGACAACTCCGGAAGAGCTTCTATCAATTTGTCGTCAAGCAATACCCCATGTTGGAAAAAATCCCGGTTCAGCGCAAACAAAGTAACGGCCCGGTACATGGCACCCGTATCCAGGTACTTGTAGTTCAACTTCTTGGCAAGGCCGCGGGCCAATGTACTTTTCCCGCAGGAAGAAAAGCCGTCTATGGCTATGGAAATAGATTTGGAGGACATCACCCCGCAAAAATACACATACAAAACCCGTTTGCGAATACCAGGGACAACAAACGTGCGCGACATCATTCACATTGGGCACATAATGATACTTTTGTACCAACCAATCACACAAATTCATGGGACTGGGCGGAACCATTCGTAACCTCGGGAGACTTCGGCAAATCATGTCGATACTGGTAAAATATGGTTTCGAAGACATCATTGCCAATTCTACCCTTCGCAATTTAGTCCCCGAAGGCCTGAGATTAAAATGGATCCGCCAAGAAAAGCCCGCGCTGCAATACTCCCGCTGGGAGCGCATACGTATGGCGGCTGAAGAATTGGGGCCTACGTTTGTAAAATTATGTCAGATATTGAGCAACCGGCCAGACATCATCCCTGAGCCGCTGCTGAAGGAATTTGAAAAATTGCAGGATCGTGTACCTCCCTTTTCCCCGAATGAAGCCAAAACCATCGTAGAAATGGAAACAGGGGTACCACTGGAGGATTTATTTGACTATTTTCACGAGACGCCGCTGGCCTCTGCTTCGATAGGGCAGGTACACCGGGCCAAATTGAAAAACGGCCCCGAAGTAGTGGTGAAAGTACAAAGGCCTACCGTGAAAGAAACCGTGGAAAGAGATCTGCAGCTGTTGCAGGAAATCGTGAAACGGGCAGATCGCTATCTGAAAAAGCAGGGCGTTTTGAATGCGCAGGACATCGTGGATGTGTTTGACCGAAGCATGAGCAAAGAGCTCGACTATAACAACGAAGCACGCAACATATCGAAGTTTAGGGAGCTGTATAAGAATTATAAAAAATTTTACATTCCGAAAGTATTCCGTGAATATTCCACCGAAAAAGTGCTGATTATCGAATTTGTGGACGGGTGCAAATTCACCGATAAAAAACAAATCAGGGAATGGGGCTTGTCGGTAAAGGAAATTGTAGAAAACGGATTAAATATTTACCTCAAGCAGATTTTTGAATATGGGGTATTTCATGCCGATCCACACCCGGGAAATGTGCTGGTAAGGGAAGACGGAACCATCTGCCTGCTTGATTTCGGGATGGTGGGGCAACTTTCCAAAAAAGACAAGCATGCCTTTGCCATGGTGTTTGTTTCCATGGCGAAACAGGATGCCCGGTCCATGGCCGTGAACATGAAAAAATTGGCCATGGATGACTCCATAAAAGACATGCGCGCCTTTGAGGCAGACCTTCAGGAACTGATTGATGATTATGCCACGCTCAGCGTGGACGAAGGTTCTATCGCAGAACTCACCAACGAACTTCAAAAAATCATGATTCGCTACCAGATGCACATGCCGGCGGGTGTTTTTCTGGTATTCCGGGCTTTGGCCATTTTGGAGGGAGTAGGTAAAATCATGTACCCGCAATTGAAAACCTATGACCACATCAAACCTTACGGAATGAAAATTCTACAGGAACAATGGGCTCCCGAAAATGTGTGGAACGAAATCCAATACCGCACGGAACAAGTCTCGTCCTTTCTGACCAGTTTTCCGGTCGAAGTAAGGGAAATTCTCCAGCAGGCAAGCCGGGGCAAAATCCAATTCATCATTGAGCATCAGGGTTACGGTTATCTGTTAAAAAAGCTGGACAGCCTAACGAACCGCATCAATTTTACGCTCATTATTTCCTCGCTCATCATCGGATCTTCCATTTTGGCTACCGTTTCGTTTCCGGAACATTTAATCTCCAACCAAACGGGACTTCCCTACATCAGTCTGGCCGGATTTTGGATGGCCGGATTCCTTTTTGTGGTTTTGCTCTATGCCACGCTACGCCGGCGGTTTTATAAATGATTCGGTAGTTGGTATTTAGTATTGGGTATTTAGACGAAGAAAATTAGGTAGCAGGATTACCTGGTGACTTTAACGGAAAAACGGTCAACCAAATTTAGGCAAGGTCACTCCGCTCTGATTTCCACTACAGGTTTTCCGAACTGCATGCCCTGTTCCATATAATCAAAGGCTGCCTGCACGTCTTCTAAGTCAAATACCCTACTCACCACGGGTACGATCATTTTATCTTCCACCAATTGAAGCATGCGGGTAAAATCATGTTGTGACCCCATAGTGGAGCCCATGATGCTGATCTGCTTCCAAAACAACATCTGCGGAGAAATAGACCCGAATTTCCCTGCCGTGCCTCCATAAACGCTTATGCGCGCACCCTGATTGCATACATGCAGCAGCTGACCGAAATCAGGACCGCCGGCCCCGTCCACGATTACATCAAAACCCAGGTTACGTGCACTGCAATCCTTCACCCAGTCGGACTGTTTATAGTTAAATCCGCCCGAAGCACCCATGGCCTCCGCCTTTTGTATTTTCTCCACAGAAGATGAGGTAACCCAAACTTCCGAACCGCAGGCTAAGGCAAACTGCATGGCAAAAAGGGCCACTCCGCCGCCTATGCCGGTAACCAGTACCCGTTCACCCGGACGATAGGCTCCCCGCGTAAAAAGAGCACGGTATGCCGTAAGTCCTGCCAATGGAAGCGCGGCAGCCTGTTCGGAATTTAAATGAACGGGTTTGGAGTAAACGTACGCTTCGGGTACAGCCACTTTTTCGGCAAGGGTACCGTTCTTAGGCATTCCAAGAATCGAAAAATCAGAAGATTGAAACCGCTCATCATCACCAAAATAAAATCCGGGATTGATGATCACTTCTGATCCGTCATCCAACACACCGCAGGCGTCACTTCCCAAAACTACGGGAGTTTTTATGCCTGCGTATTGACCCTTGGATATCCACACGTCGCGGTGATTGAGAGCCGCATGGCGTATATGCACTACCACTTCCCCTTTGGAAGGCACCGGATCAGGAACTTGTCCGACTGATAGAGGACTGTTAACGGCATGTAAAATGGCTGCACGCATGTACGTAGGTTTAAATTGTTCTATATTTATGGCCAATCAGACTGCGATGATAAGCAAAAGCACCCTTTCCTTTCTCCGAGATCTGAAAAAAAACAACAACAAGGCATGGTTCGATGAACACCGCGAACGCTATGCACAAGAGAGAGCATCATTTATTGAATTTACGGCAGAAATGCTGAAGAGAATTGCCGTATTCGACCCTACCATTGCTGACCTGGAACCTGCCCGGTGCATTTTCAGGATAAACCGGGATGTTCGATTTTCAAAAGATAAATCGCCCTACAAATCCCATTTGGCATTCAGCATTACCCGGGGAGGCAAGCGCACCCCCTTTGCCGGATATTACTTGCACCTGGAGCCGGGATCTATATTTGCAGGAGGCGGAATTTATGCCCCCGAGCCTGCGCTATTGAAAGCCGTTCGCGATGAAATCTATTTTTGCTTTGATGAGTTTGACCAAATCCTGAAAGAAAAAGCGTTTAAAAAACAATTCGGAGGATTGAGTGAATTGGAAAAACTCAAAACCTCACCCAAAGGTTATGAATCCGGGAATCCGGCGCTGCCCTATCTGGCCAATAAGCATTTTGTGGTAAGTGCTTCCATTTCGGATACCGTGGTAACAGAAGCCAAATTTGGCGAGCAACTGGAAAACCTTTTCCGCATCCAAAAACCATTTATCGATTTTCTGAACAGAGCCATTGAAAATACAACGGAATCATGACAGTAAAATCACGCAAACCCAGAAATTTCATCAAGCAGATTCGGGTAAAGCCGACTGTGGGGCGAAGTGAAAAAATTCATCTTCCCGAATTTAACCTGACCGAGGTAGATGCGAAAATTGATACGGGTGCATTCGGATGCGCCATTCATTGCAACCTGATTGAAGAAGTGAAACAGCAGGGTAAAAAAATGCTGCGCATCGTTCCCCTCCGCGGGTTTGACCATAACTATCAGGGAATGCCTGTCTACTTACCCGTTGCGCCTAAAAAACGGGTAAAAAACTCCATGGGCGGCATTGAAGAGCGTTACATCATCAAAACGAAAGTGGCCATTTTCGGTGAAGAAATAGACACCGTTTTTTCATTAACCGACCGCTCCAAAATGAAATTTCCGGTATTATTGGGTCGAAAATTTTTACAAGGCCGTTTTTTGGTAGATGTATCCCTAAAAGATCGATCCATCAAAGCGGAAAAGAAAAATACAAAAGCAAAAAAAAGGAAAACGTAAATCTTACTGCTAACCGAAAAATCCATCAGGGTATGAAAATAGGCATCCTTTCCAGAAGCATCAATATTTACTCCACCCACCGGCTTGCCGAAGCAGCCAGACAAAGAGGTCATGAAGTACAGGTGATTGACCACACCAAATGTTCCGTCCTCATAGAACAAAACAATCCGGCGGTGTATTATAACGGACAACGACTGGAAGGTCTGGAAGCCGTCATTCCGCGTATAGGCGCCTCGGTCACTTTTTTCGGCACGGCTGTAGTAAGGCAGTTCGAAGTCCAGGGCGTTTTCCTGGCGAATACTTCACAAAGTATTGTTCGCTCACGGGACAAACTGCGCTCCATGCAAATTCTTTCGCGCGAAGGTGTGGGCCTTCCCAAAACAGTTTTTGCCAAATTTCCCAAAGACGATGATGTGGATGCCCTAATAAAAAAAGTGGGCGGAGCGCCGCTAATCATCAAGCTATTAGAAGGTACCCAAGGCCTCGGGGTGGTTCTGGCCGAAACAGACAAGGCCGCCAAATCGGTGATTGAAGCATTCTCCGGGTTGAAAGAAAACATCCTTGTTCAGGAATTCATCAAAGAGGCCGGAGGAGCCGACATAAGGGCCTTCGTAGTGGATGGGAAAGTGGTAGGAGCCATGAAGAGGCAGGGAAAAGAAGGGGAATTCAGAAGTAATTTACATCGTGGAGGAAAAGGAGTGGTGATTGAACTTTCGGCCGAGGAAGAACGGGCCGCCGTGAATGCCGCCAAGGCGCTCAGCCTTTCCGTAGCCGGTGTAGACATGCTCCAATCCTCGCGCGGACCATTGATTTTGGAGGTAAATTCCTCGCCCGGACTGAAAGGTATCGAAGGTGCCACGGGACTCGACATTGCCGGTAAAATCATCGAGTTCTGCGAAGAGCACGTGCATGGTAAAAAAACCGGAAGACCGGATGACGAAAAATAAAAAAGAAGTACCTAATGCCTATTTCCGCCAACAGCATCCTGCTCATCGTAACGCTTCTTTTTTCATTGGCTGCGCTGCAAAATTCCGGTCTTTTTTACAAAATGAAATTTAACGCTTACCTGATTTATCATCATAAACAGTGGCATAGATTATTTACCGCCGGTTTCATCCATGCCGATTTTCTGCACCTTTTTTTCAATCTGTTTGTACTCTACATGTTCGGACATTATGCAGAAGATTTTTTTATTTCTCTGATGCCCAATCCGCTCATGGGAAGTTTGATTTATCTGGTGTTTTACCTGAGCGCCATCCCTATGTCGGGTTTATATTCACTGGAAAAACACAAGGCCGACCCGGGCTATAATGCCGTAGGGGCATCAGGTGCCGTTTCCGCAGTCTTGTTTTGCTTTATTCTGCAGCAACCCTTTTCCAAACTCATCATTTTTCCCATTCCCTTTCCCCTTCCCGCGTTGGTATTCGGAATAGTTTACCTGATTTATTCGTGGTATATGAGCCGGAGAAATTTGGATAACATCGGGCACGATGCCCACCTGTTCGGCGCCTTGTTTGGAACAGCCGTAACCCTGATCAGCAAGCCTTCCCTACTTTCCGACATGCTGCAATCCCTTCCCTTATGAACGGCTTTGTTTGGTTTGAAGACGGATTTACCCGAGCCGAATCGCTTACCGCATCAGCACTTGAACGAGCCTGGCGATATGGCGACGGCGGTTTTGAAACCATGCTTTACCACAGAGGGGAAATTCCTCTGCTGAGCCATCACCTTCAACGGGCAATAAAACACGCTGAAGCCTGCTCGGCAAAGCTATCCTTGCCCTCGGAAAAAGAATTGATGCAGTTGGTGCGTGAACTGGCCGAAAAAAACGACATCCGTCACTTCGGAAGACTCCGACTTACCTGGTTTAGAAAGCCGGGAGGATTTTATCGGCCCGAAGCCCGTGATGCCTCCCTCCTTTTGGAAATAATTGCCTTTTACCCCGAGGAGGTAAAAAGAAAGGGGCACGCCTTGTTCTACACAGATCAGCCCCTTGCGGCGGGAACATTCTCCAAATTTAAAAAATTAGGGGCTTCCGTATATGTACAGGCATCCGTTTTTGCTGAAGATATGGGGGCTGACGATGCCCTTCTGTGCAACACGCATGGACGATGGACCGAATTCACCTCATCAAACCTGCTGCTGCGTAACGGGGATTCTTTTTCAGCCCCGCCGGCATCCGAAGGAGCGGTGGAAGGAATCTTGCTGAACCGACTGGAAGATTGGTTGCCCAATTGGGGTTTTACATTCGGCAGAAAACCGATTACAACTGAATATCTGCGTGAAGCGGATGAGATTTTCAGCATCAATGCCCTGCGTGGATTTTGTCGTTTACAAATAGAAGATTTCCCAACCGCAAGAACGTCTTTTTTGGAGACCCTTCAGGAAAGTCTGGATAGGGAATTGGGCATTTTACCCTGAGAAGTTGTATTCCCTTTTGTAGGATATTGGGCGAATGCATTATGTTTGCCACAGAAAACGTGTATTGTTTTGGCCAGAAAAAAAGCAGCTTCCGTTCCGGGTACATCCAAAAAATCATCGGGTTTTTCGTTTAAAAAATTCCTGAAGTTTTTAGGTTACTGCATCCTCGGTTTTGTAGCTTTCAGCACCTTATGGGTCTTGATTTACAAATGGGTGCCCGTGCCCGGCACTTCACTTATGTTGATCCGCAGTCTGGAGCACCGGGATGACGGGAAAAAATTTAATCTGCGCCACGAATGGGTACCGTTGGAAAAAATATCCCCGAACCTACAGATGGCCGTGGTGGCCTCCGAAGACCAGACCTTCCTGAAGCATTTCGGAATCAGCTTTAAAGCGATAGAAAAAGCGCAGGAGGCCAATGAAAAAGGCAAACGGATGCGGGGAGGCAGCACCATTTCCCAGCAAACGGCAAAAAATGTTTTTCTGTGGCCATCCCGCAATTATGTGCGAAAGGCATTGGAGGCTTGGTTCACCCTGCTGATGGAATTATTGTGGAGCAAAGAACGGATTATGGAAGTGTATTTAAATTCCATAGAAATGGGGGACGGAATATTCGGGGCGGAAGCCGCAGCCAAAGCCTATTTCGGCAAGTCTGCCAAACAACTGAGCAGGGAAGAATCCGCCCTGATTGCGGCCATTTTACCCAACCCCAGAAGGTATTCCGCCAAGAGACCAAGCGGATATGTGTTGTCCAGACGGCAATTTATTCTGCGGCAAATGAGCAATCTGGGAGGAAAGTTGGATTACGACAAAAAAAGCCAGGAAGAGCCCGGGAATAAACGAAAAAAAGAATAGGCGGTACGGAACCCTCTCAGATTATTTCCACGTTAATGATACTGTCGCCCTGTTGGGTGACGTCTACCAAATCCTGTCCGCTCACCAAATATCCAATCACGGCATGTTTCCCGCGAAGCCAGGTTGTTTCCTTTTGGGTGATGAAAAATTGACTGCCAGTTTCAGCGGAGCCGGCATTAACCTTAGCCAACCTACTGGCGCGATTGTATTTGAGGTCGGGATGAATTTCACCCCTGAATTTGTATCAATTTACCACCCTGCTTAGTTCGAATAAGAAGCATTTTTTATGTCGAATACAATCCGATATACTTCTTCATTACCGCATCAGGTACATTTTGCCGAATCCTTTTTTGAAAAAGCGATCGGCCGAAGTGGCCGATTTCTCCACGGTTTCCCCGTTATCTTTGGTGAACACGCGGTATAGATAGACGCCGGATGCCAATTTATCGCCGAATTCGTCGGTACCGTCCCAGGCGTAATCGGTGATGTTTTTTCCTATGCGGATGGGACCGAGTTCATGCATGAAAATTTCCCGTACGATACGTCCGTCAATCGTAAAAATTTGAATTTTCATAAAATCGGGTACCTCTGCTCCGGTAAGAGTAAACACAAACCGCGTGGACGTGGAGAACGGGTTGGGATAATTGAGTACCTCAGTGATGGTTTGGGCATTCACCACCTCGAATGAAATGACATAATCAAAATCGCCCGAGCCCTTACCGGATGAATTGTTGCTGGCGTCTCTGGCACGAACCATCAATTTATATTTTCCATCCTGCGCGCTGAAGTCGGCCCGGTATTCTATTCGTGCCATATTTTGATTTCCAGTGGCAGGATAAAACGAGATATTTTCAGCCCCCAACGCAATCCGTTTTGGAGTGGACTGACCGGGAGTCTGCAGATACACATCAAAAGCCGTGGTATCGGTAAGCAGAAGAATGGGATTTTCGTCTTTGAGTTTAATTTCGATCATCGGTTTTGCCGATACAATTTCTCCATCGAGAATACGGGCACCGTCAAACATGACTTCAAGCAGTGGATTGATCTTATCGCCTGTAGTAAAAAAGTTCCGTTCACCCAGATTATTGAAGTGATATTGCTCCCTTTGATACTGGGGATGATTGATGGGATTTGCTTCAATCCAAAGTGCATTTTTGCCCGGAAATCCAAGATTGGATACGGTGAAGGTATCCGTTATAAAGGCATTCACCCGCAGAGAATCCGCCTTTTTAAAGAAGGACGTAATTTGATTTGCCTGATTGATGATAAAATACCGTATCCATAGGCTGTCCATGGAATAATCCCCTATGTTTTCGATGGCGGTAGAGAAGGAAATGGTTTTTCCCTGTTGAAGTGTATCATCATCCAGGTAATAGGAGACGGAAGGGTTCAGCGCCGCTTCGGGGACACCTTCGTAGAGGACATGCCAACGATTCAGCTGGGAGGGTGTCTGGTTGATGTTGTCGCGGGTGAAAAAGCGCAATTTCAGATAAGGATATTGTTGCGCATCTACCAAATCTCCCAGATTGAGTATCTCAGGCTGGGTGAGCGGGATACCCGTAATCAAAGGACTTTCGGCACCGCCTCCCGTAATGCCTATAATGTCTACGCTTGCGGAGTCAAAGGTGGGCGTTTCCAAGGCATCCGTTTTGTAATGAAAACTGCCCCATGATGAGGCCGGGCCGATGAGCGGAGAACCTATATTTCCGTATATCCAGTCATTTTCCAATACGGCATCCAAAATCAGTTTGCTGTTGAACAGCGGACCTACCTTCTCCACTTTGGTAGAGGGGAATCCTTTTCGCGTAAAAAAAGCCCATGGCTTATTCACGGATCCTGCAGCCAAAGCTGCAACGGAGTCGGCACCTAATGAAGAAAAAACAGCCAATTCGGAAGAGTTGAAATTTTGAAACTGGGTATTTACCATGGTGTAAATGCCCACATAATGGCCATTGGGAATTATATTTAGGAAGTTGACCAGGTTAGCCCGTTGACTGGCCGAAGTCTGTCGGAAAATGAAGTACCCCTCTACGCGTTGCCTGCATGCGCACAGATCATTTGCATTTCCGAAACTGTTGGAGGGGTTGAATCCGTTGCAGTTACTTCCCCAAGGAACAAGAGTAATCGGATCTATGACAAAAACGTGGATAGACGGTGTGGTACCGCAGGCATTTGATTCCAGGGGAACACCGTCGATGGTATAAAAACAATCGGCCAGTGTGGTAGGACTGCTGGTATTCCCATACGTTTGGATGCGCAGTGCTTTTTGGTTGGGCACGAAATCAAACTTTCGTTGAGGTCTGTTATAATTGATAAAGTCGTAAAAATTATCTTTGAATTGGAAAAAGTGATCTTGGCCCCATCCACGTTTGCCCGCTATGTGTTGAAAGGAACTTTCTTTCCAACGGTAGAAGTTTCCTGAATTGGCCGAATCTACACCTGTTCTCCAAAAATAAACCGTGCTGTCGGTGAGCGTTATGGAGGGCCTCCATTTTACCACTCCGCCGACCTGCTGTATAACCGTGTCTATTTTAAATGGGCTGTTAAACAGGTCGGTAGTATCTACCTCGAACTTGTACTTTTTTTCGGGTGCAAACGGATCACCCGTGGTAGCCCTCAGCCACGTTTTGTTGTTGGGGATTACCGAAAATTCACCGGGATAAACGGGTAAAATTTCTCCCGTACTGATGAAAAGAGTTTTTGTGAGGTTATTATTGGTATTCGTAAGCTCATCAATAACGTTCGGAGGATCCAAAGAAACGGAAACAAAATTGAGACCCGTTCCGTTCACTCTGTCCACCGGCATGCGCACAATTACCGTATCGAGGTAATTAACGGGCGGAAGCAGCAGATTATACACGTCGTCTGCTTTGCCGAATTTGGCATACTTTCGCACGATTTCCACATTGAACGAATCAGTAAAAGTTCGCCCGAGATTAGAGATAACCACCTGAACGTTGAACGAGTCGAGATCGGTGGTGATGGTACCCGGATCGTAGGATACCGTCTGCTCACTGATGGCCAGATCAGGCTTACGCAAATCATTTAATCGGCAGGCCGGATCGCCGTGCAGGGTCATTTCTCCTGCCACAATCCGCACAAAGGCATTGTCTCCATATAACTCGTACAATTCATTGGAGGTGTTTTTCATGCAGATGCCCACCGGTTTTCCATAACTTTTATAACTCAAGTGTTCGTAAAGGGTTCCCGTATATAAATTCATGAAAGGCGGAACTCCCGTAGATACGGTGGCGATGAAACCCCATGCTCCCAATCCGGGTTGAAGCACGAATTTTTCTGAGGTAGTTTGATATCCCTGGAACAAATCACCTGAGAAGCAGGAGTTGGCAATCA
This sequence comes from uncultured Candidatus Competibacteraceae bacterium, assembly GCA_964473995.1. Lineage (GTDB taxonomy): Bacteria > Bacteroidota > Bacteroidia > CAIKAF01 > CAIKAF01 > JAKRSD01. The sequence goes on along the minus strand of CAYYRB010000020.1, from coordinate 20,471 downwards.
TCAATGGATATTTACCCCGGTTATCATATTCGGAAGGCTCGTCAACATATACGTCAAAGCCGGTACCGGAGGCGTGCCCGAAGAAGGTCATCAGCGCCACTCCGCGGTTGATGCTGTTGCGTACGGAGTCGGCCAGCGTATTCTGAAAAGGCACGTTGGAATTTTTCAGAAATGTGTTTACTTTTCCTCCGTACAACGTATCTTCTATGGTTTCTTTGAATCCGTTGAGATAGCCGGCCAAAATCTGATTTTCCTGCTGGGATCCTCCCCCGCCGAAATGCAGAATATTTTTCGTAAAAGGTTGTGCGGCATTCACCTCCTGTTCCATTACCTTTTGAAGGTAATCACTCACCTGCTGACCGCTTACGGCGCTGAGACGGCCTACCGAAATATCCTGTCTTTTATTCCCACGGATGTTGTACCCGTAGAGCATATCTGCCGGCGGGGTTCCGATGGCCGGAACCGTTACAGCCGAGTATACGGATGCATTGGATCTGGCCGTGGTGGGAAAATATGCTTTTCCTATGATGAACAGGAATTCAGGCTTTTGCGCCCAGTAATCGGTGGCAAAGCGAAGAAAATTTTTAATCGCGGCAGGATGCTTCGGAATTCCGAAACCGAACTGATAATACAATTGCTCCGCATCAACCACGAGGGTATTATAGCCGCTGAGCTGACGGAAAGCAGCATAATTTTGGGCCTGACTCCAAAATGAGGAAACGGTAACGATGATGTAGTTATAATCCCGGTAGGAATTTTTAAAGTCTTTAAATCTACCTAAAGGGGAGTCGTTAAATTTAACGGGTGATAAGGCACTCACGTTATATAACGAGGCATCGCTGCTGATATAACAATGTTTGATTCCGTTTCCATTGGCCAAAACTCCGCTCCAGTTAGTACCGGCTCCCTGCATGTTGATCCGGCGTGAGTTGGTAAGGTCATAAACCCGTACGGGAGTATTTTGGGAATTAAACCCAGTTATCGTTAATGCATATTTTGATTCGGCGGGGTTGTCAGGAACGTAGAGTGTGTGACGTGTTCGGTTTCCCAAATTAAAAGTTTGGGGTATTTCCGCGGAAACCGAGCCCAATGCATTTCGCGTGTTTGATGCGAAGGTAGTAAGCATCTGTATGATATATGCAGAAGGTGACGCTTGCAATGCGGCCGCGCTGCTCGTGAGCTTGAAGAATGAGAAACCAAAATTAGCAATAGAAGAGTCAATTACGGCATTTCCAAATGTTATAATATATCGATGATCAAAAATTCCTGTATTTGTTGGATCGTTGGCACCTGCCATCCGGATTGAAAGCCGTGCATCGGGGCCGGCCGTGTAAATGGTGCTTTGCAGGGAAGCCATGACCCCATTCCAGGCCTGATTTACAGTCGCCGCACCATTGAAAATCTGCGCATATCCTTCACCCGGCGCGTAAAAGGGATCTTGTGTATTGCCTTCGTATGAGCGGCCGTTATTGTAGGCATTGTTATAACTGATGCCTATCCTGGCCCAATAGTAGGGGGCGGAGGGGTAGGCAGACGTGTTTTGATCATTTTCAAGGGAAAATCGCTTATTCCCCGTGATCTGATTGCTCACCGTAAGGAAATAATGCAGTGAATCCGAATATAGCCCAAAACGACTGTTGATACGGGAACCGGGTTCGTTGTATAACAGGCTGTCCAATTCCCCCCAGGAAGGAATGCCTATAAATTCGATGAATTCATTTTGGGCAAAAACTCCGTCTGATTCTCCCTGCACCCAAATCGGGATTTCAGCCCCCCGTGCAAACATTTTGAAGCTTCGGGGGTCTGCATTCACGGGAAAACCGGCACTTTGGAGTGCGGCATAACTGATTCGGTGCACACCCTCATTGTTTACGGGAATTTTGTAATAAAACAGTTCCGGATCAATCCATTCATTCCCATAGTTAACCTGAGCATTCGCCAGAGGAATGAAGGAAAAGAACAACAGGGAATAAATAAGTTTCCTCATGGTTTGGAAGATTGACCTGTGGTTTGTTTTGTTTTTTTCTTCACGTTAAATCCGATGCGAAGCGAAAAAACATGGGAAAATAGAAATACGGATCTATCACCGATTGAAGCGAGTGCGTAATCCACATTGACTGTTTTAATACGAAAACCGGCCCCTATGTTAGGCTTCACCAACCATACTTTTTTATCGGGGGTTTCTTCCATCCTTTGTATTTGTCCGCAGCCACCTCGCAGGTAAATGATGTCTTTGTACCCAATTTCCATTCCGAAGCGGGGATCTATGGAAATCGGATCCCATGAAATGGGCGTATTCCTTCGCCCGTCTGTGGTAAATAGCAGTTCGGCCGACGGCGTCATGTGAAAGCGTTTCTTTTTATCGAAATGAAGTTTATATCCTCCTGCAAGGGCAATTTTGGGAAGGGCCAATTCAGAAGATTTGCGCAATATTTCGTTTCCGGTGGCGGCAAATACATCTTCGAATTGCTCCGTGTTGTAGGTAAAATTGGTTACAGTGGTGGAAATATCGCGCAACATCAGACCCGCCAGCACATTTTTACGGGAGTATTGCACTCCCGCATCAATTCCGAAGCCCCAGCCTTTCCCGAACGGACCTATATTGCGGTGGAGCACTTTGGCATTTACACCGTAGCTTAAACCCCATTTTTCAATTTTACGCGCGTAACCGATCATTACTGCATAGTCAGCCACGGAAAAAGAGGTGATTCTGTCATAATTGATATTCCCTTCGGAATCCATAAGTTCCAGCGTATTGGGAATATTATCCACTCCGCTGCGGATAAGACCGATGCCCAGTCCACTTTTTTCGTTGATTTTAATTCCCAGCCCGCCGAAGTCATACTTGACTATGCCGCCGAAATGCTCGTTGTGCATAAGGCTTACTTCTGCGGAATTCCTCAAATTGGCCAATCCTGCAGGATTCCAGTAGATGGAGGTAGCGTCATCGGAAAGGTGCGTAAATGCATTGGAAAGACCAAGCGCCCTCGCTCCCACTCCTATATCCAAATAGGCGTTTGTGTATTTATTAATCTGCGCCTTACCACTTATACAAAATGCAGAAAGAAACAGAATGAATACTTTGCTTTTATTGGTCGTAAACATCCCGTCAAAAATACGGGAGTTTTTTTTGTAGCCTTTGTTTTTCAGACGATTTTTCCTTTTTTTTCTATCAGATGATTAAGGATTGCCGGCATCTTTGTTAATTTGACCTTGTATATGTGGAGAAAAATTAAGGAACAGATTCCCAATTCCCTCACGGCAGGCAATCTTTTTTTCGGGGTGCTCGGCATTACCTATGTTTTTGAGGATTTGCCGCGAGAGGCTTTTCTTTGCATGGCAGTTTCTGCCGTGCTTGATTTTTTTGACGGGTTTACCGCACGCTGGCTTAAGGTTTCCTCGCCTTTGGGAAAAGAGTTGGACTCTCTTGCCGATGTGGTTACATTCGGCGTTTTGCCCGGCTTGCTCCTTTTCCGCTATTATCAGTTGGCGGTGGGGGAACCTTCGTGGCCTGCCTATCTGATTTTTCTGGTCCCTGTTTTTTCCGCTTTTCGTCTCGCCATTTTCAACCTGGATGATAAACAGACTGATCACTTTCGCGGATTGGCTACCCCTTCCAATGGCTTGTTTATCGCTTCCGTGGTGAACTTTTTGTATACAGGTCCTCTGGATGCCGATTTGATCTGGTTTATGGTTCCCCTCGCTGCCTGTTTTTTGTCTTTTTTACTGGTTGCTCCCGTAAAACTGATAGCCCTTAAATTTAAGAGTCCTTTTGCAGGAAGAGATTGGCTCAAGATCATTTTTCTTCTCCTTTCCCTGCTCTCGGTGGTTTTATTTAAATTTGCGGCAGGTCTGTTTATTCTGCCGGCCTATTTTTTATTTTCATTCATTTATTTTTTCAAAAAAAATGATTTTCAAAGCTGAAATAGACGTGATGCCTCTGGAGGCACTTTTAGACCCTCAGGGAAAAGCCGTGGGCAGCGGACTTAAAAACATGGGACTAAATTCCCTTTCGGAAGTTCGTGTAGGCAAACATATAGCCATGAAGGTAGAGGCCGCTTCAGAAGAAGAGGCGCGTAAAGCCGTAGAGGAAGCTTGTTCTAAACTGCTGTCTAATCCGGTGATGGAATTTTACCGCTTTGAACTTAGGCCCGTAAATTCTTGATTTTTGAAATAATGAGAAAGCAGAGCCGGAGTTTTCTGGAAACTTATCTGAATAATGCTTCCCCCACCGGTTTTGAATCAGGTGGTCAGCGGTTATGGCTGGATTATCTGAAACCCTACACGGATACCTATTTTACTGATGTGTACGGGAATGCGGTATCAATTATAAATCCTGATGCTCCTTACCGCGTAGCCATTGAGGCGCATGCCGACGAGATTTCCTGGTTCGTCAATTACATATCGGACAAAGGACTTATTCACGTCATCCGTAATGGGGGTTCTGACCATCAGATTGCACCTTCCATGCGGGTGAATATTCATACCAAAAAAGGTTTGGTGGAAGGCGTTTTCGGATGGCCGGCCATTCACGTGCGCAAACCCGAAAAAGAGGAATCTCCGTCCCTGCGAAATATAACAATAGACGTAGGTGCCGAAAGCAAAGAAGATGTGCTCAAAATGGGGATTCACGTGGGTTGTGTGATAACCTACCAGGATGAAATCACCTATCTGAATAAAAAATACCTTACGGGACGAGCCCTGGATAACCGCATCGGAGGGTTTATGATTGCCGAGGTGGCCCGACTGGTGAAGGAAAGTAAAAAGAAACTTCCATTCGGGTTGTATATGGTAAATTCCGTGCAGGAAGAAATCGGTCTGCGCGGGGCGGAAATGATTTCACGCCGCATCAAACCCAATGTGGCACTGGTTACCGATGTCTGCCACGATACCACTACGCCCATGTATGATGCCAAGGAACAAGGCGATCAGCGCTGTGGAGGAGGCCCGGTACTTACTTACGGGCCTGCAGTTCAAAACAACCTGTTGGATATGCTCATTCAGGTGGCGGAGAAGAAAAAAATTCCGTTTCAACGGGCGGCTGTTTCCCGCAGTACGGGAACGGATACTGATGCGTTCGCCTACTCCGGAGAAGGGGTGGCCTCCGCACTCATTTCCCTTCCTTTGAAATATATGCATACCACCGTGGAAACGGTTCATTTGGATGATATAGAGCATGTAATTCAGCTGATGTTTGAATTTATCATGCAGTTGAAAAGTGGGCATGATTTCCGTTATATAAGATAAACTCCGACTTTTCCTTTTTGTGAAAAAGAACCTTTGCAGTGGACCTGCATAGGAGTTGACTACATCTTTTTTGTTATAACCTGAAAAACGGGGCAAAATTAGAGTTGCTCAGCGCGTCCTAAATTTTTGAATCCCTTAAACACGATTTTGATGTCCTCCGAAGGGGAATAATTTCGGGCGTAAATCAGATTCAGATGGTGAATCGTATTCTCCTCCCAATCGCGTTGATTAAATGCATCAGTTGGAAAAAGAATTCCCGGTTTTATCTGGGGTAACTTTTGAATGGTGTTCTGCATGGGGTGAAAACCAACCCAGGATTTTTTTCCGGAAAGAACCTGGAAAATGTGCTTCAAAAAATGGCTTTTACTTTTTATAAAAAATAGAGCCACTGGAAAAAGAACTAAAAACAGAAGAGAGAAACTCAGGTCTGTGGCTCTTTTCAATCTTTTATTTTCTGCCTGGTTGATGACCTCTAAATCGATTCTGTACATTTCTCCCCGTGTATTCACATTGCTGCTGCCAATGATAAATTGGCTTTCAGGCGGGGCAATTTTGTATTCCGCATCAAAGTGTTTGAGTTGTTCCATCTGATCAATGATGCCTGAAATGCTTAGGTCTTTGGACGAGAATATGATTTCTGTGGCTCCGTAAATGGGAATCAGTTCATGAAGTTGGTCATGCATTCCTAACCGCTCCGGCATTTTTTCGGATATGTTTACCGCTCCGATTATTTCCGAGGTGTTGCCTGTTTGTTTCAGCAGATCGAAAATGCGCCTATATTCTGAGGCATCGGCCACTATGATGCATCGCTTGGCAATGCCCTTTTCAAAGTTGAATGATCCCTTTCGGATAAATTCCCTGATTGCACGCGCAACAATCAGGGCAATGGCTGTCCAGCCCCCTCCGAGCAGAATGATGGCCCTTGAATACCGGTATTCCTCACTCAGAAGTGCATAAAAAATTAAGATAATCAGCGTGCCCATACCTGCACCCCGAAGCAGGCCAGATATAACGGGTTTCTTTTTGTAGGCACCGTTCACCGCTGCGGTCATCAGCCAAATAAGGCTGTAGGCAGGAAGCATGATATAGGTAAACTCGCTGGGGTAGCCGCCGCCTTCCACATATTTGTGGTTTTGCTCCCAATATACTTTAATTAGGTAAAGCCCCGAATATAACAGCACAAAGTCGAACAGGGGCAAGGCGGCTTTCAGCGCAAATCTACGGATGAGTGCAATTCCCGCCCTTAGCCATACGGCCACATGGATCAGGAGCGAAAAAAGGCCGGCGTGACTATGGGAAAAATGTTTTTTGGCAAAAATGATCATGGCTTTGTAAAACACAAAAACATAATTCACGCTGCTTTTTTTGGTGCTTTCCCCTTTGTAATGAATGATGCGGGTGTCCGCGAAGTAATAATTTTTATATCCGCCCCGGATAAGCCGGTAGGAAAGGTCTATATCTTCCCCGTACATGAAATAATCTTCATCCAGCAACCCTACCTTATCTAATGCATCCTTGCGCATCAGCATGAAAGCGCCCGATAAAATATCAACCTCGTGGGTGTGGTTCTTGTCTAAGAAAGTAAGGTGATATTTCCCGAATCGTTTGGACTTTTTAAATAAGGCGGAAAGTCCGAAAATTTTATAGAATGCCACCTCCGGTGTGGGCAACCCTCTTTTACTTTCGGGCAGAAAATGACCTTTTCCGTCCAGCATTTTCACCCCTAGTCCCCCGCATTCCGGATGTGCGTCCATGAATTCAACGGTTTTTACGAAGGTGCTGCGCTCCAGGAGCGTATCCGGGTTCAGGAGCAGATGAAATTCCCCTTTGCTTATCCGTAGGGCTTGGTTGTTTGCTTTTGAAAAGCCGAGGTTTTCCTTGTTGGCCATCAGCGTAACCCAGGGGAATTGCTCAGAGACCATTTCCACCGTACCGTCCTCCGAATGATTGTCTACGAGAAAAACCTCACAGCTTCGTTCCCCATATTGCTCATCCATGGCATCAACCGCTTCGCGCACGCTCAGCAGGCATTGCTCCACAAAGAATTTTACTTTGTAATTGACAATGATGACGGAAAGCTTCACCATGCAAATATGCAAAAAAGCGGATGTAGCTGAGGTTTTATCAATTCCTGTCGAGCAGGTAACGGAATTGCAGCGTAAAGCTGATGGGAGAGTTCATCATGCCGGGTCGGTTGGCATAAACGAGGTTTGTGGCATTTCTAACCAAAAAAGAAATCCTTGCCTGTTGGGTGAGTTGATAAGCCAGCCTCAGATCCACGATGTAATCACCTCGGTCATCCCCCCGTTTTTTGAAGTAGGAATCTACGTCAAACACATACAAAACCTGATCAAATCCCTCCATGAAGGAATTGTAATACATGGTAGTACCCAATGTAAATTTGTAAAAATCTGCTTCCAAATCAAAGCGAACCATGTGCCTGTTGCGGTATTTGAGCAGGAGCGTATCTTCAAATCCCTGAGGTCTGGCAAATTGCCTGAACATTTCGCGGATGTAAACACCGGCATTTTGATAGTCTTTATTTCGCCCGATGTCTACAGGGAAGTTGTAGGTGTAGCCGAACAAGGTGCGTATGGTTACCGGTCCTATTTCCCCCCTTCCGGTGATATTTCCTTCAAAGCCCGCAATCCGTGCTTTTGACACATTTATCGGTTTAAAGAAAAACCCGTTGTCAAATAGGAATGAGTACTCGACCATGTTGGTATTTTCCATCCAGAAGAGTGCCAGATCGAAAAAGCCCTTAAACTTTGAAAATCCGAAGCCCTGCTTAACTGCCAATTCGTAGTTCCAGCCGCTTTCTGCTACCAGATCGGGATTGGGTTTGATGCCCACTCCGGCAAAGCTGGCATCCAAAAACCGCTCTACCACGGTAGGTACACGATACCCCTGCCCCCAGGATGTTCTGAGGAATGTGTATTCGGCGGGTTGGTAATTAAGTCCTGCGCGAAATACCGGCCTGATATTCAAATAGGCGGTGTCTATCATATTCAATTCCGTACGCGCACCGATCAGGGCATTCCAACGTTTGTGTTTAAACTCCAGCTGTCCGAACGCAGCAGCCATAAGGGTTATGCGGCTATTTTCATACAGGTTACTCGACATCCAGCCGTAACTGGCGGTAGTTCCCATGGTAAGGGTGAATAATTTTTTGAATTGTTTCCGGTAGTTGTAATCCAAGTAGGCAAGGTTTGAAATGGAGTTAGGAGTGGTTTCATCACCGAAACGGTAGGTGCGGTAATATCGTCCTCTCAGGTAATGTGAACTTCCCCTGTCGCCGGAATACTCCAGATAAGGATCTATATTAATAAAATAGTATTGATCGCTGGATCCGTCCGAAATGCGGAATGCACTGGTGTCACCGTCCTGCCAAAGGAAGTAACGTCCGCTGCGTTCCCACATAAAATTTCCGTTTACACCCATGGAAAGTCTGGGATTTTTTTTAGGGCGGTAGCGGGTTTTGAATGTAACCCGATATCTGAACTGATCGTTTGACTCCAGAAAGCTTTTTTCGTAGTGATAATTGGCTCCGATGACTACATCCACAGGGCCTATCTTCCGGCGATGTGAACCGAAGGCCCCCGTAAAGAAAGGCTGTGAATAATCACTCCACCATTTTTGGTATTTGTTTCTGGGGTTTCCCGTGATTCCGGAATAGAAGGTGACATCGGTTACGGGCTTTTCTCTGGCCCATCCGGTACGCAGGTTAATGACTCCGTTCAACGCCGATGATCCGTACATGGCCGATGATGCGCCTTTCAGTACCTCTATTCCTTCGGCCAATTCCATGGGCATGGTTTTCCAATAAGATGTTCCCATGTCTGCCGAGAGAATCGGTAAATCATCCACCAAAATCAAAACGCGCGAGCCTGCTCCGTAGGAAAATCCGGTTCCTCCGCGAATGGTGGCCTGGCCATCCACCACGTTTACGCCCGGTGTTTTCTGTACGGCATCTGCCAGGTCTATGGCGTTGGTATTTTTAAATAGGGAAGTTCCCAAAACTTCGATGGATACGGTCTCTTCGGCTGCGCTTTTTTCATAACGGCTACCTGAAACGACTACTTGGTTGAGCATCTTGCTGCCTTCGGAAAGGGTAAAGTTTTCGGTAAGTGTTTCTCCGGCCTTCAGCGTGATGGACTTTTTTTGTGTTTCAAATCCCAGGAAGGAAACTTTCACTTCATAGTTTCCGGGATCTACAATCAACACATATTTTCCCTCCGCATTGGTAGTAGTTCCTGATGCTCCGCCCAAAAGCACGTTTACCCCCGGCAAGGTAGTTCCTTTTTCATCTTTAACCGTTCCTTTCAGGGTAGCTTTTTGAGCCACGGCGGCAAAGGAAAATACGAGGAAGATGAAGGTGATCGGGGCGGATAAACTGGTTTTGCAAAAAAAACGCATAGGCGGAATTTTGCACAAAATTAATCTAAGCCGCGACAATCGAAGTAGCTTGAGAGGTAAGTTTTAAACAACCTTGTAGGGAATACTACGTGATTTTAAAATCAATATTCTCTAAATTCCGAAAAGCTTTCAGCGCTTCATCGGAAATCGAAATTTTGAAATTTTTCACGATGGCATCCGCCTTTAAACCGGTTTGCAGGTTGTCATAAATTTTGAGTCTAAGTGGAAGATTTCCGGGATGGGCACTGATGGTGCTGAAAAGTTCCGTTACCGTAATTTCATTAATCTTATCGGTATTCAGATGGATGATGGCGTTTTTTGCTTTCTTGCTTCTCAGATTTCCCAACAACTCCATGTTCACCAGCTTCCATTCGGGATCTCGGTTCTGGTAGCCTTTCATCACTTTGGCGGTAATGAAAACGAATTGGTTGGCCTCCATCAGGTGCCTGAAATTTTTGTATTCTTCGCCGAATACCCGCATGCTGAATGTACCCGAAAAATCTTCGACGGAAAATGAGCCCCATGGCTTTCCGTTTTTTTGCGAAATACGGTGATCACTTGCCGTCACGATGCCTCCGAAAAGAAAAACTTTATCCAGATTTTCGGCTAAATTCAATTCATTTAATTTGGCCAGATTGGTATTACCGAAAGCCTCCAAATCTAATCGATAATTATCTAAAGGGTGAGCGCTTAAGAACATGCCCACCACTTCTTTTTCACGGCTCAGCTCATAGAGCTGATTCCAGCGGGGAAGCTGCGGCAGGGGCGGTTCCACGATGCCCGTGTCTTCTGAATCACCAAAGAGGTTGGCAGCCGTATTGTTCAGTGAGTTTTTATAAGCGCCGGCAAAACGGAGAACCTTGTCTAAGACGGTACCTTTTCCCGGCTCTTCCTCATGAAAAAACACGGCTCTGTTGGCATCGGGAAACGTATCGAATGCGCCGGCCAAAGCCAGGGATTCCAATGATTTGCGATTTGCGGCCCGCTGATTGATGCGTTTGGTGAGATCGTATATGTCGGTAAAAGCACCGCTTTCACGCTCTTCAATCAGGCTCTCCACCGTGGATTCACCCACGCCTTTTACAAAGTTCAGCCCGAAGCGTATCTGTCCTTTTCGGTTTACGCTGAAATTCTTATCCGATTCGTTTACATCGGGACCCAATACCGAAATACCCATGCGTTTACATTCTTCCATGAAGAAGGAAATCTTTTCGATGTTTCCCGCGCTGTTGAGTACCGCGGCCATGTATTCGGCGGGGTAGTGTGCTTTCAGGTACATGGTCTGAAAGGCCACAAAGGCATAACAGGTGGCATGTGATTTGTTGAATGCATACTGGGCAAATGCTTCCCAGTCAGTCCATATTTTCGATAGAATTTTCACGTCCAATCCCTTTTCCGTGGCCTGTTCAATAAATTTTGGCTTCAGTTTGTCAAGTGTGGGCCTGTCTTTTTTTCCCATCGCTTTCCGAAGCGTATCTGCTTCTCCCTTGGTAAAATCGGCGAGCTTTTGGGAAAGCAACATCACCTGCTCCTGGTACACCGTAATTCCATAAGTTTCCTCAAGATACTCCTGCATTTCAGGCAAATCGTAGGTAACTTCTTCCTTGCCATTTTTCCGGGCTATGTAGTTTGGAATGTACTGGAGCGGCCCCGGACGGTAGAGGGCATTCATGGCAATCAGGTCTTCAAATTTGTCGGGCTTCAGATCCTTCAGGTATTTTTGCATACCGGCACTTTCAAACTGGAAGGTGCCTATTGTTTCTCCACGCTGATAAAGCTCCAAGGTTTTTTGGTCGTCCAAGGGAATGCTGTCAATGTCGATCGATATGCCGTGTTTTTGTCGGATCAGCTCCAGGCAATCTTTGATGATTGTCAGGTTTTTCAGCCCAAGAAAGTCCATTTTGATCACTCCCGCATCCTCCACAATTTTCCCTTCAAACTGGGTGACCAACAGAGGCGAATCCTTTGAGGTAGCCATGGGCAAAATGTTGGTGAGCGGCTCCGGCGCAATGATGATACCTGCTGCATGGATACCCGTATTGCGAACTGAGCCTTCCAGAAAAAGGGCCTCCTTCAGCACTTTGGCTTTTAAATCATTTCCGTTGACGATTTCGCGGAGTTTTTTGATTCCCTCCACATCTTCCGCGGTTACACCGTCTTTAGTCATGAGACTCTTCTCTCCCTCCTTGCATTCCGAATCGCGAATGGGCGCATAGATTACCCGTTTCAGGCTGATGCCCGGTCGGTCGGGAACCATTTTGGCCAGTTCGTTGCTTTCATTCAGCGGAAGATCCATCACCCGGGCCACGTCCTTAATGCTGGATTTGGCGGCCATGGTGCCGAAGGTGATAATTTGTGCTACCTGCTCCCGTCCGTATTTCTCCACCACATAGTTGATCACTTTTTCCCTTCCCTGGTCATCGAAGTCTGTATCGATATCGGGCATGGATTTGCGGTCGGGATTCAGAAAACGCTCGAAAAGCAGGTCGTATTTAATGGGATCGATATTGGTGATTCCTATACAGTAGGCCACAGCAGATCCCGCGGCAGAACCTCTTCCGGGACCGATCATGACGCCAAGGTCTCTCCCTGCTTTGATAAAGTCGGCCACGATCAGAAAATAACCGGCAAACCCCATCGCTTTGATGGTAAATAATTCAAAATTCAACCTTTCTTCCGTGGATGCGGAGATTTCTCCGTAGCGCTTGCGTGCCCCTTCAAAGGTGAGGTGTTTTAAATATTCCCATTGGTTCATCACATCGCTGCCTTCTCCCTGATGGATGGAAAACTCAGGCGGAATCGGATAGTTGGGCAGAAGAATGTCCCTCTTCAGATCCACGGGCTGAATTTTATCCACGATTTCGCCCGTATTGTCGGTAGCGTGAGGCAAATCGTGGAACAGGTGGTTCATCTCCTGTTGGGTCTTGAAATAAAATTCGTTGTTGTAAAAGGCAAAACGGGTTCCTTTAGGCATGCCTTCTTCATCCGAAAAATCCTTGGCTTTCGGTGTGCTTTGTTTTTCACCGGTATTCACACAGAGCAGGATATCGTGGGCATTGGAATCGGCCTGATCCACGTAGTGGGAATCATTTGATGCAATTACCGTGACGCCGTGCTTTGCCGCAAATTTGAGCAGCACCTCATTGACCTTTTCCTGCTCGGGAATATGGTGTCGCTGCAGTTCGATGTAATAATCTTCTCCGAACAGATCGAGCCACCATTTGAATTCTTTTTCCGCCTCCTCTTCTCCTTTTTTGAGAATAGTTCTGGGCACTATTGCACCGAGGCAGCAGGTGGTAGCAATCAGGCCTTCATGGTACTGTAAAACAAGTTCCTTGTCTATGCGCGGATATTTGCTGTAAAATCCTTCCAGATAGCCCAGGGAACACAATTTGGATAAATTGCGATACCCCTGCTCGTTTTTGGCTAAAAAAAGCTGATGATATCGCACGTCTTTCTCCTCCCGGGTAAACGATTGCCGACGCCTGTCATCCACCAGATAGAATTCGCAGCCTACAATCGGTTTTACATCATATTGCCATTGTTTAACGAGCGAGCCGTCTGGGGCGATGGCATCCACTTTACGTCCGTACTTTTGGGCTTCGGCCACAAAGTTGAATACTCCGAACATATTGCCATGATCGGTGATGGCGAGCCCGCGCATACCGTCGTTCTTCGCTTTTTTAAACAGTTTGCTTATCTCCGCAGCTCCGTCTAAAAGTGAAAATTGGGTATGAACGTGGAGGTGGTTGAATTCTGGCATAAATAAGAATGAGTTTGTATTGCACCTTGAGGTGCAACCGAATGGTTACAAATATAGGGAAAGGAAAAACCTTTTCAGCCGTATTTTTTTAACAATTTTCGCTATGCCCTTATCACGCGCAAATTGAGCACGAAAGTTTTTTTTCATGTGATTTCCGTTCAGGCATCTTTCACCTAAACCCACTTTTTCAAGTGGAAGATAGAATTACCCTAATTATAAACCAAATAAAATGGACTATTCTCAGTGAATCACCATCAGCCGGCTGCGGACCGTTTTTCCGCTTTGCGTGTAAGTGCCGTAGAAAAAGTAGACACCGGGAGACAGTTCCTCCACCGATCCTCCGCAACCTGTTCCACTTTTCGCCGGTTTTCCTTCAGGGGTGAACAATTGCCAAACAGTCGGTTCGTTTTCACCCCTTAAAAGGGAGAAGGTTAAGTCTGCCGGATTGGGAAAGAGAAGAATCGGCTCCACGCCCGAAGGATCGGCTATCTGAAGGCCTAACTTGGTGTATAGGCAGTTTAAGGCGTTTCCCGCGTGCAGTCGCCCCGATCCCAAAAGGCCGGCATAGGCAGCATTTGCCGGGATGTTATCGATAGGGGTTGCCGTTTCGTACAGGCAGGAGAGAAGCAGGGTATCCGGAGCTTGCGGAGCCATTGCCTTCATCAGGGCCAACGTACCCGACACCAAGGGTGCCGCCTGGGAAGTGCCGGAAAGAAATTCAAAAGTTGGAGAACCTGTGGCGTTGCGCGATGTGGACCAGATTCCCGAACCCGGTGCCGAGATATTGATTCGGGTGCCGAAGGAAGAAATATTTAATTTGGTATCGCTCTGGGTGGTTGCCGCCACGCTGATGACTCCTTGGTAGGTGGCCGGGTAAAGGGGAGTCTCGTTGGCAAAATTGCCGGCAGCGGCAACAATAAAACATCCCTGGTTCAGCGCAAAATTGATTACGCTTTTGGCCGTCACCGATGAGTCGAAAGAACCCCAGGAACAATTAATGATCTGTGCACCGCGCGCGGCAGCAAATGCAATGCCTTCATATCCATGAGTGATTACATCTGAAGCATCTCCCGCCTTTACGGGAAGCCAAAGACAGTCAAACCCCATCGAGGCCATTCCGCTGCCATTATCGGTTTGGGCAGCTGCTATTCCGGCAACATGGGTTCCGTGTCCTGAATTGGTACTTTGGATATACACATTTCCATTGTTGTTCCGTGCATTCCATCCGGCATAATCATCCGTAAATCCGTTTCCGTCGTTATCCGTTCCGTCGTTCGGTATTTCGGCTTCATTGAGCCGTATTTTTACCGATAACTCGGGATGGTCATCCAGAAAAGCATTATCTACCACCGCTACGATGGTTTGATTGTTTCCGCGGCTAAGCTCCCAGGCATTTTTGGAGTTGATTTTATAATGATACCATTGGTTCGGGGATCCCAACTCTACACCCAAATCGTCGGGCGTGTAAAAAGGCACCGAGTGTGGAACGGGTTCCAAATAAACTATTTTTTTTCGAAGGGTGTGTAGATTTTCAGCCATGCCTTCCGGCGAGAAACCATCGGCACGGATAATCCGGTCCATCCCATCAAAGGCAATACCGGAAAACGGGATCGAAAATTGAACCTCGGGATAGGCTTTTTTCATTTCGGTCAAAAATGCATCCCGACTTTCGGCCGCCTCTATCTTTATATAATAGGATGCGATTTGACCGAACAGGAATCCGTTTCCGAAAAATAGGAATGCAGTAAAAAAGAGGGAAAGAAAAAGTTTCATGTACCGAGAAGCAGATTTGTCGTTCAAATTAACAAAATTTGCGCTATGAGGATTTTCTTTCCCGCCATTTTTTTTTGTGTACTACATTATTCTTGCCGCTCCGTTCCCGCTCAGGTGGGTATCCGTTCGGAACAAATTCCCGTTAAAGCGCTTGCCGCCGATCCTAAAATGGAACGTGCCATTCTCCCCTACCGCCGGGAAGCTGAGAAAAAACTTTCCCTTGAATTGGTTTATTGCGAAAAACCGCTGGTAAAGGCGTTGCCCGAATCAGAATTATCTAATATGATGGCCGATGCGGTGTTCCAAGCCGCGCATGAATGGGCTTCTGCCGAAGCCGGGCGGCCCCTGGTCCATTTTTGTCTCCTCAATTATGGTGGAATCCGTTCCGCTTTGCCCGCCGGCATGATTACTTTGCGCAATCTCTATGAACTTATGCCCTTTGAAAATGAATTGGTGTTGGTGAGGCTTTCATCTGCTGACCTCAAGCTCCTTTTTGACTATGTGCGTGATAAAAAAGGACAGCCTGTGGCAGGTATTTGTATGCGGGTAGATCAATCCGGTTTCTTGCAGGTTGACCTGGGCGATGATCCTTTTGCCTTTGACAGGGATCTGTGGGTAGCCACGTCTGATTTTTTGGCAGGCGGCGGAGACGGCATGCATTTTTTGACAAGGCCATTGGCTTTTATCGAAACACGCATAAAAATTCGGGATGCGATTGGCAACTACCTAACCGGACTGAAAGAAAAGGGAGAAACCCTGAATCCGAAACTGGACGGAAGGATGGTGATTGAATGAACAGGCGGTTTTTTATAAAAAACGGAGGATTGGCTTTAGGGAGTCTTTCGTTTGTGCGCAGCTATTCGGCAGAAATATTCTTCCAAGGACGAGCAGAAAAACTGACTCTATTATACACGAATGACGTCCACTCCCGCATAGATCCTTTTCCAGCGGATCATCCGCAGTTTCCTTTAAGCGGGGGCTTTGCGCCTAGAGCCGCCCTTGTGGAAGCTATACGGCGTGAAGAAGATCACGTGCTGCTCTTGGATGCAGGGGATATGTTTCAGGGAACTCCGTATTTTAATTTTTATGGAGGAGAGGCTGAGTTCAGGTTAATGAGTAAGATGGGCTATGATTGTGTAACCTTAGGAAATCATGATTTTGATAATGGCGTGGATGGACTTGCGGATAAAATGAAATATGCCGATTTTTCCTTTGTCAACTGTAATTATCAACTCTCCGACACCCCGCTTCATGATCGGGTGAGGCCATACCGTATAGTCAGGAAGGGAAGGTTGAAGGTGGGAATCTTTGGTCTGGGTATTGATTTGGAGGGCTTGGTGAACGCCCACCTGAGACAGGGCATCACATATAAGGATCCGCTTTCATGTGCCTTAAGCACGGAGAGGCATTTGAAGGAAGAAATGGGTTGTGATTTGATAATCTGCCTTTCTCATTTGGGCTATACATACAAGGAACCCAAGTTGTCGGATGCCTTATTGGCGCCTGAGCTTTATTACACTGATATCATCATCGGAGGACACACCCACACATTTTTGGCGGAGCCGGTAAAATTTGCGAATAAACGTGGTAAGCCTACCTATGTAACACAGGCAGGTTGGGGAGGAATAAATTTGGGAAGATTTGATTTTCTGTTTGAGGAAAACATGCAAGTTTCTGCGGCAAACTTTTCTATGTATAAAATTTCTACAAAAACAACAGAGGGTTAATTTTTTTTTAAAGTTTTTTCTCTCAAAATTTGCTCCGATAAATTAGATAGAGCATTTTGAGAGGATTTCCTTCTTCATATCTCTTCTTAATTTTAACTCGATTATATTTAGATTCAGCTAATCTTAACAAGTTCGTCGTCATCATGAGTAAAACTTTTACAGAGGTTTGGGATAACAGTTTAAAATTTATACGGGATAACGTAAGCCCGCAAAGTTTTAAAACGTGGTTTGAACCCATTAAGCCTCTTAAGTTGGAAAGTGGCGTCCTTACTATTCAGGTACCTACCCAATTTTTTTATGAATGGCTCGAAGAGCATTACATCAGCCTGCTAAAATCGGCTATACGCAAAGAACTTGGTCCTGAGGGAAAGCTGGTGTACAGCATCATCATGGACAACAGTGCCGCCTCAAGCAAACAACCCTACTCCACCAAAATCCCGGCTACAGACAAGAAAGCGGTTCTCAATCCATCTGTCAATGCCCCCCTTGATTTAGGTTCCAAGACCATCCGAAATCCGTTTGTGATTCCGGGACTGAAAAAAATCAATATCGACTCCAATCTCAATCCTTTTCACACCTTCGAAAATTTTATCGAGGGAGATTGTAACCGACTAGCCCGCTCCGCAGGATATGCCGTGTCCAAATCTCCGGGAGGAACTTCTTTCAATCCTCTGCTGATTTATGGGGGCACCGGTTTGGGAAAAACCCATTTGGCCAATGCCATCGGTGTTCAGATAAAAAAGAATTTTCCCAACCAGACCGTATTGTACATATCCGCAGATAAATTCATTCAACAGTTTGTGGATGCAGTGAAGAATAATTCTACCAATGATTTTGTGAACTTTTATCAGTTGGTGGATACCCTTATCATGGACGATGTGCAGTTCCTTTCCGGAAAAGAAAAGACCCAAGATGTGTTCTTTCACGTGTTTAACCACTTGCATCAAAGTGGAAAGCAAATTGTTCTGACGGCGGATAAACCCCCTGTAGAGATTATCGGTATGGAGCAAAGGTTGCTTTCCCGATTTAAATGGGGCCTCAGTGCCGATCTACAGGCTCCCGAATTGGAAACCCGTATGGCCATTCTACAAAGTAAAGTGTACAAGGACGGGATAGAACTCCCTGCGGATGTATTGGAGCACCTGGCTTACAGCATCACATCCAATGTACGCGAGTTGGAAGGTGCGCTCATTTCTCTTTTAGCTCAGGCATCTCTCAATAAAAAAGAGATTACCCTTGATCTGGCCAGAAAGATGATTGACAAATTTGTCAAAACAACCCAAAAGGAAATTTCTATCGAATACATACAAAAAGTGGTATGTGACTATTTCAAGTTAAACATGGATGTCATGAAATCCAAAACCCGCAAAAGGGAAGTGGTTCAGGCCAGGCAGATAGCCATGTTTTTTGCTAAAAACTTCACCAAAGCGTCCTTGGCCACCATAGGTGCACACTGTGGCGGTAAAGATCATGCTACCGTTCTGCATGCCTGCAAAACAGTGAATAATCTGATGGAAACAGACAAGCGCTTTCGTAGTTACGTGGATGAGTTGGAAAAGAAGATCAATCTGAATGCCTGACGACTCGGCTTCGTTTTTTTCGAAACAACCCCACGAGGAATAATCCTCAATATTCGAGCTTCCCTTTCTGATTGATATTGTTTTTCTTTGTTTGGTTATCCGCCTGCAACAAATGTAACATACGGACTATTTTCAGTTCATTTAAGACCCCTTGAGTTGTTTTTATTTTATCATTAGCTTGCCTCATTTCTTTTAATTTAGTAACTTTGGTTAGGTTTTAGTCTTAGGGATTTATTCAGTGGGTCTTAGGGTTTAATTATTGAGTTTACCCATCGCTTGGGGGGGGTGTGAAACGTTGTTCTAAATTTGTGGATGACATGTTGATGTACCTGAAAAAAAAAGCAATATGTAGTTACTTCAGCTTTTTACTTTCGGTTTTAAGCTTGTCCTTCTTTTTTATCCAGGCAGAAGACTTGCATGGCCAGAATTTTAATTGCACAAACAATACGCCAACCTATACCGTTAATCTTGCAGGTAATCCCTCTGGTACCTGGACCAGTCCCAGCAGTGTAAGAGCAGGCAGTTGCTGTAACGGATCGGATAATAATTGCGTTCAATTTTTAGTGACTCTTGATGCCGATGCGGAAGGTTTGCTGTTTAATATTCCTACCGGTTGTGGAGCAGTTCCTCCGGGTGCTCTATTTTATCAGGTAAATTGCGGTCCTTTAACAAGTGTTGGTACTCCCGTTTGTTTGTCCGGACAGGGCCCTCACATCATCACCTTTTGTAAACCTGGAAACAATGCAAATTGCTACACGGTAACTTCGCTGCCTAAACCTACCGGCAGTCCAGATGTAATTACTAGCGATGGTTGCTCGGTTGCGATGTCTGCCTCTGGGTTAAATCAGTCCTCCATTACCTGGAATTCTATTTTCCCGGGAGCAATTGGTCAATACAATTCATATCTGAACTGCTCTTTAGCCTGTTCAACTGTTTCGGTTACTCCTCAATCAGGCTTCCCTCCAATTATCGATTTTCAGGTATGTGGAACCTCTACGGGGCCTTGCTCTTTCGGAAATTTTTGTGATACTGTCAGGGTTACGATTTACTCAGCTCTCAGTGTATCAATTTTGCCAAATAATGCGGCGATTTGTTATGGGGAAACTGGAACAACCCTTACAGCCAACGTCACCGGAGGTCTTCCGCCTTATGTATTTTCATGGAGCACAGGAGAGACGGGACCCTCCGTTTTTGTGGGTCCCGGAGCTTATTCGGTAACTGTTAACGATGCTTTGGGTTGTTTTCCTGCCAATACGATGCTTTTCGTTACTCAGTTTTCTAATCCCATTTCCGCATTTGCAGGAAATGACCTTGTTGTTTGTAATCAAAATCCCGTTGCTAATATTTCAGGCTCTGTTTCTGGAGTAAATACTGGAATATGGTCTGGGGGATCAGGCAATTACTTTCCTTCAAATACATCATTGAACTTATCATACACGCTCTCTCCTGCTGAAATTTCCCAGGGTTATACCGATTTAATCCTTACAACAACCGGCAATGGTTCTTGTCCGGGATCTTCCGATACAGTGAGGATATCCGTTGCTTCATTTAACACTACACTAAATTCTGCTGTAAGTCATGTAAATTGTTTTGGGGGAAGTAATGGCTTCATAGATCTAACAGCGTCAGGAGGTTATTTACCTCTTGCCTATTCTTGGTCCAATGGGTCTTCAAATGAGGATATTTCCATACTGGCCGCGGGAACCTACACGGTGACCGTGACCGACCTCAACGGATGTACCGCCCAAAATACCATAACCGTCACCGAACCGGCACCGCTGACTACTACCGTCTCGGTGACGAGCAGTTACAACGGTCAGGACATCAGCTGCATCGGGGCCTCCGACGGAGCGGTGAGCGTAACCCCTTCGGGAGGCACGCCCGCTTATACCTACCTGTGGAGCAACGGCAGCACCCAGCAGAGTCCCTCCGGACTGGCGGCGGGTACCTACACGGTGACCGTGA
>CAYYRB010000019.1:37990-39844 GCA_964473995.1 uncultured Candidatus Competibacteraceae bacterium | reverse complement strand
ATCAGCTCTTGGCTTCCTGCTACCTGAAAAGCATGGCCCTGGCTGTAAAGCATGGGGCAAAATCCATCGCCTTTCCGGGAATCAGCACAGGCGTGTACCGCTTTCCCGAGCGCAGGGCGGCCCAAATTGTAAGACAGTTGATGTACCATATAAAAGAAACCTGGGAACAAAAACCGGAAAAAGTGCTGCTGGTCTGCTTCAGCGAAACCGCCTTTAGCCTTTATGAAGAGGTGTTTGCACAAGAATAAGATGTAGAAAAACACTACACGCTTAGAAGATTGCATAAAAAGTATTGTTATTTTCGTGTGCCGATTTTTTAAGAACACATTTTCTAATTAATTGCTTTTTATACTTTATTCCCCTAACAAATGAAAAAGCACTTTATAGGATTGATTTTGGGTTTAACGGCCAGGGGATTATATGCTCAAACGCCGTGTAACATTCAGGCTTTTGCTTCGCCATTGCAAATTCAGTGCGGTCAGGAAGTTCAATTATCGGCATTTGGAACCGGTTCAGGCAATGTGGCATTTCAAGAAAATTTTAATGTGGGAAGTCCGCAAGGGTGGCAGTTTACCCAAACGGTTACCATAGCCAATAATACCTGCGGAGTTCCTTCTCCCGATGGCTCTCCTTTCATGTGGATGGGCGATGCGTCGGTAAATCCGCGGGATATGACAACCGTTCCGTTTGATTTGACGTTGGGAGGAACCATTTGTTTTGAAATGCGCTACTCCATTCAGGGCGATGCCTCTCCCTGTGAAGGGCCGGATGAGCCTCAGGAGGGAGTTTATGTGCAATACAGCGTGAACGGCGGTGCAAACTGGACTACCATTGAATATTGGGATCCAAATGGAGGAAACGATGCGCAGCTGATCAATTGGAATCAATATTGCCTCGCCATACCTCCAGGTGCTCAAACACCCAACACGATGATCCGTTGGCATCAGGATAATGTGAGCGGGGCTGAATACGATCACTGGGGGATAGACAATGTCGTCATTACGCTTAACGACCCCAATTATGTAATTACATGGAATCATGACGGATATTCATATGGCGCGGGTTCATCGGGCGGATTAAACCCCAATACCGTATCGCCGACTTCAACAACTACTTACACCGCACAAATTTCGGACGGAAATAACACGTGTACCGATCAGGTGCAGGTCGTAGTGACCAATCCAGTCATTGTGGTATCTGCCGAACCGGACACCACCCTTTGTCCCGGAGAGTGTGTGAATTTGGATGGAACGGCTTATTGGCAGATTCAGCCGGCGGGGCCCGTAACCTTTGTGAATGATGTTTCCCAAACCATCTCGGCAGGCGTGGGAGGCGGTGCGATCAGTATTCCCATTGTTACCAGCGGAATAAATATTGGGGCATTGGGCCCGAATGATATTTTGGAAGTCTGCATTACCAACATGTCCTATTTCGGACAGAATATTTTTCCTCCTTCCCTGCTTACCGTAGGTTCGTTTACCATCAACCTGGTTTGCCCCGGCGGGAACAGCATCACCCTGGTACCGAGCGGAGTTACCACCAGTACGTTTATCCTTCCGGGCTACGTAAACACATGCTTCACCATGTCGGCCGCAAATCAGATCAATACAGGATCACCGCCATACACCAATACCTATCAGCCCAATCAGTCGTTCGCGAATTTGGCGGGTTGTCAGGCAAACGGCACCTGGACCATGTCGTTGGTGCCTTCCGGATTGCTTGGAGTGGGATCGGGCAACTTCGGCGGATGGTCAATCACATTTGATGATCCGGGCTTGGTGGGCCCTGTTACCTATTCCTGGAGCCCCACCACTTCCATGACAGGGGAAAATACGCTTACGCCCGAAGTGTGTC
>CAYYRB010000019.1:28580-37890 GCA_964473995.1 uncultured Candidatus Competibacteraceae bacterium | reverse complement strand
CGATTACCGTACAGGATGGAAGCGGATGTGAAACAACCCAAAATGGGGTGCTGAATGAATTGGGGGCTCCCGTAATCAATTCGGTGCAGGTAACCGATATCGGTTGTTCCAATGCCACGGGCTCTATAACAGTGAATGTCACGGGCCAAAATTTACAATTCAGCATAGACGGCGGAGTTACTTTCCAATCAGGCAATGTTTTCAACGGATTGGCGGCGGGCACCTACAATGTGGTGGTAAGCTTGAACGGGTGTGAAGCTTCAGAAACGGCTCAGATTACCGAATCACCCGTTTTGGCGGCAAGTATCACTGCCGTAAACGACGGATGTACTTCAGCCTGCACAGGGTCCGTTACCGTAAATATAACCGAGGGGACTCCGCCATACACTTACACATGGGCCGGCGGGATTGCAGGCAATGTACCGCAGGTGCCCAATCTTTGCGGTGGAAATTATTCGGTGAACGTGACAGATGCAACGGGATGCAACCTATCCTTGCAGGCGTCAGTGGGCGCTTCCTCCGCTCCGGTGGCCGATTTTGATTTTAATCCCTCGCAAGTGGTATTGCCCGACGGATTGGTATCCTTCACCAACCTGTCGGGCGGAGCCGACGCGTATTCCTGGACATTTGCCGGATTCGGTGTTTCCGGAGCAACAAATCCGCTGTTCGATTTCAGTGCCGTGGACCCCGGAGTTTATCCCATTTGCCTCGTTGCATCAAGCGCCGAAGGATGCAGCTCTGAACACTGCGAGAATCTGACCGTGAAAGAAAACTTTTTCGTTTTTGTGCCCAATGCCTTCACGCCAAACAACAACAATTCAAATGATACTTTTTTCCCCGTAACACGGGATATATTGTACGGCGAGGAATTTGAATTTTCCGTGTTCAGCCGTTGGGGCGGATTACTATTCACCAGCCGCGAGAGCAATATGGGCTGGGACGGCACTTACCTAAAAAAAGCGGTTCCCCCAGATGTATATGTTTGGAAAATTACCGTGAAGCCAAAAGGGCAGCCCGAGCAAGTGTATCTGGGTCACGTTACACTCATAAGATAACAGATAAACACCCAAAAGGGATATTTCGTTCATTCTCTTTTTTTCACCTCAAATTATAGGACAAGAGGTGAGTTGATCTTTTCATTACCAACAATTATTGAATTGATTGCCATTTTGTAAAACACCCTGCTTTTTTGAAGGTGTTTTTGAATTTTTCTTACTTTTTTTCAAAAACGGGGTTTGTTTTTAAAGGTATTTTTTGAAAAAACAGATTAAAATGTACATTTGTACCTTGAAAAAAGTACCTTAAACACTCTTTTTATGGCATCACAACGTTTTGAAGCGCTGCAGCAGGTAGTAGACAGAGAAATTCCACATTACGGAGGCGTACAGGAACCATTCTCCCAATTTTTCGGAGAAAACGTGTTCGGACTCGACAAACTCAAATTAGCCCTTTCCTCGGAGGCTTGGGAAAATTTGGAGGCCGCCGTTCTGCACGGAGAAAAAATAAGCCGCGAAACCGCCGACGCCGTGTCGGCAGCCATGAAGACCTGGGCCATGGGCAAAGGGGCCACGCATTACACCCATTGGTTCCATCCGCTGCGCGGAACCACCGCGGAAAAACACGACTCCTTTTTTGAATTGGCGGGCAGTCAGCCCGTGGAGCGTTTCCGGGCCAGCGCACTCGTACAGCAGGAACCCGATGCCTCCAGTTTCCCCAGCGGGGGAATTCGCACCACGTTTGAAGCCCGCGGTTATTCCGCCTGGGATCCCTCCTCCCCTGCTTTCATTTACGAAGTAGCCGGAGCAAAAACGCTGTGTATACCCACCATCTTCGTATCCTACACCGGCGATGCGCTCGACCACAAGGCGCCCATGCTGAAGGCACTTCTGGCCGTAGACAAAGCCGCTACGCGCGTGGCTCAGTGGTTCGATAAAGACGTTACCCGGGTATCGGCCTCGCTGGGTGCCGAACAGGAATATTTTCTCATCGACAAAGCCCTGTTTCAAGCCCGTCCCGACCTGGTGATGCTGGGCAAAACCGTATTCGGCCACTCCCCCGCACGCGGTCAGCAGCTGCACGACCACTACTTCGGTTCCATTCCGCGGCGTGTTACCGCTTTCATGCTCGATTTCGAAAAAGAGTGCATCACACTCGGCATTCCCGTACGCACGAGACATAACGAAGTGGCTCCCGCCCAATTTGAGGTGGCTCCGCAATTTGAAGAAGCCAACCTGGCGAGCGACCACAACATGCTCCTCATGGACGTGATGGAACGCATGGCCGACCGGCATAATTTCCGCGTGCTGTTTCACGAAAAGCCCTTTGCCGGCGTAAACGGAAGCGGCAAGCACAACAACTGGGCCCTGATTACCAACACCGGGCGCAACCTGCTGGCTCCCGCCAAAAAACCGAAAGACAACCTGCAATTCCTCACGTTCTTCGTGAATACGGTGGCTGCCGTGCACCGCTGGGCTGATCTGCTGCGCGTGAGCATCGCCTCGGCCAACAACGATTACCGCCTGGGGGCCAACGAGGCACCTCCCGCCATCATTTCCGTTTTCGTGGGGGCACAAATGCACAAAGTGCTCACCGAGTTGGAAAAAAATGCCACGCTGCAATTGGATAAAGGCGACAACCTCTATCTGAAGCTGGGCATCAACAAAATTCCCGAAATCATCCTCGACAATACCGACCGCAACCGCACCTCGCCGTTCGCCTTTACGGGCAACAAATTTGAGTTCCGCGCGGTGGGTTCTTCGGCGAACTGTGCCCGCCCCATGACCGTGCTCAACACCATCATGGCCCAACAGTTGGAAGACTTCTACAACGAAGTGGAAAAACTCACCGACAAAGGCAAGAAGCGTGAAATGGCTATTCTGGAGGTGCTGCGCAAGCTCATCAAACAAAGCAAGCCCATCATTTTCGAGGGCGACAACTACAGCGATGAGTGGGTGAAGGAAGCCAAAAAACGCGGACTGAATAACTTCCGCATCACGCCCGAGGCACTGCGTGTGCTGGAAAATAAAAAACTCACCGACGTGTTTGTGAAGCAGGGCGTATATACCCACAAAGAGCTGGAAGCAAGACACGCCATCATGAGCGACGAATACGTGATGAAGGTGCAGATAGAAAGCCGCGTGATGGGTGATCTGGCGCTGAACCATGTCTTACCGGCGGCCATCAAATACCAGAACGAACTGTTGAGAAATCTGGAAATGAAAAAACAGCTCGGACTGAAGGACGAAACCGTAACCGCCATGGTGAAGGAAATCACGGAGCATGTGGGCAAAATCCGCAACCTGGCCGAAAACATGCGCCAGGCGCGCAAGGCGGCGAACACCATCGAAAACGAGGCCGACCGTGCCACCGCTTACGGCGAAAAGGTGAAGCCTTATTTTGAAAAAATACGCTACGAAGTAGATAAGCTGGAGCTGTTGGTGGACGACCGTGACTGGCCTCTGCCTAAGTACAGGGAGTTATTATTCCTGAGATAATTTTTCAGAAAAAAATAAAAAGCCTCTTCCATAAAGAAGGGGCTTTTTTGTGAATCATACTTAAGAATGTAAAATAAAAAAGATACGTATATTAGCAAAAAAAATACGTAAAATGACAACAAAACTAACATTATCCGTCGAAAAATCAGTTATTGAAAGGGCAAAGGAATATGCCAAAAAGACAGGAAGAAGTTTATCCGAATTGGTAGAAAACTATTTGGACACGATTACTCAACACGATAAAGAAGAAAAAATTTCTCCCCGACTGAAAAAGTTGGTTGGTGCCGTAAAACTTCCGGCAGATTTTGATGAAAAGAAAGAATTGGAAGCTTACTATAAAAAGAAACATGGATGAAACACATTTTTCTAGATACAAACATCATCATTGATCTGGTGGCAGACAGAAAGCCTTTCAGTAAATATGCTCTGGAAATTTTTTCTCTTGCAGAGAAGAAACAAATTAAACTTTTTGCCACATCGCACTCATTGGTGACTACGCATTACATGTTAAAAAGATTTATCGATGAAAAGGCTTTAAGAGAGATTTTATTTAATCTATTAGACTTTATCTCGGTAATCCCGGTAAACGGAGAAACTATAAAAAAGGGGCTCCGGTCCAGGCACAAGGATTTTGAAGATGCGGTGCAGATCTTGGCAGCTTCAAGCATGGAAAAAATGGACTATATAACCACCCGAAATATCAAAGACTTTAAACACGCTGAATTACCCGTATTTCCTCCCGACGAATTGATTCTTAAATTAAAAAAAACAGCCTGATTTCACGCGCAAAAAATCAGGTGTTCAAAATCCAAAATTACCTGTTGTCGGGTAGGGTATCGAAACAACGTCGCAGCTACACAACTCACCTGTAAACAATTGCGGGGGATAACGTATCTTTGCCCCATGTTGCTCAAAACGGCCAAGCCCAACGTACGCAGTTTCGATAAAGAAGAACTGCGGGAATTCTTCAAAGAGCGCGGCGAAAAGGCCTTCCGTGCCGACCAGGTGTATCAGTGGGTTTGGCAAAAACACGCCAAATCGTTTGAGCAGATGACCAACCTGCCCAAAGACCTGCGGGCATTTCTGGAAACACATTTTCTCATTACCGAACTCCATACTTCCGACTGCCAGCGCAGTGCTGACGGCACCGTGAAATCCGTATTTTCACTCACCGACGGAAAAACCATCGAAGGGGTGCTCATACCCACCCCCAAACGCATGACGGCCTGCATCAGCTCGCAGGCGGGGTGCAGTCTCGATTGTACATTCTGCGCCACGGCACGTCTGAAAATGATGCGCAACCTGCACGCCGATGAAATTTACGATCAGGTGGTGGCCATCAAAAAACAGGCGGAAGAATTTTACGGAAAACCGCTCACCAACATCGTGCTCATGGGCATGGGCGAACCCCTGCTGAACTACAAAAACGTATCTGCCGCCATAGAGCACATCCACTCGCCCGAAGGGCTGAATATGGCCTACAAGCGCATCACGCTGTCCACTTCGGGAATTGCCAAAATGATTCATAAACTGGGCGACGATGAGGTGAAATTCAAATTGGCTCTTTCTCTGCATGCGGCAGATAATGAAAAACGCAGCAAAATCATGAGCATCAACGATACCAATCCGTTGGAAGATTTAGCCGCCGCGCTCAAACATTATTATGCCAAAACGGGCAATGCCGTTACCTACGAATACATCGTTTTTAAAGACTTCAACGACACGGTGCAGGATGCCCGCAACCTGGCGCGTTTCTGCAAACATATTCCTTCCAAGGTAAATATCATTGAGTACAACCCCATAGAGGACGGCGAATTTGAACAGACCAGCGAAGAACGGCTGAATGCCTTTATGCAGGTGCTGGAACGGGAGGGTGTAGTGGCCAAAGTACGCCGCAGCCGTGGAAAAGACATTGATGCCGCCTGTGGGCAGTTGGCAGGGAAGAAAGTCTGATTTAAAAACATTCACTTTATTTGGCGGTTTCTAATTCATCAATAAAATAAAACAGACCATGAGAAAAACATGTATTGCAGCAGCAATAGCACTGATTTCAATCAGTGCAAACGCCCAATTGGAACTTCCCGTTCCCAGCCCCAAAGCAAAAGTGGAACAACGGGTGGGCCTTACCGACGTAACCATTGAGTATTCGCGCCCTGCGGTGGGTGGACGAACCATCTGGGGCGGACTCGTACCCCTGAACAAAGTGTGGAGAACCGGTGCCAACTCCGCTACGGGCATTACCTTCAGCAAAGAGGTAGAAATTGCGGGCAAGGCCATCAAAGCCGGAGAATACGCCCTCTTTACCATTCCTTCTGAAAGCGAATGGACTGTCATCATTAACTCCAACGAAGGACAAAAAGGCAGCACCGACTACAAAGAAACGTTGGACATTCACCGCTTTAAGGTAAAAGCCGAAAAGGCACCAGCGTTCAAAGAGCGTCTGGAATTTACCATAGAGCCTATCAGCGATAACGAAGGAAAAGTAACCCTCACCTGGGAAAACAGGATGGTCTCTTTCAACTTTTCCACCAATTCGGTAAAAAATGCAGAAACCAACTTAGCTGCTTTTGAGCGTAAGAATGCCGGGCTGTGGTACGATCTGGCCCAGGCCGCCCGCTACAGCAATACCAATGGACTCAATGCCGAAAAAGCATTGGCGTGGATTGATCAATCCATCAGCCTGAAGGAACATTTCTTCAACAGATGGGTGAAGGCCCAGATACTGGCCAAAAAAGGAGACAATGCCGGAGCATACCAGTTTGCGGCAGAGGCCAAAGCATGGGGCGAAAAAAACCCGAGCGGATTTTATGATGCCTATAAAGCCGACATCGAAAAAGCGGTAGCCGATTGGGCAGCTTTCGCTCCCAAAGGCAAAGGCAAGAAATAAGGAAAATTCTTTCCTTACCCATTATTTTTTAGCCGGCGGCAGGTTTGTCGCCGGTTTCTTTTTGCTTAAACCACGACGAATAAAACACGTAATTGTTGGCAATGCGTTCTATCTCCCCTGCCACCAACTCGGGTGTTATGTTTTTCACTTTTTTGGCGGGCACTCCGGCATAAATGCTGCCTGCCTCCACACGGGTACCCTCCAGTATAACTGCCCCCGCGGCAATGATGCTGTTGCTTTCGATTACCGCTCCGTCCATGACGATGGCACCCATACCGATAAGCACATTGTCATGGACTCTACATCCGTGTACCAACGCCCGGTGGCCTATGGAAACATTGTTTCCGATGGTAAGCGGATGCTTTTGATACGTGCAATGCAACACGGCTCCGTCCTGTACGTTTACCCGGTTTCCGAGCCGGATGTAATGCACATCGCCCCTTACCACGGCATTGAACCAAAAGCTGCATTCGTCGCCACAAACCACATCGCCCACCACGGTAGCGTTGTCGGCCAAAAACACATTTTCCCCGAAAACGGGAGATTTTCCTTCAACGGGAAGTAGGTATGCCATAAATTTTGATATTTTTAACCCTTGATTTCTTGATTTCAAAAGTAATGAAAGGATTGCTGCGCATCGGATTTGGAGTACTTTTCACCGGGATTTTTGCCATGCAGGCCCGGTCTCAGGAGTGCGGGTATGTATATGTAACGCCCAATGGAGCAAGCTCCGGAGCGGCAGGCACAAGAACCAATCCGGCCAACTTTACCTACGGCCTCACTCTGATGTCGGCCACCAACAACCACATGCGCATGGCCCAGGGTAATTATGTCATTAATAATCCCGTGGTACTTGCATCCAATCAAACCATAGAAGGTGGATATAACGCCACCACGTGGATCAAAAGCAACACCTATGAAACCGTCATTCAACGCACCTCACAAAATATAGAGCCTGCCCCCGAAAGATTGACCGCATTCCGCGGAAATGCGCTTTCCGGATTTCGCCTGCAGGACTTAACCGTTCAGGTGGCGAATGCCACCGGCAACGGGGTTTCGCTTTATGGGTTGTATTTGAACGGGTGTTCCAATTACAACGTGGCCCGCTGTAAAATTTCAGTGGGTGATGCTTCTCCCGGTTCGCCGGGGATTGCGGGAGCACCCGGGGACAGTGGAGCACCAGGATTACCCGGAGAAACCGGAGATGCCGAAGGTACCTGCTGCCGTGCGCCCGGTGCCGGAGCCGGCGGAAGTTTTGCAGGAAGCTTTGCGGGCGGCATTGGCGGATTCGGAGGGCAGGAAGGCGGATACCAGACCACCACGGCCCTTGGCTTTTGTGTGGTAGAGCCAGGCAGTGAATTTTCAAACCCGGGAGCACCGGGCCAAAACGGATCAGGACCGCAAGGCGGTACAGGAGGCGCAGGCGGAACGGGATTGTGTAATCTTACGTATGTAAATACCAGTTGCTCGGCCCAATTGCCCAATCACGGTGTACCGGGTGCACCCGGAGCCACAGGAGCTACAGGAAATCCCGGAGCCCAGGCCTCGGCCGGATTTTTGGGAGGATATTATATTCCCGCTGCCGGATTCCAAGGCGGGCAGGGCGGCAACGGAGCAGGTGGAGGCGGTGGAGGCGGTGGAGGCGGAAAAGGATGTGAGCCCGTAGCCATAAATCCGGTTTCCTGTGATGTGGTATACAATACCGCAGGAACCGGAGGCGGCGGTGGAGGCGGAGGCGAAGGTGGCCAAGGCGGCTTTGGAGGACAGGGAGGACAAGGAGGCGGCGGAACATTTGCCGTATTTGTATGGAACAATGGATTTAACGGATACATTCAGGACTGTACCCTCAACGCGGGACAAGGCGGGGAAGGCGGAATCGGTGGAAACGGCGGAAGCGGTGGAAGCGGTGGTGCAGGAGGAGCCGGCGGAAAACTCGGTGACGCCCAAAACGGAATCAACAGCTGCAACAACGGCGAAGGCGGAAACGGCGGAAACGGCGGAAACGGCGGCCAGGGTGGCCAAGGCGGAAAAGGCTCAGACGGCGTGGGTTTAACCCTATATCAAAACAACACGGGAGAGCCTGTGTTTTTGATCAACAACAACAATCCCGGTGAACCTCCCATTTTCGTAAACCAATTCGGCTGTACAAACAGCGATGTCATCATCAGCACCACGGCGCAAGGTGTATTGAATTGGTTGTTTGATTATGCTTCCGTGCCTTCCTTCGGCAATGCGGCAGCTGACACGGTAAGTTATTTTGTACCGGGCTTTCGTTCGCTCACACTACTGGCAGACGGCGTTCCGTATCGATATTCCAATTTCGTAACCATACGTGATCCATATACTCCCCCGGCCATTGTGGCCAGCGCGGAAATCATCTGCGCGGGAAGCAGCATTACTTTTTCTACCCAGCCCGTGGCGCAAACCTATCAATGGACATTCCCCGGAGGAAGCATCGCATCAGCCAACGTGCAAAACCCGGCCGCGGTAACATTCAACACACCGGGAACCTACGAAATTCAGCTGCTCACTACCTCGTGCTGCGGCGTACACATCACTAAAAAAACCATTCAGGTAATCAACAGCGTGAATGTAAACTTAGGAGCCGATATCGGTATCTGCTTCACGGATCCGCTGCCACTGCTCAATGCGGGAAATCCGGGAGCTACCTACACGTGGACCAAAAACGGATTGCCTTTCGGCGGCAATACCCAGACGCTGCAAACCAACGGCGAAGGAACTTACGGCGTAACCGTGAGCTATGGTAGCGCCTGCACGGGAACCGACCAGATTCAGATACTCGTGGCCTCCGCGTTGCCCATCAACCTCGGCGCAGATACGGCGATTTGTATAAACGGTACATTCCCCCTGTTGAATGCAGGCTTTGCCAATGCCTCAGTAGCGAGTCAGGTTGCTTGGGCGCTGGCTA
>CAYYRB010000019.1:17203-28570 GCA_964473995.1 uncultured Candidatus Competibacteraceae bacterium | reverse complement strand
GGCCAGGCAACATCTACCTTAATCAGCAGCTATGCTATAGGCAATCAGTGGTATTTTAACGGAAACCCCATCGGCCTCAATACGCCCACCTTCCAAACCTCGGCACCCGGAACCTATGCGCTGCAGGTTACAAGCCAAACGGGCTGTCTGGGATCGGATACCCTGGCCCTGAGCATCAGCGATCCGCAGGTGAATCTGGGACCGAATCTGTTGGCCTGCTCCAATGAAGGTTTTCCCGTGCTGAATGCCGGAAGCCAAGGTATATTATACAGTTGGACAATAAACGGAAGTCCCACGGGTACCGACAATCAATTTTTACAAACCACGGTAGCCGGCACCTATGCGGTAACGGTTACGAATCAATTCGGGTGCACGGCCACGGACAACATGGTTCTGACGGTTTCAACCGCGCCTACGGCGAACTTTACCATACCCACAACGGTTACGGTGGGCCAAACGGTAAACACCAACAACACAAGTACACCGCCAGGGCTCAATTTCTTTTGGAATTTCGGAGACGGAAGTGCGGGAAGTAGTGCTGCCAGTCCTTCCCATATTTATACCGAAGCAGGGCTCTACAGCGTATTCCTGCTTGTGGATAACAACCTCTGCAGCGACACGTTGATTCAAACCATCAACGTGCTTTGGGATTGTTCCGTTTTGCCGCTCACGGCGGCCTTTAACGGCACAGACACCGTGTTCATGGATCTTTCGGGTGTGGCTTCGTTTACCAACCAAAGTACCAACGCCGCCAACTACCTCTGGAACTTCGGCGACGGCAGTGCCCCCACCGGCGTGGAAAATCCGAACCATGTATACACAATTCCCGGAACCTACACCGTTACGCTTACGGCTATCAACTACAACTGCACCACCACCGTCACCGGAACGGTTGTGGTTATTGAGGAACATGACGCGTCCATCGGTGAACAGGAGCCATTCGGAGAGGTGGTGCTATTCCCGAACCCGACCAATGATGCGGTAATCTTCAGCTTCAGTGAGCCTTTGATGATCTTTACTCCTATCCTGATTACGGACATAAACGGCAATGTTGTACGACGGACGGAATGGATGCCGGGAATTACCCAAAATGAAATCGGGTTGGGCAGTGAACCGGCAGGCATGTATTTTGTTACGCTGTTTATGCAAAATTCATCCCGCACATTCCGGGTCATCAAAAACTGATTCGCATGAAAACACCCGTTATGATATACGCCGAAGCAACACCGAACCCGGCGACCATGAAATTTGTGGCCAATATCCTTCTGCTTCCCGAGAACAGCGTGGAATATCTGAGCAAAGAGGACACAGAAGGTTCACCGCTGGCTGCCGCTTTATTCGGTTTTGATTTCGTGCGGGCTGTATACATCAACGCTAATTTTATCACCTTATCCAAAAAAGAGTTTATTTCCTGGTCGGAGATTATTCCGCAGGTGCGCGAATTTTTGAAAAATTGGATTGAAGAGGGAAAAGACATCGTGGCTTTCCTGCCGCCCAAGAAGGAAATCAGCGCACCGAAAACTGTGGCCGATATTCAAACGGCCGGAATTGAAGGACAAATCATGGATATCTTGGACGAATATGTACGCCCGGCCGTGGAAGGCGACGGGGGTGAGATTTCATTCGTTTCCTTTAATGAAGGCAAGGTAACCGTGAGGTTGGCGGGCTCATGCAGCGGATGCCCATCATCCACCGTAACGCTGAAAAACGGAATAGAACACCTGCTCAAAAAAATGGTGCCCGGCGTGGAGGAAGTGGTGGCGGAAAACGCCTGAAAACGGCCTAAAGAATATACTTCGTATCGGCAAGAATGCGGCGTATGCCCTCTTCCAGTGGCAACGGATCGCGCTGAAGTAAAGTCTGCATTTTGGAGGTATCGGGTAACCTGCGTGTCATATCGCCTTCCTTTAATGCGGGCAGATGCCGGATTTCCACATTGGACCCGGTCAATTCTTTTACCAACTTGGCCACTTCCAAAATGGGGAATTCGATATTCCCACCGATATTCACCACGTCATTCACAAACAAACGCTCGCTGAAAGCTCTATAGCAGGCATCCACGTTATCTTCCACGAAACAGAATGTACGGGTCTGACTACCATCGCCGTAAATACTGATGGGCCGGTTTTGCAGGGCCATGCTGATGAACCGGGAAATCACAAAATCTTTACTCTGTTTAGGACCGTAGGTATTGAAAAACCGGAAGATGGTAAAATCGAGACCATATTCGCGTTGATACGAACGCAGGTAGGCTTCGCCCACATTCTTCACGATGGCATAGGGTAACCTCGAATTGAGCGGCGTAGTTTCTTCATTCTGGGGAAACTCCACGGGTTCTCCGTATACCTCGGAAGAAGAAGAAAAGTAAACATGTTTTACCCCCGTATTCTTGCAGAGCTTCAGAATATTTTCAATACCGCGTATGTCTTCAAGTACCTTCACCGGATTGCGCAGCGTACGTTGCACACCCACCAGGGCGGCGTAATGGAACACATAATGAAACCGGCCAGCAAAAAAAACGGCAGAAATTTCGGAATAATCGTTGACATCGCATTTAACAAAGCGCATGCTGGGCATATCAGGAACCTTTTCCAATTCGCCCGTCACCAGATTATCCACAATGGTCACCAGGTGGTTCGGGTTGCGAGCCAGACGCTCCGCCATGGCGCTACCCACAAACCCGGCACCTCCCGTTACTAAAATGCGTACTTCTTTATCTTGCTGGATCATGGTAGTGTGTTTATTTTTTCAGTAATTGAATCAAATAATTTCCGTAACCGCTTTTAAGCAAAGGCTGGGCCAATTGATTTAGCTGCTCATCATTGATGAAACCCATGCGGTAAGCCACCTCTTCGATGCACCCTATTTTGAGGCCCTGCCTTTCCTCAATCACCTGAACAAACTGCCCCGCCTGCATGAGCGAAGCAAAAGTTCCGGTATCCAGCCAAGCCGTGCCCCGGTCAAACACTACCACTTTCAATTTATTTTGCAGCAGATATTCCTTGTTGATGTCCGTAATCTCGTACTCGCCGCGTGGGCTTGGCTTCAACTCTTTGGCCAACTGCACCACGCTGTTGTCGTAAAAATACAAACCCGGTACGGCATAATTGGATTTGGGAGCAGTCGGTTTTTCTTCAATGCTGATGGCCCGCAAATCGGAGTCAAACTCCACCACACCGTAGCGCTCCGGATCAGAAACATGGTAAGCAAAAATCACACCGCCATCGGGGTTTGCGCAGGCTTGCAATTTTTTGGACAAGCCTGAAGCATAAAAAATATTATCGCCCAAAATGAGTGAAACCGAGTCGTTACCTATAAAATCGGCACCCAGGGTAAATGCCTGGGCGAGTCCTTCCGGCTTTTCCTGTACGATGTAAGAAAAAGAAAGGCCGAGCTGTTCGCCGCTTCCCAAGAGCTTTTGAAAATTAGGCAAGTCCTGCGGCGTGGAGATGATCAAAATTTCCCGTATTCCGGCCATCATCAGCACAGACAATGGATAATAAATCATGGGTTTGTCGTAAATCGGCATCACCTGTTTGCTGATGGCATAGGTGATGGGATAGAGCCGGGTGCCGGAGCCCCCTGCGAGAATGATGCCTTTCATGAGATTACGGATTTAGGTTTACGCTTTCTTAATCTGCGGCGGTTGCTTTTGCTGTTGTGTAGGGTCATCAGCAGGGAAGGTAAAAGAATGAGGTTGGTAAACATGGCGGCAAGGAGCGAAAAGGATACAAGCGTGCCCAGCGCAACCGTCCCGCCGAATTCGGATGCGGCAAAAACCGAGAATCCAAAAAAGAGCACGATGGATGTGTATGCCATGCTGAGCCCCACTTCCTGAAGTGCTTTTACCACGGCCGAACGGATGTTGCCGCCGTTGTACTTCAATTCCTCTTTGAATTTGGCCAGATAGTGAATGGTATCATCCACCGAAATGCCGAAAGCCACGCTGAAGACCAGAATGGTGGAGGGCTTCAGCGCAATACCCAAAAAGCCCATCACGGAGGCGGTAACCACCATGGGAATAAGATTGGGAATAAGGGATATGAGGACGATACGCACGTTGCGAAACAGCATCGCCATAAACAATGAAATCAGGAAAACGGCAAGCAGCAAACTCTGCAGCAGATTCCAAACCAGGTATTTCGTGCCCTCCAAAAATGTGATGGAGCCACCCGTGATGTCCACTTTGTATTTTTCTTCGGGAAAAATTTCGGCCGCTTTCTTTTGCAGGTCGTCCTTTATCTGCTGAATTTCAATTGTGTTTAAGTCTTTCATCATGACGCTGATACGGGCCACGGACTTATCTTTATTCATGAAGTTGGACAGAAGTGAATCCCGACCTTCGTTCTGCTTCAGGTAGTTGACGATAAATACCCGGTCAAATTGATTGGGAAGGCGGAACGCATCAGGATTACCGTTATAGAACGCCTGATTGGCAAACTTAATTCCTTCGATGTAAGAAATAGGCCGGGAAAAAATCGGCTGTGCATCCAGGTAATCCTGGAATTCTTCGATTTTTCGCCAGGTGCGCACATCCGTCACCACGCCCCGTTCCTTGCGCGTATCTACCGTAATTTCCAATGGCATCACTCCGCCGAATGCATTTTCAAAAAACCGCAGATCTTTCATCAGATCCGACTTTTCGGGCACATCATCCACCAGATTCCCCTTTACTTCGATGCGGGAAATACCGATGGCCGAAATAACGACGATGATCGCAATGGCTCCATACACCCAGGGCCTGAAATTTTGTGATATAAGAATCAAAAGACGAATAACAGCCCTTGCCAACCGTTTATCCAAATGGGCACGCACACGAACCGAGGGTGGCGGGAGAAAAGAAAATAAAATGGGAATGAAGATGAGAGACAGCAGAAAAAGCAACATGATATTGAAGAAGGCCACGATGCCGAATTCTACCAAAATGTCGCTGCCCGTAATAACAAAGGTTCCAAACCCGATGGCTGTGGTTAGGTTGGTAAGAAAAATGGCCTGGCCGGTTTTGGCGATTACATTGGTCAATGCGGCTGTTTTATCACCCAGAAGGTTGTATTCCTGATGATATTTATTGATGATGTAAATGGCATTAGGCACCCCGATCACAATGAGCAACGGCGGAATAAGTCCGGTGAGAATGGTAATCTCGTAACCCAATACGCCGAGCGATCCCTGCGCCCAAATAACGCCGAGCAAAACCGTTACCAAAGGCACAATCACCTCAATAAAAGAGCGGAAAATAATGATAAGCACCACCGCGGTAACTAAAGCTGCCAACCCCACAAAAAGCGTAATTTCCCGCTTGGCCTTTTTCACATACACCGCCCTGATGTAGGGAAGCCCGGAAATATGCATTTCCGTAGACCGCTCCGTGCGAAAAGCATTCACCCTTTTTTCGATGGCATCAACCACATTCAGGCGTTCTTTGGTATTCAACACCTTTTGGTCTAAAGTGACGAGAATGAGAAAAACATCCTTTTTCAAATCAAAAAACACCCGGTTGTAAAAAGGCAGATGAGTCAGGTTGTTTTCCAAGACCAGGGCATCGGCATCGCTTGCCATGTTTCCTTTCCAAACAGGGTTGGCTACAAACTTTTTTTGAACGGTGTCTTTAACGATATCAAGCACATTTTTTATGCCGCCGGTCTGTTTTACACCCGGTATTTTTCCTAAATCCTCCTGAAGCCGGAAAAAAGCATTAAGATGTTCGGCGGTGAAAAAACGGCTTTCCTTATTAGCGACGATGATGATATTACCATCCTGGCCGAAGGTTTGTTTAAATCGCTCATAAGCCACGTAGGTACTGTCCGTCTTGGGCATGAGCGTGGCCAACTTATAGCTCATGGTAACCTCGCGGCTTCGAAAAGCCATGTACGCCGTAAGCAGAAGGAAAACCACAAGTAATGGAATTCGGAAACGGATGATGTATGATGCTGTTTTTCCGAACATGTCAAATCAGCCACGAAAGTACCATTCTATTCAAAATTCTGCAACTTTGCAATCACCTTTCGGGAAGGCATGTTGATTTGAAACTCACCTTATTCATAGCGTTCAGATATCTTTTCTCTAAAAAGTCAAGAAACGTAATCAACCTGATTTCAGGCATATCGGGCATTACGGTGATGGTCATCACGGCGGCACTCATCATTTTACTCTCGGCGTTCAATGGGTTGGAAGCATGGGTCATCAGCCTGTTTAATCAGGCCGATCCTGAATTAAAAATTGAACTGCGCGAGGGAAAAACCTTCGAAAGCGACACCGCACTATTGAGCCAAATAAGGGGAGTCGACGGCGTAAAAACAGCATCTCCCGTTTTGCAGGACAATGCCTTATTTCTATACGGGGATAAACAATACATCGGCATACTGAAAGGAATTGAGGCGGAAAATCCCTCGTATCAAGGAATAGCATCTCTAATGCTGGATGGATCCCCGGAAATTTTCCACGACAGCATCCCCTTTTGCCTGCCTGCGGCGGGTGTGGCGAATATATTGGGGATTAATCTGGACAATGCTTCCAGAAGAGTGGTGATGTATTTCCCCAAACGGGGAAGAAAAATGGATCTGTTTGCCCCCTTCCGATCGGTAGCGGCCTTTCCCTCCGGGGTTTTTTCCATACAGCAGGATTATGATTCGCGCTATGTGTGGGTTCCGCTTCCGCTGGCCGAAGAAGTGCTCGACGCAGAAAACAAAATAAGCGCGCTTGAGATTACCGTGGAAAGCGGATGGAATACAGAAACCGTGAAAAGCCGAATTGCCGGACTGCTCCCACCCGAACTCACGGTAAAAAACCGGTTGGAACAGCAGGCCGTTTTTTACAAAGTTTTCAAAAGTGAAAAACTGATGCTCACCGTCATTCTCTCGTTTATTCTACTATTGGCTTCCTTCAATATTTTCGGGGCACTCACCATGCTGTTGGTGGAAAAACGGAAAGACACGGCCGTGCTGCGCAGCATTGGATTTTCAGCGGTCAAAATCCGAACCATATTCTGGAGTCAGGGTTTTCTGATTACGCTGGTCGGATGCCTCTCGGGAGTGATTTTGGGCTTAGCCGTCTGCCTGCTTCAGATCAGTACGGGTCTGATAAAATCGGGCCCTCAGGAAGGGGCGCCTCCCTATCCCATCATCGTGCACGGAGGTGATGTCATGTTCAGCGTGGCCCTGGTAATCATTACAGGAGCCCTTGTGTCTGCCTTACGTATGGTATTGGTAAAAAAAACCTACTTTTCAGCCTCTTTGCGTTCAGGCCGGTAATTCCATGGCCTCGTATTTTTCACGGATAATTTCCAACGTTTCCATCAATTCGGCCTGATTTTCGGAGGTAACCAACTTGATGCGAAAATCTTTAAAATCAGGGAGCCCTTTAAAATAGTTGGAATAGTGCATACGGGTTTCCAAAATGCCCAGTTTCTCACCTTTCCAGCGAACGGCCATGTCAAGGTGTTCCCGGCAGGCCTGAACCCGCTCAGCCACGGTAGGACCTTCCATCCGTAAACCGGTTTTCATGTACTGTTTCACCTCACGGAAAAACCACGGATACCCGATGGCGGCACGGCCGATCATCACTCCGTCCACCCCGTAACGCTCTCTATACTCCACGGCCTTTTCGGGGCTGTTGATATCTCCGTTTCCAAAAATGGGGATGCGCATGCGCGGATTGTTTTTCACCTCACCGATCAGCGTCCAATCGGCTTCGCCCTTGTACATCTGAACACGGGTGCGCCCGTGTATGGAAAGCGCCTGGATACCTACATCCTGCAACCGCTCAGCCACTTCCACGATATGTTTGGTTTCATCATCCCAGCCGAGGCGGGTTTTTACGGTTACGGGCACATTGACCGATTTTACGATTTCGGCGGTCATGGCCACCATTTTGGGAATATTTTTCAGGATACCGGCTCCCGCATCTTTGCAAACGACCTTTTTCACGGGGCAGCCGTAATTGATGTCCACCAGGTCTGGATTTACCGCTTCGGCCATGGCGGCAGCCTGTTTCATGGATTCGATTTCCCCGCCGAAAATCTGAATGCCGATGGGCCGTTCATATTCGAAAATATCGAGTTTCTTCACGCTTTTGATGGCGTGGCGGATCAACCCTTCCGACGAGATAAACTCGGTGTACATGAGATCGGCTCCGTATTTTTTGCAGAGTGCACGAAACGGCGGATCGCTCACATCTTCCATGGGAGCCAATAACAGGGGAAATTCCCCCAATTCAATTTTACCGATTTTTACCACCCGGCAAAGGTAAGCAGTAAGGGCGAATTTTCAGGCATGGTATGGATGAGGGAACTTCCGAAAGCAAAAAAAGGCAAACCTCCGAAGAGATTTGCCGTATTGAGATAATTAAGTCTGCTTATTTTTTCTTGGCGGGTGCGGCAGCTGCTGCAGCTTCCTCGGCAGCCTGACGAGTTGCACGGGTTGCAGCCACGGTAACCACTACGTTATTGGGCGAGTCCAAAAACTCCACGCCTTCCAATTTGAGCTGATTTACGCGGAAAGTCTGTCCGATGTTTACATTGGTGATATCCACTTCCACGAAATCGGGCAAATTTTCAGGCATTCCCTTTACACGCAGTTTGCGCAGAATTTCCTTCATTTTACCCCCTGCACGAACGCCTACGGAGTTACCCACCACGCGAATAGGCAGGTTTACTTTCACAGGCTGCCCGGCAACCAATTCCTTAAAATCGGCATGGATGGTGGCGTCAGAGATGGGATGGAACTGAGCGTCTTGTACCAAGGCTTTCACCGTTTTTCCACCTTCTACCTGTATTTCGGCAATCAATACCTCGGGGGTATAAAGAAACTTGTTCAGCTCTTTCTCATCTACGAGCAGGTTCATATTCTCGGAACCTCCGTAAAGAACGCAGGGTACTTTACCCTCTTTGCGGGCTTTTGCGGCGGCGCTTCTGCCGGTAGCTTGTTTCACTTCGGCTTTGATGGCGATGGTTTTCATTTCTTAACCGTATTAAAATATAAATTGAGAACTTATGGATTCATCGTGCAAGAGACGATGGATGGTATTGGCAAACGTATCGGCGCAGGATAACACCCGTATTTTGTGCGATTCGCGGCGAAGGGGGATGGAATCGGTAACCACCAACTCCGTAAGACTCGATTGTTCAATGCGCTCATAGGCATTCCCCGACAATACGGCGTGAGTGCAGAAAGCGCGCACGCTCAAAGCTCCACGTTCCATCATCATGTCGGCCGCTTTGGTAAGAGTTCCGCCTGTATCAATCATGTCATCAATCATGATAATGTTTTTGCCCTCCACATCACCGATTACAGTCATAGAATCCACCTGATTCGCTTTTTCGCGCACCTTGTAACAGAGCGCCATTTCGCAATTCAAGTGCTTAGAATAGGCATTGGCCCGTTTTGAACCTCCTATGTCGGGGGCTACCACGGCTATGTTTTCCAATTGCAGACTTTTCATGTAAGGTGCAAAAATGGAAGAGGCGAAGAGGTGGTCTACCGGGTAATCGAAAAAGCCCTGAATCTGATCGGCATGCAAATCCATGGTCATGATACGTGTGGCGCCGGCAGCGGAAAGAAGATTAGCCACCAATTTGGCTCCGATAGACACGCGGGGTTTGTCCTTACGATCCTGTCTTGCGTAACCGAAGTACGGAATCACGGCCACAATCTGCCGGGCTGAGGCCCTTTTGGCTGCATCAATCATGAGCAACAACTCCATCAGATTATCCGCAGGCGGCATGGTAGACTGAATAATGAAAACATCACAGCCGCGAACGCTGTCTTCAAAACTGGGTTGAATTTCACCGTCGCTGAAGTGGGACAGCTTCACCTTACCGAGCGCAGTACCGTAAGACGTGGCTATTTTATCTGCCAAATCCCTGGTGGCTCCACCCATATAAAATTTTACGCTTGCCGACATGCCGTCCGTTTCTTTAAAGGAGTGCAAAAGTAAAAAAAGGAATTTAAAAAATGCAACCCGGCAAAGTAAAGTGCTAAAAAAGACGAAAATGGCAACCCTTTTTACTCAGGCAGCTGTTCATCCAATTCGCGACTTTCCACGCGACGTCGGTCTATGTATAGAAGAGCTCCGTCAAATTCGCGGCCTTTAAATTTGCGACGCCCCAGGTTGGCCCATTTTTCGGCCTCCTCAAAACGGCCAAGCACTTCATTGGCCACCGCCAGATTATATACGGCCTGCCTGTGTAATGGGCGTATAGGTGCTTTTCTGGCCAATTTCTCCCATTGTTCTGCAGCAGAGGCCCAATTGCCCACCCGGGCGCTGTCCAATGCTTCCAGCCATGCATCCGACTGTCCCGGATAAACGCGGCGGGTTCCGCTTTGCCAATAGGGAATGAAATTTTGGGCAAAACGGATACCCATCACCTGGGCAGCATTTTCTACCGAACCACGGCGGTCAGGAAGGCTGCGGTAAATGCCGTCGGAGCTATATCCGTTGGCGGCAAAATACAGGGTATGTTCATCTTCCTTGGCATAGAGTACCGCCCCGTCCGAAGTGCGGTAAATCTTCCAAAAAATGCGGATGCGCACATTGCGGTAATCTTGAAAACGGGGTACGGTAAATGAATTTCCGAATGCATCGTAAACCAAAGACGGAAATACCCCTCCCGAAGAAAAAATCTCCACTTTAAACATTTCCAGGGAAATTACCGCATCAAACAGACTGTCTTTGCCCCAGCTGGTTAACGTAGCCACGTCGGGGCCGGACAAGGTGCCGCCCTGAACGGACTGCTCGGAAGATTCAAAAACAGAAACTTCAAAACGGCGAAAGGCAGACAGCTCCACCTGCACGGCCTGTGCCGCGGTATTGGGTGCCAGACGGGTCAGACCGGAAAAGCGGGAACTCGGTTCACCATTTTCAAAAATAAGGGCTGCACTCGCCCGATTTAAAAACGTGCGGTCGCAAACCCCTATTCGCTTAACCACGCGGGACATGGTCACCGGTGCAGGGCGAAGGACTTCTACCGGAATTTTGATGGACACACATCCGGTCGCAAACACAAACAACCCGCAGATGAGGATTACTCCTTGTTTCATGGCTTCAAATTTACGCAGCTTTCTGATCCGAAATGGCAAATGGCGGACCAAATTGATTA
The DNA here is from genome assembly GCA_964473995.1 of uncultured Candidatus Competibacteraceae bacterium. GTDB lineage: Bacteria > Bacteroidota > Bacteroidia > CAIKAF01 > CAIKAF01 > JAKRSD01. The sequence continues at coordinate 17,475 of CAYYRB010000019.1, read as the reverse complement.
CTTGAACGAAAAAAACAAGCTATGCCGTTATTTTGGTTAATTTCGAAGCATAAAAAACAACACATGGAAAATCAGGAAAAAATTATCATCCCCACCTCGGGGTGGATTGTATTGATGGCAGCCGCCGGATGCCTCGCGGGATTGGCTTTTTCAATAGCGGCGCAATTGCCGGGCCTGGCAATACCGGTAGGCATTTTTACGCTGTTTCTGCTGAGCGGTTTTGTGGCCGTTGAACCCAACAGTTCACGCGTATGTACCCTGTTCGGCAAGTA
>CAYYRB010000019.1:0-17103 GCA_964473995.1 uncultured Candidatus Competibacteraceae bacterium | reverse complement strand
CGAATTTCGCACCTGTCGTATGCGCCGGAGATTGCGGGAGCCATGCTGCAACGCCAACAGGCACAGGCCGTGGTAGCCGCCCGCAAGCAAATCGTGGAGGGTGCAGTAGGTATGGTAGAAATGGCCCTGGATCAGCTCTCGCAGAAAAAGGTGGTTCATCTGGACGAAGAAAAGAAAGCCAATATGGTGAGCAACCTGCTGGTAGTTTTGTGCAGCGAAAAATCAACTACTCCGGTGGTGAGCGCGGGGAATTAAATCCAAATCAAACCAACAAATAACCCTTTCCCCCAACCTGAGTCCCCCCCCTTAAATCAATTGCCTCCGCCCAGACTGCCGAATACCGTCTGCAACAAATTAGTCACCTGGGCAGCGGGGTCCTTGCGTATTTTGGCTTCCTCCCTGGCCATCATCTTAAATAATCCGTCCAACGCCAGCTTGGTCACATAATCAGGCAGATTCGGATTGACCGCCTTGGGTAAGGCATTTCCCTGACCGACCAAACCGCCGATGGCACCGGCCGTGCCTGCATACTTGTTATAATTGCTCCACAGCGGAGTCCAGAACTGCGTAATTTTTACCTTATCCAGCGATTTTTTCACCACCGGCAGAAACGTATCATACAGCGGTTTACGGGTCTTTGAATCCAAAAAGCGCGTGGCTGCATCATCTCCGCCTTTCAGCAGTTGAAGACCGTCGGTAATGGTGATGGATGTGATGGCGTTCACGAAAAGCGGAGTGGCACTTTTGGCGGCGTCCTCGGCCGCCCGGTTCAACTGCCGCACGAAATTATCGGTCTGCGATTTCAGTCCATAACGTTCTGCCAGCGTTTTTACGGATTGAGCCTCTTTTGGAAAGGGAATGAAAATATCAGGATTTCTAAAAAAACCGTCGGTTTTGGATGTAAGACCCACCGCATTCTGCGCACTCACCGTGAGCGCCTCCTTGAGCCCGCTGATGATCTGCTCGTTGCTCAGCCCGTTTCCGCCTCCGCCCTGACCCGTCAAGGCATTGACTACGTTACCGACCACACCTCCTCCGTTTCCACCGGATCCGGCGGGAGTCTGATTGCCCCCCTGCGAACCGCCGCTGGAAGGAATGACCACTTTCTGTGCATGAAGAATTCCACCCACGGAAAATACAAATACCGAAATCACCAAAAAGACTTTACCGTTCATAATTTTGAATATTGGTTTAAAGCTAAAACAAAAAACCTGCCAAACCAAAAATGTGTTACTTCGGGTAAAATTTACCGATCCGCGTGAAAAAAAACATACTGGTCATCACCTATTCCCAAACGGGCCAAACCGACGACATCGCCGAATCGCTTTTAATTCCCTTTCGGAACGACCCTTCCCTATTCATCCATTACGAAAAACTAAAACCCTCCGTGCCCTATCCTTTTCCGTGGAGCGGCACCGAATTTTTCGACGCCTTTCCCGAAACGGTCAATGAGGTACCCATGGACATGACTCCCGACCAAATTCCCGAAGACATCACCTGGGACTTGATTCTGCTCGGGTATCAACCTTGGTTTCTTTCGGTGTGCCGCCCGGTGAACAGTTTTCTGCAAAGCGAAAAAGCCGCACGATTGTTTAAAAATACACCCGTGGTCACCTTTTTGGGATGCCGCAACATGTTCGTGAATGCGCAGGAAAAAATGAAACGACGCCTGCATACATTAGGCGCAAAACATGTAGGCCAGATTGCCCTCACCGATAAATCAGGCAATCTGGTCAGCCTGGTAACCATTCTGGCCTGGATGCTCAAAGGAATACGCAAAGGATTCCTGGGCATTTTTCCCCGCAGCGGTGTTTCGGAGCAGGACACACAGCATGCCGCCGTGTTCGGAGAAATCATGCTGCGCAAGCTGAAAACGAATGATTTTTCGGAGTTGCAGGACGAATTGCTTGCCTCGGGTGCCGTACACATCAAACCCGATTTACTCATCATGGAGTCGCGCGGGGTGCGCAATTTCCGTTTCTGGGCACGTTATGTAGCCGCCAAAGGCGGACCGGGCGATAAAGCACGCATGGGCAGACTGCGCCTGTTCATGTACCTGCTGCCTACCGCCATCGTTATTCTCACGCCAATCTCCACGCTCCTCAAGCTCATCATACTGCTGCTGAAGCGGCGTCAACTGCTCGCCGATGCCCGCTATTACCGCAGTGTGGAGTTCCGCGGATACGATCTGTGAACCGCGCGCCGGAAAGCCCTACTTTTGCCGCATGACCTTTACTGATCTGAACTTGTCCGCAGCACTGCTGAACGCCCTGCAGGATTTACGTTATACGCAACCCACACCCATACAGGAAAAGGCTTTTCCCGTGATTATGAGCGGACGCGACTTGCTGGGCATAGCCCAGACGGGAACCGGAAAAACCTTTGCCTACCTGCTGCCGCTGCTCCGGCAATGGACATTTTCGCGGGAGCTGAATCCCACCGTGGTTGTTTTGGTGCCCACACGCGAACTGGTAGTGCAGGTGGTTCGCGAAGCGGAGAAACTGAGCACCTACCAAAACACCCGGGTGCTGGGCGTGTATGGAGGTACGAACATCAACACGCAGGCCGAAGCCGTATTGAACGGATGCGATCTGCTGGTGGGCACACCGGGCCGCCTGCTCGACTTGGCCCTCAACGGATCACTCCGCCTGAAAAACGTGAAAAAAATCGTGCTGGACGAAGTGGACGAAATGCTCAGCCTGGGCTTTCGTTCCCAACTGACGCGCATCATGGATTTATTGCCCGCAAAAAGGCAGCATCTGTTTTTTTCAGCTACGGTAACCGAAGAGGTGGAAGCATTCATGGAGCAGCATTTTGCCGATCATGCCGTGGTAGAAGCCGCACCTTCAGGAACGCCGCCTGCCGAAATAACGCAACGGGCCGTTCCCGTTGCCAATTTTCATACCAAGGTAAATTTGCTGAAGCACCTGCTGAACGAAAAATCGGATATGAGCCGGGTACTCGTATTTACGGCATCGCGCAGCATGGCCGATCGGTTGTTTGAACAGATTGCACCTGATTTTACGGAACAGGTGGGCATCATCCATTCCAATAAAGACCAAAATTTCCGGTTCCGTGCCGTGCGACAATTTAGAGAAGGAGAAACCCGGGTGCTCATTGCCACGGATCTGGTATCACGGGGTATTGACATACAGGGCGTAACGCACGTCATTAATTTTGATGTGCCCGAGGTGGCGGAAAATTACGTACACCGCATCGGGCGAACCGGAAGAGCCGATGCGCGGGGCGAGGCATTAACCTTTTACACACCGAGGGAGGAAGAAGCGTTGGAGGCTGCCGAAGAACTGATGCAACTCCAAATAGAAAGAGGAATATTTCCCGAAAACGTAAACGTGTCGGATGTGTTAATTGAAGAAGAGCTGCCGCGTTATAAACACAAGGTGGCCGTGGCCAGGGCGCGGCGGGAACCCGGAGAAGCCTTTCACGATAAAAAGGAAAAAAATAAAAAAGTAAACCGGAAAATAACGCGTGCAGAAGCTATGAGGCTTAAGTACGGCAAGCCAAAAACCAAAGGAGATAAGGGAAAGAAGAAGAGAAAATAAGGAAAATGTAAGCGCTCTGCGTTTAACAAAACCACACCTGTTATATAGTACAAAATAGGTGCCATTTTGTAAATATAACGAACATTTATTATACATTAAAACAAAAAAGGCGGCGCAGTCCTGCGCAGGGTCAACCACAGAACTGCAAGCGCCTTCAAAAGCCGGAAGAGCTCCAGCCGAATCATTTTCCCAAAAATTGCGTAGTAATCAAACTCAGAACAATTCTTAATTGAACAGCGACTGAGTCCGTTATTCGGCAAAATTTTCAGATTACCCGATTAACAAGAGTTAGAACCGGATGTGTGAGATTTGCCTGTGCTAAAAAGGAAAATTCATAGAACTTTCTCAAACCACACAAGAAAATACATCGTTAGGAAGGCGCATGGTAATGCAAGTTAGTTTTTAAGGGATTGTTAATACTTTTCATAACTAATTAGGACTATTTGTTAAACAAAAGTAAACAAGAAAGCTTTACATGCAAATGCAACTTTTTGCAAGCTATAAACTTATTCAGCTTCTTTTTTCTATGAAGGTTTACATAGCCAAAACAAAATATAACAAACTGAAAAAAGCGGAAAATAAGATCAAAAGGGAATATGCCAAAAAATAAAAAGAATAAAATAAAGCTACATAAATAGTCGCGGCAAAAAAAATATTAGGACACGTGATTTAACATGCCCAATTGCAACTTATTGCAAGTTTAAAAAACCACGTCAAAGGACCCCTTATTGCTATTTTTGTGCTTCACTATGTGGATACCCGCCACCACCAAACAAAAACTCAAACGACTGATTCTGGAAAGAACGGGAAATCCACTTGCCGACATGCAAGACGCGGAAAAATTATCCGATGATCTCGCCGACAAGAAGTTAACCCTTTCACCCCATACCCTCGCCCGCCTCTTCGGCATTCTGAAGCAAGACCGAAAACATTACCGCAATACCTACGAAACCATTGCCCGGTTCTTGGGTTTTGCCGATTGGAATCACCTGCATACGTTTCTTAAAGATTCGCCCGATGGCAACCACCTGAATACCTATACCGACAACTTTCCCACACCACTGCTGAAACTGGCCCTCGCCGCAGAGAATAATGAATCGCTTCACCTGCTGCTGAATTCCTTTGACCGGGAAGCCCATGCTCCGCTGCGATTTCAATTAGCCAATCTGCTCGGCAACCACGTGAGAACCCTGCCCGAAAAAGACGGCATCCTGAGTCTGCTCGGGCAGCATCCGCACGGCCGCTTCCTGTTCTTTGAAACCTATGTAGACGAAGACAATCCTTCCCATTACTATTCGAAGGCTCTGGAACGACTTTACCTGCCCCATGCCAACAACTCAAAAGACCAGCTTTTCGTCATCTGCTACCTTTTTACTCAACAGGTATACGGGGGAGCACATCCATTCCCCGATTTTCCGAAAGCGTTTTTTACCGACCTATATAACATCGAACTTACCTTTCACCAGGCCTCCCGGCTTTGGGAATGTTATTTCCTGCTGCATGCCGAAACCCACCGTAAAAAACACATTCACCACACTCTCGATAAAATGCTGACCCATGCAGACGGGTTCCCCCGCGAGGAAAAAGCCTGGCTGCTCGGCCGGTTCATTCGGGCTTTCATGTTCCATAAAAAAGCCTCCCTGCTTCTCCGACATGAAGACTATATGAATACGGTTTCTCAAATCCTACATCATGGCAACTCGGTGTATTATTCCATGGCCGAGTACCTCATTCAGGCCCTGCTGTTATATGGAAATCGGTATATTCCTGAACCGGAAAAGATTCGATTTACACCCGATTGCGATTATGTAAACGAAATGCACCACAAGGTGCTGCTGGATTCATTGACCTATGCCTACCTGGAAAAAAATCCGCAAAAAAAAGCCTGGATGCATCAGCAGATCAAACATGCCGGAAAATCATTAAATAAAAATTGGATTAACGGATTTCTGGAAGCGGAATAAACGCATTTATAGAACAGCGAAAACCGACCGAAAAACTCGTATCAGAATTACTTCAACAAATCGTCGCAGGCGGCTTGTATTTCCGAAAATTGATAGGTATAACCCGTTTCACGGATGCGGGCGGATGACACCCGGCTACCTTCCAAAACGATCTGCGCCTGCTCACCCAAAATGGTGCGTAATATAAATGAAGGCACCGAAAAAGGACTCAAAAAACGGTTCAGGGAACGGGCGGCAGCTTTCATCATGTCGCCCATGCGTGCATAACCCGGAGCAGTGAGATTAAACGTACCGGCTATGTCCGGCTTATCGATCAGATGCATCATAATGCCGGCCACGTCGGCAATGTGAATCCAGGGAACCCACTGTTTTCCCGTTCCGGGCGTGGCGCCGAAAGCGAAACGCATGGGCCTTACCATCTCTTCCAAGGCACCGCCTCCGCGGGCCAAAACCACCCCGATACGCAAGGTAGCCAAGGGGATTCCCAACTCTTTATGAAAGCGGCCGGTTTCCGCTTCCCAGCCTACACAAACCTGCGCCAGAAAATCGGTGCCGGCCGGATCAGGTTCCGTAAAAATCACGTCCCGCGTTACGGCACCGTAATAGCCCGTTGCCGATGCGGCGATCACTTTGCCGGGCTTACAACCGCTCGATTTGATGGTGTCTATCAAAAGCCGGGTGGATTGAATACGGCTGTCCAGAATACGTTGTTTTCTCTCGGTCGTCCAGGCTTTGCCCGCCACGGTTTCCCCGGCCAGGTGAATAAGCACATCCACCCCGCGCAGCGCCTCTGCATCTATTTCGTTCTTGTCCGGATTCCAGTAAAAAAGCCCTTGCGCCTCTTTTCCCTTATTGCCTCGTCCCAACTGCCTTACGACATAGCCCTTATCCGAAAAAAAGGAGGTGAGATACGTTCCCAAAAGACCGGAACCGCCGGTGATGAGGATGGTTTTTGCCATAGTACTTGATTTTTAAATAGACCGCGAAGCCGTAGGATTGTTCAATGAAAACGGAATTTTTCGAGTTTGGCCTGCACCTCCTCCTTAAACGTGGTACCCACGGCAAGCAGTTGATCTTTTACCTTAAAGCAGTTTCCTTCAATCTCTTTCACAAAGCGAAGGTTAATGATGTACGAACGGTGTATGCGGATAAAGTTATCATCGCTGAGCAATAATGCTTCGATGTTTTTCATCGTGTTATGTGTAACCACTTTCCCGGTCTGGGTATGGATGATGACATAATCTTTCAATCCCTCCACATAACAGATATCGGGAATATTAATTTTGATGAGTTTCCCGTCTGCTTTCACAAAAATATAGTCAGGTTTTTCCCGCTCGTCAGACTGCGCATTACGTAACCGTTCCTCGGCCTTATTTACCGCCTTCACAAACCGCTCGAAACTGACGGGCTTCAGCAGGTAATCCGCCGCGTCAATTTCATAGCTGTCCAGCGCATAATTGGGAAACGCGGTGGTAAAAATCACCAATGGCGGATTTTTCAGTGTTTTCAGCAATTCCAGACCCGTCATTTCCGGCATCTGAATGTCGAGAAACAGCAAGTCAATTTTTTCATTTTTCAAAACACCCAAGGCCTCTACGGCCGAGCCTGCTTTGCCCACAACATGCAGGTAGGGTATTTTGGCGGCAAAAGACTCGATGACATCCGAGGCAAGCGGCTCATCGTCCACAATCAGACAAGAAATCATAGGGTATCCGGTTTAATGATTAATTCCACGTAAAAGGTATCGTTTTTTTTCTCCATGGTTAATTGATGACGGTCGGGATAGAGCAGCCTGAGCCTTTTTTTCAGATTATCCAACCCGATGCCGCCGCTTTTTTGAAAAATTTCGGCTTCGGCAGATTTGGCTTCTGCGTAATTATTCAGGCAGGTAAACCTCACCTCTCCCGGAGTGATCTGCATATCCACGTGTACAAAACCCTCCTTGGCCAAAGAGCCCATGCCATGCTTAAATGCATTCTCCACGAAGGCAATCCAAATAAGCGGAGCCACCAAAATTCCATCCGGATCTCCGCTCACGGTAAAGCGGATACGGTCGGTTCCGGAGGTGCGGATTTTTTCTAATTCCACATAATTTTTAATGGTTTCAATCTCCTTGTCGAGCGAAATTTTATCCACGTTACATTCATACAAAATATAACGCAACAGATCCGAAAGGCGAAGAACGACATCGGCGGTCTGGTCTGATTTTTTAAGCGCCAGCGAATAAATACTATTCAACGTATTGAAAAGAAAATGGGGATTGATCTGCGCTTTTAAAAAATTGAGCTCACTTTCCACCTGCTTTTTTTCCATTTGTTTCACGGCATCTTCGCGCAGAAAATAATCATTGGCAAATTTGGCCATCGTGAATCCGAAAAGAAAAAGAGCCGTTAAAAACAGGGCGGCTATGTAGGGCATGTCGCTGATGTTCTGCCCCGCTTCGTTGAAAGACTCGGGATATGTCTTCAAAAAATAATCATAAAACCATTCCACTGCTTTTGCACTCAGCAGAACCCATAACAACAAGATAGAGAAATAGGCGGCGTATTTTTTCTTTTGAAATAGTTTCGGGAGCAGATACAGATTATTAAAATAAACAATCCCGCATAGGAGCAGAGATTGCAACAGGTAGAACCGGAGTGAAAACAAAAATTCTTCCGTGCTGAACTCATCCGCGGTAAAAAAGTGAAGCAATTGGAAAAGGGTAAACGTGACCCAGAAGGAAATATTCCTGGCCGTTCTGCCGAATAGGATGCGACTGCTTTTCTTTCCCACGGAACGAATTAATGAATGGAAAGAATACCGGACATCAAAATTTAGACCAATTCGGTTTTTCGGGCTTCGGAATCTATTTTTCTGGATAATTCTTCCAATTTTAATTTGAAGGCATTAAACCGGTAGGCCGGCATAATACCGCCCAATTTAATGGCAAAATATTGGAAGTAAAAATCTTTCAGCGTCAGGTTGTGCATGGACAACAACTCGGGGTCGTCGGCTCCCGAAAAAACCAGTCCGTCCACAATAACCATGGCATCGGGCGAAAAACCGGGTTCCAGGTACCCGTCGCGCTGGGCCTCGGCATAAAACTCCCGCAGAAACATCAGACTCAGTTTTTTAAAATCATGAATCATGCGGTATTTGCCGGGAAATTCCTGTTTCAAATCGTAAAGAAACTTATTGGTCAAATCCGTCAGCGAATTGGCCGAGGCCTCAAGCACGGTTAAAAACCGGTCTTCATAAGGAATGGACTGGTCGGCGAGAATTTCTTTATGTTCGCCCATCTGGGCAATTTTCAGAGCCAGCAATTCCTCTATCAGCTGATCCTTGGAGGCAAAATACTTGTAGAAAGTCGCTTTGCTCACGCCGATGATTTTGGCCAGCTCAGCCATGGTAAAGCTGCTGAAGCCCTGCGCGGCAAAATGAGGCAGTAAAGACTGAATCCACTTTTTTTTGATTCCCGGATTTTCAATCCGTGCTTTTTTTATCGGCCTGCGACCCATAATGAATTTGTGCTAAAGTTGGGATTTACAAAAATAATTAACGGAAAAAATATTCCAAATATTATTTTGATTTTCCCTTTTTCGGGGGATTCAGTTTCCATTCCAGTTCGGCATCCCACCCTTTTTTCAGCTGAATGGATTCCTGCATCGGTACGACTTTTTCGGGCAGCCGCTTCTGAAAAAAATGGCCGGTTGTCCAGCGCCCGTCTCCGTCAGAATCCAAAACCAGAAACAGCTGATAGGTTGCGGGCTCCATGCGGTTGAAAGAAACCGAACGGGATCCCCCATCCGTTATGATTTCACGCACGGTTTTTCCCCCGCTTTCCAACCTCCATACCTTGGGCACGGGAAAAATCGAATCCGACAAATTTATCCGTATCGTACCGTACTCTTTTTCGGCCCGGGGGGAAAAGGCAAAACTGAAACGCGGAAATGACTTTCCCGAAAGTCCGGTCACCGCACCCGAATCGGCTTGCAAAAGGAATTTGGGCGTGCCTTTGATGCCGAAGCGCACATGCCACTTCCGGGGATTCAACGAATCGGCATATACCGAGAAATTAAGGGGTACAGAATCCGCCGTGAATGTGAGATCCTTAGGTCGCAAATTCATCGGTGGCTCCGAAAACAGAAGATAGGGATCGGTATAACGCGAATAGGCCATATTGCCCGCCGCGGAAAACAAAACCGTCTGCTGACCTTGCGCCGATTTGGGACTCTTTTTTCCCTCCTGCGCATCGCCGCGGTTCACCTTTAGGGAAACGGTATCCGTTTTGCCGGGAAGTGCCACCGCAAAGGACAATGAATCCAGGTCGGCATCGGCATGCCAGAACCACACGCTATCCCGTGAGGCCGACCATTCCATGGCTGAAAAACGGGCTTCCTGCGAAAAATTCAATGCGGAAATCCGCAGCCCGGGCACGGGAGCGCTGAAAGAAAATTCAGTTTTAAAACGGCTCACTGAACGTGCTTTTACCAACTCGGGCATCAACACCTCCTCCTTAAAAGAAAAAAGCTCGACAAAGCCCTTCGCATCCGGGCGCACCAATCCTTCGGCAAAAGCAATTTCTTCTCCAGCCCGGTCATAGAGGTAGTTGTTGTTTTCCTCTTTCAAGGCAAATAGGCGATAGTCCTCTTCGCGGATATTGCGAAACTCAAACAAGCCGGATTCATCCGTATAGGTAACGTAAAGCGGCTGATCCAGATAGGGAAAAGAATCGGTGCGTGTCTTTTCGTAAAGCATCACCTTAAATCCCTCGGCGGGTTTCAGGCGAAAAGCGTCCGTGATGCGCCCTTTGATGATTCCCGTATCGAGATCCGGGCCCGTGGAAAACACAAAATAAAACGCAGAGTTGGTGTTCCCCTCATTCAGGTCGCTGATTGATTTACCAAACCGGATGATGTGGGTAAAATCCTTCCGCAGAGAATCCTTGAACCGTATGCGGATGTTCTTGCCCGAGGAGGTGATTTCAGGCGGTGTGGCGGGCAAAGGCGAAAGGAGTATTTCACGCGTGGGATCCTTCAAAACCAGATATTCATCAAAACGGATGAGAATTTCGTTTCCGGTAAAATTACGGGCAAACGTGTCGGGGCGGGAACTGCGGTAAGCGGGCGGTTCCGCATCCTGATCGCCTCCCGTGAGCGGCATTACTTTGGCGCAGCCTGCCACCGCGAAAATCGCTGCAAGCAGCCAAAAAAAAGAATAGAATATGGATAGCCGGCGGCAGTTCATTTACACCTTTTCGGAATTAACGTGTTCCGGTCGGATCCATTGCACCAAGGCTTCCAATCCGACCTTATCCTCCTCGTCAAAGGCGCCGAATTCGCGGCTGTCAATATCGAGTACGGCCCACACTTCACCTTGGTGAAGAAGCGGAACCACGATTTCGGAATTCGACTCCGCACTACAGGCAATATGTCCAGGAAATTGATGCACATCGGGCACAATTACGGTTTCCCTCCGTTCCCGGCAGGCACCGCAAACGCCTTTTCCACGTGCTATCCGGGTGCATGCCACCGGCCCCTGAAAGGGCCCCAGAACCAAGGCATCGTTTTTCACGAGGTAAAAACCCACCCACCAGGGATTGAAAGCCGCCTTATACGCCGCCGCCACATTGGCCATGTTGGCGATGACATCGGTTTCTCCTTCTGTGAGGGATTCCACCTGCCGGATCAGCTCCCGGTATTTTTCTACTTTCATCGGCGCAAAGGTAAAGGAATGCAAACGAACCGGCGTTATCCCGCAAAAGCCAGCGTAACGGCACTTACCGGCGTTATTCCGGCTTGCTGAAGAGCGTGGGCGCAGGCCTCCAGGGTGGCTCCCGTGGTAAGGACATCATCTACCAAAACGGCGTGTTCATCCGGCTCCGGAAACGGACCGTTTACCACAAAAACCTCTTCCACATTCTGCCATCGGGCAAAGCGGCCCTTTTTTGTTTGGGAATCCGTGTCTCTTGTTCTTTTCAGCCCTTCCCATACCTTTCCCGAAGGAAACGACGAAGCAAGGCCGCGGGCCAGAAACAACGCCTGATTATACCCCCGTCGATGAAGTTTCAGCGGATGCAGGGGTACCGGAATAAATACGGGATTTGAAGGAAAAACCGAGGCATTTCGCAACTCGTTGCCGTAGGCGGCACCCAGTTGCTCGGCAAGCCCGGTTCCGCTCCTGTATTTTATTTCGTGCAGAATCCGCTGCACTGAGCCTCCTTTTTCAAAATAATATGCACTGCCCGCCCAATGAAAAGGAAATCGGCCGGCAAATAAATGCAGCGCCGGATTATCAGAAATCGAATGGAAGTGGGTATCCGGCAGCTTGGCAAAACAGGACGGACATATAGCCGCTTCTCCGGAAGGAAGTGATTCCTCACAGGCGGGGCAAAGTGTCGGAAAAATAAGGTGTATCAGGTCTTTCCACATACATGAACGGTTTTTATCAGGCGAGAGTAAATGTAAAAAATAAGGGAAAAAGAAAAAATCAGTAAGTAATCTTCTTGCATGTTTCTTAAATGAAAAATGAGTTGATTTCGAAATTTTAAGATCGGTTTTTGAATCCCTCGAAATATTATTTTTACTTTCGCAGAGAAACAGACACAAATACAGCATTTATGAAGAAAATCGTTACCGTTTTTGCCGCTTCGGCCATGGCTTTTTCAGCCTTTGCCCAGTGCAATCCGAGTCAATTATTCACAGCCATCGGCATTCCCGGAGTATATCCGTTGCCTACGGATCCGTTACCCCAAGGTCTCGTAAACGAGCCTTACAACTCCACCGGTCTTACGCTCACCTTCGTCACTTCCGATCAGGCCGTGGATCCTTCCGCCCTGCCGCTTCCGCTTCCGTTTCCCATTCCTCCCGGAAATAACATTACCATTACGGGAATCGCTGCAGGTCCCGTAACCGGTCTCCCTCCCGGAATGACTTCCGCCTGCAACAATGCCAACTGCAGCTGGACTTTTCCGCAGCAGGGTTGTATCTTACTGAGCGGAACGCCCACAAGCACGGGAGAATTTACCGTAGCGTTTGATCTCACCCTCACGGGAACTCTGGATTCCCCATTCGGTTCATTCCCCATTCCCGGTCAGGCTTTACCCGTGCAATACACGCTCACCATCACCGACGGTTCCTCCGTTTCTGAATTTGCGCTTTCCGGGCTGAATCTATATCCAAACCCGACTTCCGGAGCGGTTATGATTTCATATCCTGCGGTAGAAAAAGAAACGGCCCGTATCGAAATGATTGATTTGAACGGTCGTGTGGTTATGACTCAAGAAAATCCCGTACAGGCTGACGGCGGTGTTTTATCATTGGATGCCGCTCATTTGGTACAAGGCCTTTACCGTGTGGTATTCACCTGCGGAGAGGTGCGCACGGCCTCCAAATTGATGATCTCCAAATAAGGAAGAACTAATACAATCAACAGGCCGGAATCCTTCGGGGTTCCGGCTTTTTTATTTGGGTGCTCCAAACCTTCAACCAAACCGATTCATTTCCTTATCCCTATCTTTGCCCCCTTCAGTTATGACGCACAAAGCCGGATTTGTCAATATTTTGGGAAAGCCCAACGTGGGTAAATCTACCCTGATGAACGCCCTCTTGGGCGAGAAACTTTCCATTGCCACCGCCAAGGCGCAGACGACAAGACACCGCATCATGGGATTGGCCAACGGAGATGATTTTCAGTTGGTGTTCAGCGACACGCCCGGTATCCTGGATCCCAAATATCCGCTGCATGAAAGGATGATGAACTATGTGGATGAAGCCCTTAAGGACGCCGACGTGATTCTGCTGGTGGCCGAAGCCGGGGATTCACCGGAAAGCGGCGATAATCTTTATACCCAAGTGGTGCAAAAACTGGCTCTTTTTGAAATTCCGGTGGTGGTGGCCATAAACAAAATTGACCGAGTGCCGGCCGAAGCCGCGGAAGCGGATAAGGAGAAATGGCAGACCGCTCTTCCCAAAGCAGAAATTTTTTTGATATCAGCTTTACTCAAAACAGGCCTTACCGAATTGTATGAGCGGTTGATTGCCCTGCTGCCGGAGAGTCCGCCTTACTACGATAAAGAATCGCTTTCCGATCGTCCGCTGCGGTTTTTTGCTTCCGAAATCATCCGCGAAAAAATATTCCTCCACTACAAAAAAGAAATCCCCTACAGTTGTGAAGTGGATATTGAGGAATATCGGGAAGATGCCGAAATTGACCGCATACGCGCCCTGATTTATGTGGAACGTGAGTCCCAGAAAGGAATACTCATCGGACACAAAGGAGAGGCCCTGAAAAAAACGGCCACGGACGCCCGTGCCGACCTGGAAAAATTTCTGGGTAAAAAAGTTTACCTTGAGGTATTCGTAAAAGTGCGGCCCGACTGGCGCAAAAACGAAGGCCTTTTAAAACGTTTTGGATATTGATATGAGCAACCTGATAGCCATAGTGGGACGCCCGAACGTGGGCAAATCCACCTTGTTTAACCGCCTTACGGAAAGTAGGGATGCCATTACCGATGATACGCCCGGCACCACGCGTGACAGGCATTACGGCAAGTCGGAATGGGGCGGACGCGAATTTACCGTGATTGATACGGGAGGATACATCAGCGGCTCGGAAGATGTGTTTGAATCCGAGATAAACAAACAGGTGAAAATGGCCGTGGAAGAATGTGATCTGGTGATTTTCGTGACCGACACCCGCACCGGCATTACCGATTTGGATGAATCTGTAGCGGAACTGCTGCGCAAAACACGAAAACCCATCCTCATTGCGGTAAATAAGGTGGACAATTCATCCATGATACCCCAGACGGCCGAATTTTACAGCCTGGGCGTAGGTGAGGTATTTCCTGTTTCCGCCATCAGCGGAAGCGGAACAGGGGAATTGTTGGATGAAGTAATCAAACACCTGAAACCCGAAACGGAAACCGATGAACCGGATATCCCCCGCTTTGCCGTTGTGGGCCGTCCCAATGTGGGTAAATCCTCGCTGGTAAATGCGCTGCTCGGTACCGAAAAACACATCGTAACCCCCGTGGCCGGAACCACCCGCGACACCATTCATACCCGCTACAACCGCTTCGGATTTGATTTTTTTCTGGTGGATACCGCGGGACTCCGCAAGAAAAGCAAAGTATCGGAAGACATTGAATTTTATTCGGTGATGCGCACCATACGAGCCATTGAGGCCTGCGACGTGGCCCTGCTCATGCTGGATGCCACACAGGGGTTGGAATCCCAGGATCTGAATATTCTGCACCTGATCGAAAAAAACCACAAGGGTCTCGTGGTGCTGGTGAACAAATGGGATCTGGTGGAAAAAGACCACAAATCAACCGAGGCGTACAAAAAAATCATTTTGGAAAGAACGGCTCCTTTTACCGACTTTCCCGTGATTTTCACGTCGGCCCTCACCAAACAGCGCGTTTTGAAAGCCCTGGAAGAGGCGGTAACCGTATATCAAAACCGCAAAAAACGGGTAGGTACCAGCGAACTGAATGACTTTCTTCAGGAAACCATCGAAAACTATCCGCCTCCCGCCGTAAAAGGAAAACTCATTCACATCAAATACGCCACGCAGCTGCCCAATCAGGCGTGCCCCACGTTTGTGTTTTTTTGCAATTCGCCCCAATACGTGAAAGACCCGTACAGGCGCTACCTGGAAAATAAACTGCGCGAAAAATTTGATTTCACGGGCTCACCTCTGCGCATTTTTATGCGGCAGAAATAAACCGGATCAAGTATTCTTACATTGTTCCTGAGGTCTTGCACCGCATAGGCTGCATGCCTCTCCTTCGGAGTTCAGAAAGGGACTCTGGCTGGCGCATGTGCCCGAAAATTTGCCATCTTTCTTAAAAAGAAGCTTTACGGCAATTCCCGCCACGGCCAACCCCAGCATCACGATGGTAATTAAGAGCAGTTTCATGCAACCCGAATTTCTTGCAAAAGTAATGGGATTTTGGAACTTTCCCTCGTGAAAAAAGCGAATCAACAGAAATTATTTTCTATGATTTACATAACAAATATATATTAGTATATTATCATTTTTACCTGACCTTTGTCCGCTGAAAATCAATAGCTGATTGATGGCGATTTTACCAAAAACAGCATAGAATGGATGTAAATCTGCTCATAGAAAACCTCACTAACCCTGCCCTGCTTTTCTTTATGTTGGGTATAGCGGCCGTGTACCTGAAAAGCGACCTGGAAATTCCGGCAAATTCCTCCAAATTCATTTCGATTTATCTATTGTTCAGCATCGGTTTTAAGGGAGGCCAGGAACTTTCGCACGAATCATTTTCTGCGGAGGTGGGGTGGACCCTGCTTTTCGGAATCGCGGTTTCACTCATTATCCCGCTCTATACCTTTTTTCTGGCGCGGCAAAAGCTAAATGCGTACGATTCCGGGGCTGTTGCCGCGGCTTACGGCTCCATCAGCGCGGTTACATTCGTTACGGCAGGCTCCTATCTGGAGACGCGCCAAATGAACGTGAGCGGACACATGGTAGCCCTGATGGCCATCATGGAAGTACCCGCCATCATCATGGGTCTGTTGCTGATCAGTCTTTTCAGAGATAAAGACGGAGAGGCGGTAAACAATCGCTCCGCCATTCGCCATTCCCTTACCAACGGAAGCGTACTTTTAATTTTGGGCAGTTTGTTTATCGGCTATTTTGCGAGCGCCAAACATGCCGAGGGTATAAAACCCTTTACCACCGATATTTTTAAAGGCTTCCTGGCCATTTTCTTGCTGGATATGGGTATTTCAAGCGGACGCAGGCTGAATTCCTTTTTGAGCAAAGGCCTGTTTCTGCCGGTTTTTGCGGTTGTGGTTCCTCTCATAAACGGCTGCGTTGTGGCCTTTTTGAGCCAATGGGTTTCACCCGACATCAGCAACCGTTTCATGTTGTCGATATTGGCCGCGAGCGCATCCTACATTGCCGTGCCGGCCGCCATGAAAATGGCCGTTCCCAAGGCCGATGCGGGGCTTTTCCTGCCCATGGCCCTGGCCATCACGTTCCCTGTGAACATCACGTTAGGCATGCCGGTTTATATGTGGATCGTACAGCATGTGGGATGAGTCTTTTTGGCTCTTCGGCGAAAAATGTCCACTTTCGTTTTCAAGATACTTCCCCATGAAAAATTCAGAAAGCACCCTTACGTTGGATGAAGCACAGCAGCGGGTAGATGAGTGGATTAAAACCTACGGCGTGCGGTATTACTCCGAATTAACCAATATGGCCGTGCTCACCGAGGAGGTGGGCGAATTGGCGCGCATTATAGCCCGCACCTACGGCGACCAATCCTTCAAAAAAACCGATTTGAAAAAAAGCCTGCCCGATGAAATGGCCGATGTGCTGTTTGTGCTGATTTGTCTGGCCAATCAGACGGGCGTGAACTTGGAAGAGGCCTTCAAAAAGAACCTGGAGAAAAAAACCGGCAGGGATGCCGAACGGCATAAGAACAACCCGAAACTGAAGCGGGAAAGCTAAAGGGAACCAAGAAGCAGAGTGAAAATGAGAGCGAAAGCGAGGATGGAGCGCCTATTGGATAAACCCTATTGCCTGCTAACCGATAACAATCAAACAATTGAACA
>CAYYRB010000018.1:1629-42808 GCA_964473995.1 uncultured Candidatus Competibacteraceae bacterium | reverse complement strand
TATATGGCAAACGACCGTGAAATAGACTTACACAGTGGCAGTAGTTTTGACTACTTATTTGTAATGAGAAGATACAGGACAGGAATTGAAATGAGAAACAGGCTGTTAATGTATCACTTGGAGGGACTATTGAGGCTCATCGATTTAATCGAGAATAAAAGCATACCAGAAACAGTAAGTATAGTTGGGACATCTTACTTTTTCAACGATAGAACATTATCCAAAATGGGGTTCGAGATTGTGAACCCATCATTGTTTTACAGGTTAAATTTATTTATGAACTTTATAGACTTAATTTGGATGTACTCCCTTTCGCAAGGCAAATTAACAATCCCTAAAGTATGGAATGCTAAAAAGGCAATCATATCAGGAACTAAATTAATAGAAAGTAAAAAAGCAATTGATGAACTTTATTTAAAACTAAAAAGAAAAACGACCGCATAACAGCGGTATAAATAAATTGGCGGTTAAGTGATTAAATGAATATTTGTGCTTCTATTCAATTTCAGCGCCGGTTGACAGGTTTGCGGTCGGAAATCCGCCACTGCGCCAAGCGCCAAAACGTTATGTACAGTTTAAACAAAAAATAAAGGCGGGGTGCAAAAACCGACGGGTCGAATACCCAATGCACCAAAATACAGGATGTAATCCGAAAAGTAGTATGAGTGAACCAAATTAAAAATGATAAAAATGAAACAAGTAGTGATTACAGCGTTACTCTTCCTCAGTTTTGGCTCAGCAAAAGCACAAAAGGTGTTCTCCGTTGATTATGAAAGCCAGGCAGATGTGAAAGTATATGCCGTAGAATACGAAAGTCAGGCTGACCTGAACGTATTCAAAGTGAAATATGAATCACAGGCCGGTCAAAACGACGGAAAATGGTTTTTCACGGAATATGCCAGTCAGGCTAAGAAGAAAATTTATTTTGCAAAGTATGAAAGTCAGGCTGATCTTAAAATCTATTTTGTGAACTACGAGAGTCAGGCCGGGTGGAGAAGTTCATCGAAAAAAAGTTTGATGTATTAAACCCATTTTATGCATCAGCCATTTTATGTTGAACGGTTTTTCTACAGCGATGCATTCGAAACTATTTTATAATCTGTCAATTACGAAGCAATAAAAACATCCAACCTGCTTTCGCGGCGTTCACCATTTTGGTGTTTTTTAAGTCGGGGTTAACCCAACTAATGCCGGCAGTTCGGAGAGCGAATACGGAAACGCATGGTATTTTTCCTTTGTGAGCGGGTTTGACGACTACGCCAACACCAAGACAACCTGTATTTTTTGCGTGCCATCCGGGAATTCTAAGCACTTCTCCGGGTCCGTTATTTTTTGAGTTATGTAAACATATCTTATCAAAACATCAGCTGAGCCTGATCGATGTGAAAATCGGGAATGATAGAAAACGCACTACTTTTGTAAGAAATAAGCAAGAATAAAAAAAGGCTGTTCATCAAAAAAACACCTGAAATTTGGTAGTTTACACTTTTATCCATTATTTTTGCCAAAAAAAGGGAGAGTCCCGTGTTGGTAGCACAGAACTCTCCAGATTAATCCAACAAGTAAATCGGTTTAAGCGCGATGATTATCGTAGCTTGGTTAGTATTGGTCAACGAAATAAATTCGTCTGTCCGTTTCTATTCAAGTCGATTCATCTGACTTATCCATATCATTCGACGCTGATTGAAAATTTACATACAACGCGAACAAATGCAATTGATGGACACTATAGTGACGGGTTATTTACTGAGATTAAAGGGCAATGATGATCTCATGACCGCTAACGGAATCGAAAACGATTGTTTTCCCATCACGCTCAAATACACGGAGATTACCCCCATATCGGGAAGCCTGGTCTTTGGAAACAACTCCCAAATTCATCAAAAAAGCTACGGCATACGCAATGATAAGTGTCATAAAATGAATGTTTTAAGTTTTAAAATTTATCGACGGATCAAAATTACCGGTCGGTTATGAGGTGCGTATGGACAAATTTTCCGTTTTTTAACATGGGTCAAACATCAGCATTATATCTAATTGAAATTTAATTACATACAGCCATGAACAAGTTAAAAGAAATTTTTTCGATTGTTCGTTCCTTGAATGAAGATGAATTAAAAACCCTTCAGCGATATATCCACTGTTTTGACCTCTTAAGTGATAACCATGATTCAAAAAGTGAGCGGCTGCTCACCCTAGTCCTTCATAACAAAGCTTCCGAGCTCAGGCTTTTTGAAAAAAAGTTTTCCCCTCAGGCTTTCTCGATGCTGGTTAGCCGCCTTTACGACAAGATACTGGATTCCCTCACCTTTGATATCAATGTAAAAAGACAGGACGTTTACAGCAATCTGGGTCTAAACAAAATGATCGTGCGTAAACGTATTTTATACACCCAGGCACTTTTAAACAAAAATCAAATTCTGGAAAGTTTGGTGCAGTATCAAAAAATCATTCAGACGGCCAAAGAATACGAGCTATACGACGAGCTTCTTCTTGCCATGTACGAACTACAAAACCTCTATGCGGCCTTATCCAAATCAGCCGAATTTGATAAACTGAACGCCGAAATTGCTTACTACGAAGAAGTAAGATCTCAGGTTAAAAAAGCCTATCACCTGTTCAACCGGCACGGCATCGAAAAAACCATGTCGCCCGAAAGCAACCAAACCATCAGTGATTTGGAATTAGTAATTCCGCAGATCAGGTCGCACTATCTCCTTTCTAAATCGCCCTTGGTGGGATGGTTTTACTACAAACTCCTGATTGAATTTTACCAATTTACCCATCAGTATGCGGAAGGCTACAATGCCTGCATCAATCTGTTGAAAATTCAGCAGGAAAGCCCCTCCATACGCAGCGAAGGTTATCTGGCCATTACCTACAAGCTGCTTGCCCAGTTCAGTATGATGCTTTTCCGTTTCGATGATGCACTGGTCAATATTCTCAAGGCTCAAAACCTGGAGAAAAAATCAACCCACAACGACAACCTGAATAAAGAAATTGAATTCTACGCCAATTTTTACACAGGTAACTTTGCCGAATCGCGCTACATCGTTCAAAAAATCACTGAGTCTGCAAACAAAGAAGAATATACTTTCAATCTGTCCAAGTATGCCTACTTCGATGCCTGTTGCGATCTGGCGGAAGGTAATTACTCCGAGCTGAATGTAAAGCTGAACGAAACCAAAGAAATCGAGAAAGACAGAGAAGGTTGGAATATCTCTGTAAGGCTCTTGGCCATTCTCGGGCATTTGGAAGCCAAACATTTTGACCTTGCCGAATCGAAAATTGAAAGCTTACGCAAACACATTGAGCGGCTGTTAAAAGATAAGGAGGTCCGTCAGCGATATATCACCATCGTAAAAATTCTGCGGGATTTGGTAAACAACTCGTTTGACATTGAAAAAATCTGGCTCACCCGCAGTGCATACTTTGAAATCCTGTACGCCGATAAAGACGAAGAATACCGTTGGAACATTTTTTCACCGGAACTCATCCGGTTTGAAGTTTGGTTTGAAGCGAAAGCCAAAGGACTTAACTATCAGGATTTGCAATCTGCCATTCTCGAAAAAAGAAAAATCGAATCACAGATCTCCAATGTCGGTTAAGCCGACCTTTTCATCCAAAAAACATACCTTTGATGCCGCATGAAAACGGCAGCCTACTACACACTCGGATGTAAACTCAATTTCTCGGAAACATCCTCCATTTCCGCTGATTTGAGAGAAGCCGGCTATCAGAAAGTTCCGTTTGAAGCAGGTGCCGATGTATATGTGATCAACACCTGCTCAGTTACCGACCACGCTGACCGCAAATGCAAAAAAATAGTCAAAGAAGCCCTTAAACATAACCCCGATGCATTCATTGCCGTAATCGGGTGCTACGCACAACTAAAGCCGAAGGAAATTGCCCAGATCCCAGGAGTGGATATCGTGTTGGGCGCGGCGGAGAAATTTAACCTTGCAGCCTATCTCACTCCGGGTGGAAAGCGCGTCACTCCGCTTATTAAAGAAGGGAAAATAAAAGAAGTAGATCATTTTATCCCGGCCTATTCCACCGGCGACAGAACCCGTACCTTTTTGAAAGTGCAGGACGGATGCGATTACTTCTGCACCTTCTGCACCATTCCCTTAGCCAGGGGTAAAAGCAGGAATGCCACTGTTTCGGAAACTTTGGCCCAGGCTGAAAAAGCAGCATCGGAAGGAGCAAAGGAAATTGTACTTACGGGAGTCAACATCGGCGATTTCGGGCAATCTACCGGAGAAACATTTCTGGACCTGATTCAGGCTTTGGACAAAATAGACAGTGTGGCGCGTTTCCGGATTTCCTCCATAGAGCCCAATCTGCTCAGTGATGAAGTTATCCGATTTGTGGCCACATCCGAACGGTTTGTTCCCCATTTTCACATTCCACTCCAATCGGGTAACGACCGTATTTTGGAACTCATGCGACGCAAGTATAAACGCGATTTATACACCCAACGGGTAGAAAAAATAAGAGAGCTCCTCCCCCACGCTTCCATTGGGGTGGATGTGATTACCGGCTTCCCGTCGGAGACGGATGAGGACTTTCTGGAAACCTACGAGTATCTGAACCAACTCGACATTTCCTACCTGCATGTGTTCACCTATTCGGAACGAAAAAATACGGGCGCATTAAAAATTGCGGGCCGTGTACCCGAAGGGAAACGAAAAGAGCGCACCAACCAACTCATCAACTTATCGGAAAAAAAACGCAGGCATTTTTACGACCGCTTCGCAGAAACTTCGCGCAGGGTACTCTTTGAAGCGAATGCCGAAGACGGCTACATGACAGGCTTTACCGACAATTACCTAAAAGTGCGGATTCCTTATGATCCCCTTTTTATCAATGAAATAAGAGAGGTTTTTCTTTCCCGTCAGACTGCCGAAGGAATCATGGAAGGGCGGCTCACGCACCGCGAAGATCTGCCTGAAAATTTGGCGGCACGGCTGGCCTGAACCCCTATTCTCCATACATATATCAATGCCGCATTTCTGCAGGATGAATCCGCTTTACGTAAATTGGCTACCTTCGTGAACTAAAGATTTGCGTATGTTTCCCACTTTAGGCCATCTGCTCAGTTACCTTACCGGAAATGAAATCATCCTCGGTTTTCCCACCTTCGGACTGATGGTGGCGTTGGCCTTTATAGCCGCGGCCACCGTGCTTACCTCCGAAATGAAGCGGAAAGAAAAAATCGGACTTTTCAAGCCGATAAAAGAAAAAATGACCGAGGGCGAACAACCCGGCATTCAGGATCTGTTGAGCAACGGCATTTTCGGATTCCTGATCGGCTTCAAAACCGTTTTTGTGGTGCAGCACCTGGATGCCTTTTTGCGGATGCCCTCCGATGTGCTTGTTTCTACCGAGGGAAATATTCCCGGGGGAATTATCGGTGCCTTGCTTTTTGCGGGATGGGCCTGGTATCAGAAAAAAAAGCAGGCTTTACCCAAGCCCATTACCAAAGAAGTGGAAGTCCATCCCTATGAACTGGTTCCCACCATTACATTAATTGCGGCCTTGTTCGGTATTCTGGGAGCCAAGATTTTTCACAACCTGGAATATTTTGACGAATTCCTGCAAGATCCGATCGGATCACTCACCTCCTTTTCGGGACTCACCTTTTACGGAGGACTTATTCTGGGTGCGGCCGGAGTGATTTACTACACAAAAAAAAGAGGGATGAATCCGCTTTCGGTAGCCGACTCCGTAGCTCCCGGTTTGATTTTGGCCTATGCCGTGGGTCGCATCGGGTGCCAGCTATCGGGCGACGGTGATTGGGGAATCGTCAACAATCACGCGAAACCATCCTTTCTTTCTTTTCTGCCCGATTGGATGTGGAGCTTTACCTTTCCGCATAACGTGGCGGAAGAAGGAATTCCCATTGAGGGATGTATCGGTCAATATTGCCATGTACTGCCAGAACCCGTTTACCCTACCGCATTGTATGAAACCATGATGGGGCTCCTGATTTTCGGTATTCTTTGGAGTTTACGCAGAAAATTAGACAGACCGGGACTGATGTTCTCCGTCTATCTTTTTTTCAACGGCATCGAACGTTTGCTGATTGAACAAATCCGTGTCAACGTAGAAGTTGCCGGATCCTTCACCCAGGCAGAAATCATCGCCATCGTTCTCATCGGCTTAGGCGCGACTGGAATGGGCTATTTTTTCAAGCAAAGAATGGACGAAAAACGGATAAACCGGTGATGCTTATTTAAGCGAGGCGATTTCCTCTTTGAAGTAAAAGAAGTAAAACGCGGCCGTCCACTCCTTTTTTACACCTCGGGCCTCTCCGATCTGTAGGCCGTTTTCCCAAATTTTACCGGAAGGTTCCACCTTGCCCAATACCTTACCTGCACGAATAACACTGCAATCCAACTCCATTTTACCGGCCCGGGTTCCGTTTATCCAAAACTCCGAATTGGGTTTGATTACACCCACCAATTCGCCCATTTTATACACATCTCCATTTTTCTCAAAAAGCCCCACCACCTTACCGGCCATGGATATTTCACCGGTGGGTTTTATCTCGGCCAATTCTTTGCCGTTCACGATTACTTTTTGAGCGAAGCCCATCGCGCAGGTAAAAAAGAAAATAAAAAAAGTAGTTGATATTGCTTTCATTTTGATTAAAATTTTACCCTTCAAATTTATCCGCTCGTCGAATTTTATGAAGGCGTGTGGCTATTTAATTATTAAACTTGCAGTGTTAAGAAATTGAGCGTATGATTTTTTTAGTGGTAAGTGTTCTGCTCCTCATTCCGTTTCATGTCGGACTTTGGAAATTGTTTGAAAAAGCCGGGCGTAAAGGCTGGGAAAGTATCATTCCGATTTATGATTTGTACGTGATTCAGAAAATTACGGGAAAGCCTACCTACTGGGTAATTGCGGCTTTGTTTCCCGGCATCAACCTCATCGTATTGTATGCGATGGTGATGAACCTGTACAAATCGTTCGGAAAAGAAAGTAACCAAGACATGACCCTGGGTGTATTGGGATTTTTTTATTTCACACCCAAGTGGGGATTTGATGCATCCGTAAAATTCATACGTCCCGAAGACCTTTCCGTACAACCCAAATCGCAGGTGCGCGATTGGCTTGAGGCCGCCGTATTTGCCATTGTAGCCGCCACCATTATTAAAACCTACACCTTCGAAGCGTACAAAATTCCCACTTCCTCCATGGAAGAAAACCTGCTCATCGGAGATTTTCTTTTTGTAAGCAAACTGAATTACGGTCCGCGCATTCCCATGCATCCGCTTACGTTTCCCTTTACGCACAATAAATTCAGCGATATTCCCATTCCCGGATTGCCTTCGGTGAAGTCGTATGTGAATTGGCTTTCCATCCCCTACACCCGCATTCCCGGATGGCAAAAAATAAAAAATGATGACATCGTAGTTTTCAATTTTCCGGAGGGAGATACGGTCATCGTAGATCCCCGGTTGGAAAGCATGAGCTATTACAACGAGGCCCGTGGTCGTGCCGAATCCATGTGGAGGGAAGACGGAAACCCGAACAAGCCCAAAAGCATCGATTCCTACCTGCCGAAAGCCTATGCCGAAATAAAACGAAAATTCGACCTTCGGTATCACCCGGCAGACAAGCGGGAAAATTACATCAAACGTTGCGTAGGAATTGCCGGCGATGTGCTGGAAATAAAAGAGAGCCAAGTGTACATCAACGGAAAACCGCAACAGAATTTAGACAATCTGCAACACATGTACCTGGTCACAGGAGGGGCACGTCTGAACCGCAAAAAACTCCGCGACATGGGTGTCACCAAAGAAGACATACAGGGCGAAATGATGCATGGCATCCAGCTTATGAACCTGTCGGAAAATCAGGCGAAGGAAATTGCGAAAATGAGCGGCATTTTGGAGGTGGAAAAATTCATTCACCGTCCGGATTCCAACCGATACAACCCGGTTATTTTCCCGCACTCCGAAAAATACAACTGGACTTTGGACAATTTCGGTCCGCTTGAAATTCCCAAAAAAGGAAACACCATCAAACTGACAACCGAAAATCTGCCTCTTTACCGGCGTGCCATCAGCACTTACGAAGGGCATGCTGTTGAAGTAAAAAATGATGTCATCTATATTGATGGAAATCCGGCTACGTCCTACACCTTTAAGATGGACTATTATTTCATGATGGGAGATAACCGACACATGTCGCTCGATTCGCGTTACTGGGGGTTTGTACCCGAAGACCACGTGGTAGGAAAAGCCTCCATGATTTGGATGAGCAGCGGAGAAGAAGGCATACGTTGGAAACGGATTTTCAAACTCATCTGATTTTTGGATTTAAGCAGAAATACGCTTACCCTTCCCTCAGTTTATTGCGGAAATATATTCTACTGGGCTCACGTAATCCGGCATGAACACCTTGTGTTGGATGAGGGAGAATTTTTCATCAAACAGACTTACCGAAACCGCATGGATATCGCCACGGAGAGGGGCTTATCTTCGCTCATCATTCCCCTAAAAAAAGGAAAAAACAGGCAACAACCCATGCGCGATGTGCAAATTTCATATGCCGAAAATTGGATCGGTTTACATCTAAAAACCATCCGAAGCGCATACGGAAATGCGGCCTATTTCGAACATTATGAGCCCGAATTGGAATTTCTTTTTTCATTCCGCGATGCATGGCTGATTGATTGGAATTTCCGTTGGTTTGACTATCTGTTGAAGGAACTGGTTGATGCGAAGACAAACGTAGTCCGATCGCCGGAATACATTTCCAAAGAACAGGCGGCAAATGACCTGCGGGAGGTCATGTCGCCCAAACAAAAACCGATGATTGAACACCCCGCCTACTATCATGTATTTTTCGACAGGTATGAAAAACCCCAAAACCTGTCCATGTTGGATCTGCTTTTAAATGAAGGGCCGGGAGGCTTACAGGTGTTGAAAAATACGGCCTTACAGGAAGTGACAAGCGATAGGCGGCGTTAGATGTAAATTCTATCTTTGCTGCGTTCTGAAATACACGACCACGATGAATGCCGAATGGGAAAAAAACAGAGATAAAATGCAATTGGCCGTATCTGCCGCTCAACAGATACGCGCTAAAATAGCGATGGGCGGAGGAAAAGCAAGAATAGAAAAACAACACGAGCAAGGCAAGATGACCGCGCGCGAGCGCATCAGTGCACTGGTTGATGAAGATTCCGAATTTATGGAATTCGGAACGTTTGCCGGATACGACATGTATGAAGAGCACGGAGGTTGTCCTTCGGGAGGAGTGGTTACCGGCATCGGTACGGTATGCGGCAGAACCTGCGTGATCGTGGCAAATGATGCTACGGTAAAAGCCGGCGCCTGGTTTCCGATTACCGGAAAAAAAAATCTGAGGGCGCAGGAAATTTCAATCGAAAACCGTTTACCCATCATATATCTGGTAGACAGCGCCGGAGTATATCTGCCCATGCAGGATGAAATATTTCCCGATAAAGAGCACTTCGGACGTATCTTCAGAAACAACTCCGTCATGTCGTCCATGGGCATCATGCAGATAGCGGCCATCATGGGCTCTTGCGTGGCGGGCGGTGCTTATCTTCCCATACTTTCCGATGAAGCCATGATCGTGGATAAAACGGGCAGCGTTTTTTTGGCGGGATCTTTTCTGGTTAAATCGGCCATAGGCGAAGAAATTGATAACGAAACACTGGGCGGTGCCACAACGCAATGCGAAATAAGCGGGGTTACGGATTATAAATGCACGGATGATGCCGACTGCATAAGACGCATCCGTTTTATTATGGACAAGTCGGGAGCAACGCCCACCGCCGGTTTCAGCCGCGAAAAACCGGCGCCTTCGTTAGGTGATGCAAAAGATATCTATGGCATTTATTCCGCAGAAAAACCGTTTGATATCAGGGAAATCATCAAGCGGATTTGTGATAACGGAGAGTTTGAAGAGTACAAAGAAAAATTCGGACAGACGATCGTATGCTGTTATGCGCGAATAGACGGATGGGCAGTGGGTATAGTGGCCAATCAACGAAGCGTGGTAAAAAGCAAAAAAGGAGAAATGCAATTCGGTGGAGTCATATACAGCGACTCGGCAGACAAAGCAGCGCGGTTCATCATGAACTGCAATCAGAAACGCATTCCGTTGGTTTTTCTTCAGGACGTAACCGGCTTCATGGTAGGAAGTCGTTCGGAGCACGGTGGAATCATCAAGGACGGAGCCAAAATGGTGAACGCGGTATCTAATTCGGTGGTTCCTAAAATTACGATCGTGCTGGGCAATTCATACGGTGCGGGAAATTATGCGATGTGCGGAAAAGCATTTGATCCGCGATTCATTTTCGCCTGGCCCACGGCAAAAATGGCCGTAATGGGAGGAGCGCAGGCGGCCAAAACCTTGCTGCAGATACAGAGAGCAAATGTGGAGAAAAACAAAGGCGATGCATTGGCCAAAGAAGAGGAGCAGCAGCTCTTGAAAAACATTACGGATAAGTACGAAAAAACGACTACCCCGTACTATGCGGCTGCCCGACTTTGGGTGGATGAAATAATAGATCCGGCAAGAACGAGAACGTATATTTCTATGTCGCTTGAGGCAGCAAACCACGCCCCCATTACCCGGGAATTCAACCCGGGAATTTTACAAACCTGATTCGCGGATGCAACGGTTACCGTACAATCAATATAGCGCAGACAGCAGTTCCACCGCAGGCGGGTCTTACTTTTTTTTTGCAGTTGATTCAAGCGATACGGTAAAAGAAAAATACCCTGATCAGTCCGTAAGCGAATGGCACGGAATACAAAAAAGCATCGGCATCCATCTCGACGAAAGCAAAATTAAACGGAAGGAAACGGCAGAAGTTGAACGATTCCGCACCTCCATTTTTTCATCAAAAAAAAGTATTTCATTTCCTGAGCCACAACCTTACATCCCTCAGCAAAACGGATGGCTTTCGCTTTATTTTGCGGGCACGATTTTAGTGGCGGGAAGTATCCGCTATTACAACGGACGATCGTTTCATCTGCTGATGAAAAGTACATTTGGAAATTATTCGGCAGAAGAACTTTTGCGCGAAAGAAAACACTTCACCGGAGTTTCATTCACGGCACCATTTTTTCTCAGCAGTTTTATTTACGCCGTTTCCCTTGCCTTTGTCCTTCGCGAAAACAGCGGAACTTTCCTACTTCCCGGCCTAGAGGTTCCCGTCTTGTTTTTGGGCTTGATGTTGATCCAGGTTATCAAACATACACTACTCAAACTTTTGGGTAATTTGTTTGAAACAGATGCAGATGCAGAGCAGCATATTTTGTTTCATCATCAGTTTTATTGTTTTTCCGGCTGGTTTTTTTTACCGATGCTTGGATTGGCCTTGTTTTCACCTGTGAATAACGTGTATTTTTTTCACATTTTATTCATTATATCTATCTTATTATCAGCATTATACACATGTATCCGTATGATTGTTAATTATTCATACAAAAGACTGAATTACATAGGGTTGTTTATTCTATACATTTGCTCAACCGAAGTTTTACCGGTAATGACAATACTAAAATTAATAGACCTGAAGAGGTGATTGTAAAAAGAGTATACACAGTATGAAAATTAAGAACATCTTAATTTCTCAGCCTAAACCGGAAAACGATAAGAATCCTTATACGGACGTTGCCAAAAAGCATAACGTAAAGATTGACTTCAGGCATTTCATTAAAGTAGAGAATGTAAGTGCACGTGAATTCAGGCAGCAACGTGTGAACATATTGGAGCATCGTGCCGTTATTTTCAACAGCAAAAACGCGGTTGATTCTTTTTTCAGACTTTGCGGAGAACTTCGGGTAAACATGCCGGATGATATGAAGTATTTCTGCGTGACGGAAGCCATTGCACTGTATCTGCAGAAATATATCGTTTACAGAAAGAGAAAGATTTTTTACGGCTTGGCCCGTTTTGAGGACCTGATGGACGTAATCAAAAAACACAAAGAAGAAAAATTTTTATTCCCTTGTTCAGATAAACATCAGGAATCGGTAACGCGTGTGTTGGATGCCTTTAAAGTTCGATACACGAAAGCAATCATTTATCACACGGTTTATAATGATTTGAGTGATCTCACGGATGTTTGGTATGATATGGTGGCTTTTTTCAGCCCCATGGGAATTGAGTCGTTGTTTCACAATTTCCCCAAATTTACACAGGGAACAAAAGTTATCGCCGCATTTGGTGATAACACGAAAAAAGCGGCAGAAGAAAAAGGACTCGTGGTGGGTTGTTATGCGCCTACACCCGAAGCTCCTTCGATGGCTATGGCCATAGATATCTTTCTCTCTCGCGCTTCGGGCAAGCATGTGGTGGTGAAGCCGATTACTTCTGCGGCGTTGGTGAAGTCGGAAAGCAATCCGAAGATTACGGACTTAGGTAATGTCAAAAATGTCAGTTCTATGAAATCTACGAAAAAAACAACTGCTACGGCTGCAAAGAAACCTGCTGCCAAAGCCGCTGCGCCTAAAAAGGCTGCTGCAAAACCTGCTGCAAAAAAGGCTGCCGCTAAACCTGCTGCAAAGGCCGCTCCTAAAAAAGCTGCCGCTAAACCCGCAGCTAAAAAAGCTGCTCCTAAAAAAGCTGCCGCTAAACCCGCAGCCAAAAAGGCCGCTCCTAAAAAAGCCGCCGCTAAACCCGCAGCTAAAAAGGCCGCTCCTAAAAAAGCCGCCGCTAAGCCTGCAGCCAAAAAGGCCGCTCCTAAAAAAGCCGCCGCTAAGCCCGCAGCTAAAAAGGCCGCTCCTAAAAAAGCCGCCGCTAAACCTGCTGCAAAAAAGGTTGCTCCTAAAAAAGCCGCCGCTAAACCTGCTGCAAAAAAAGCAGCACCAAAGGCTGCAGCGAAAGGAAAAAAGTAATTTTATTTTTCGCTTGAAACTCCGGACGATTTCTTCGTTCGGAGTTTTTTTTTGATCCTAAGTCAAGTAACCGGACTATCCAAAACAGATTTGCCTATTTATTTTATCAATTATTCATTTCAGTGCTTGGAGAGAAACAGCCCCTTATCGTACATTTGTGTTTCATTGTGAAAAAATGAACAACCGCCTCATCCCCGAAAATTTCGGACTGAAAAAAAACGAGAGACTCAAAAGCACCAAGACCATCGATGCCCTTTTTAATAAAGGAAAATTCGTCAGCTACGGACGCTTGATTTTAAAATATTCCCTGCGGGATGTGGCAGAAAATAAACCTTCGCTAAAAGTGGGTGTAACCGTATCATCCAAAAAATTTAAAAAATCAACAGATCGAAATTTCGTCAAAAGAATCATGAGGGAATCGTTCCGTCTGAAAAAACAGGTGTTTAAAGATTCCCTTTCTCCGCTCCGCCAAGGCATGGACATGATGTTTATTTACAACCATACGGAACGTCCCCGTTTTGCTGAAACCTTGAGTGATATGGAGGGAATTTTAAAAAAATGGGAGCGCAAAATTGCCCGGAATGAGCAAGCTTAATTTTTTCCTGAGTCTGCCTTTTATCGGACTTATCCGACTGTATCGTTTTGCCCTTTCTCCCTTTTTACCTCCCTCCTGCCGTTTCGTACCCACCTGCTCGGCATACGGTCTGGAAGCATTCAAAAAACATGGACCCGTAAAAGGGTTTCTCCTTACCGTGAAACGTATTTCCCGCTGCCACCCATGGGGAGGACAAGGTTTCGATCCCGTGCCTTAAACGCACTTTACAATCTCCTAAAACAATCTTTGCTTTCCATGAAAACTGAATCAAAAATAAAAAGCATCATTCCCGGATTTCTGCTGGGAATTTTCACCCTTGCCGCCATCGCCTGGGATGATTATTTTGAAATTTCAAAAAACCTGGAAATTCACTCCATCCTCTACAAAGAACTCAACACCTATTATGTGGATGAGTTAAATCCCGGGGATCTGATGAAGACAGGCATTGATGCCATGCTTAAATCGCTCGACCCCTACACCAATTATTATCCGGAAAGTATGGTGGAAGATGCACGCTTTGAAAATACGGGAACATACGGAGGCATAGGAGCTACATTCAAAATCATAGAAAAGGAAGTAGTCGTGTCAGAAACCTATGAAAATTCTCCTGCCCAAAAAGCAGGTATTCTTCCGGGCGATGTACTCAGTGAAGTAAGCGGAAAAAAAACAGAAGGACGCAATATAGGCGAAGTGCTCAATCTGGTAAAAGGCAGTCCGGGTTCAAAGGTTTCCATGAAATTGATGCGCGATGGATTGCCTGTGCTTGTTGAGGTGCAGCGCGAAGAAATTAAAGTAAAAGATGTACCCTTTTCCGACATGATTGCTCCGGAAATCGGCTACATCAAATTGGTAGGTTTCACGGCGGAGGCAAGCAAGGAAGTAAAAGAGGCGTTGACCGGTCTGAAAGAAAAAGGAAAACTTAAAGGCCTGGTACTTGACTTAAGAGGAAATCCGGGTGGCTTATTGCGCGAAGCGGTAAATATCTCCAATCTGTTTATCGAAAAAGGAAAAACAGTGGTAACCACCAAGGGTAAAAAACCGGAATGGAACAAAACATACGCCACGCTCAATCCGCCGGCCGATTTAGAAATTCCCATCGTGGTGCTGATTGACCGAAGATCGGCTTCGGCGGCAGAAATTGTTTCGGGTACTCTGCAGGATTATGACCGTGGTGTCGTCATCGGAAACAAATCGTATGGAAAAGGGCTGGTACAAATCACCCGTCCGCTGAAATATAACGCCCAACTCAAAGTAACCACCTCCAAATATTACACATCAAGCGGAAGGTGTATTCAAGCGATTGAATACTCGGGAAAAAACAAAGGCGAAAAAATTCCCGAAAACCTACAAAAAGAATTTAAAACGGCGGCGGGACGCAAAGTGTATGACGGCGGTGGCGTGATGCCCGATATTGAAATCGCTGACAAACGGATGCACACCATTACCCTGGCTCTGATGAGGAATAACCTCATTTTTAAATTTGCCAATACCTTCAAAAAAGAAAATCCCACGATTGCAGAGCCCGAAAAATTTGAACTTTCGGATCAGGTGTATGAGCAATTTGTAGCTTTTGCACTGGCGTCCGGCTTGCGTTATGAGACCAAGACGGAAAAAGTACTGAATGAATTGAAGGACATTGCCGAAAAAGAAAAACAGGCATCTATGCTGGAGCCCGAAATCCAGGCCATCCGACAAAAAATGGAAAAAGAAAAGCAACTTGATTTTAAAAAATATAAATCAGAAATTAAAGAACTGCTGATTGAGGAAATTGTGCAGCGTTACTACTTCGAAAAAGGCAAAATAAAAGCCTCCATGCGTTTTGATGCAGATATAGCCAAAGCGCTTGAGGTACTCAATAATCCGACTCTTTACAAACAAGTACTTTCACCCGCTTGGACTATTCCGCGTTACGAACAAGATACGGAAGGCGCCGAATACGAAAATGAAATCATGAAAGAAGTGCGGGAAGATATGGAGCAGTAGGGGAAAGAGCCGAGATGAATTTGAAAATTTGGTAATTTATTACGCTTCGGTTACTCGCTGCGCTCATGCGTTGCATGCTCCGCTTCGCTCCGGTTAATTTGAAAATGTGGATTTGTCTTGATACCTGCTACTTGATACCTGCTTCTTTAAAAAACTTTTGCCTTCTGCCTAAAATCAGAGTGAGAATGAAAGCGAAAACGAGGATGGAATGCCTTCTGCCTGATGACAGAGCCAAGGTGCAGGACGAATGCCTAACAATTAAACAAAAGAACGAAAGAAAAAACGACCCTATTGCCTATTGCCTGATAACCAATAACAACCAAACAATTGAACCAAAGCGCAGCGGAATAAGCAAACAGTAAAAGTCTTAATACTCAATACCAAATACCCGATACCAACTATTCATTTTTGGTGCTCAACCTTAATTTTACCGGCTGCGGAAAATGCCCTTTGTTTCAATTCCGCCATTTCTTCCTGCTCCGTTTTCCAGGATAATACCACCCCCATGCGCCGGTTTTTTCGGGTAACGGGTTTTCCGAAAATACGCACATCCGTTCCTGGATTGGAGAGAACCTCCGCTATTCCGTAAAAGTCGGGCACGAATGAATCAGGCCCTTCATGCACGATAACCGCACTGGCTCCGGGACGCAGCAGGCTTACACTTGGAATGGGAAGCCCCAGAATAGCCCGCGCATGAAGTTCAAATTCATTGAACGTCTGTGTACCGGCCAATGTCACCATCCCCGTATCATGAGGCCGAGGTGAGAGCTCAGAAAAATACACGGCCTCGTCCGAAATAAAAAACTCCACGCCCCAAATTCCGGATCCGGTAAGTGCACGGGTTACCTTTTCTGCCATACGGCAAGCCTCCCTGTATTGATCTTCCCGGATTACGCAGGGCTGCCAACTTTCGCGATAATCGCCTCCCTCCTGCCTATGCCCAATTGGAGGACAAAATAATACCTCACCGTTTTGTTGTGTAACGGTGAGCAAAGTAATCTCTGTGTGAAACGAAATAAACTCCTCCACGATCAATTCCGCAATATCACCCCGCTTAGCCTCCATGGCGTAGTTCCATGCATTTTCCACATCGGCTTCGCTTTTTACCACGGATTGCCCTTTTCCCGAGGAGGACATAAGCGGTTTCACCACACAGGGAATGCCAATTTCACCCACAGCGACACGAAATTCGTCCAAGGTGCGGGCGTAGCGGTAGGCGGCGGTTTTCAAACCCAATTCAGCCGCCGCAAGATCGCGGATCAGCTTTCTGTTCATGGTATAATTGGCCGCTTTGGCCGAAGGAACCACGCCGATGCCCCGTTGTTCATACGCATAGAAACGCTCGGTGCGTATGGCCTCCACTTCAGGTACGATTAAATCCGGCTGATATTTTTCGACCAATTCATCCAATGCCTGTCCGTTGAGCATATCGATTACTTCGTATGCATGAGCCACCTGCATGGCCGGAGCACCTGCATAATTATCCACGGCAATCACATACTGCCCCAGGCGTTGAAGCGAAATGACCAACTCTTTGCCGAGCTCTCCGCTACCCAATAGCATAATTTTCTTCTGATACATGGTTGTTTTATTTATGGGGCGCCTACTTTGTAAGGTACCCGATTTAAAATGGAGCGTCCCAATGTAACTTCATCGGCGTATTCCAACTCATCACCGAAACTTACACCACGGGCGATGGTGGACACATTATTCAGGTATGTGCCCAATTTTTTGTAGAGATAAAAATTGGTCGTTTCGCCTTCGGTGGTCGGCGAAAGAGCCAAAATCACTTCCTCTATACCGCCTTCAGCCACGCGGGCCAGCAGACTGTCCAAATTCAGTTCGGAGGGACCGATGCCTTCCATCGGCGAAATTTTTCCTCCGAGGATGTGGTATACGCCTCTGAACTGCCGGGTATTTTCGAGCGCCATCACATCCCGTATATCTTCTACCACGCATAAGATACGTTTATCGCGGTGCGGATTGCTGCAAATTTCGCATACATCGGAATCAGATAGATTATGACAAACCCGGCACAGCTTACCGTTCAATTTAAGTTGCACAAGGCTGTCGGAAAACGACCTTACTTTTTGCTCATCCTGTTTCAGAAGATGGAGCACAAGTCGAAGGGCGGTTCTTTTTCCCACTCCCGGAAGAGAGGAAAATTCGAGTACTGCCTGCTCCAATAATTTGGATGAAAAATGATCCATGCTTCTGCCCTGCCTGAGGCCGATTTTTTATCGGTCGTCCTGCATTTAAATAATTACTTTCGCAAAAGTAAAATCTTATCATGAGTCCCGTCATAATTCTTGTGGTTTTGGGTATTTATTTCGGCATACTTATGCTTATTTCGCATTACACGGGAAAAGGGGCCGACACGAACGCATTTTTTACCGCAAACCGACAGAGCCCTTGGTATCTCGTCGCATTCGGCATGATCGGCGCATCACTTTCCGGGGTTACCTTTATTTCGGTTCCGGGTCAGGTGGTTTATTCCGGTTTCTCCTATTATCAGGTGGTGTTGGGTTATATTTTGGGGTATATAGTCATTGCCTCCATACTGATGCCCATGTATTACAAAATGGAACTGATTTCCATTTACACCTATCTGCGCGACCGCATGGGAAACTCCTCTTACCTTACGGGAGCCGCTTTTTTTCTGATCAGTCGCACCATCGGGTCGGCCATGCGCCTTTACCTGGCCTCATCCGTTTTGCACATTTTTCTTTTCGCACCGCTGAGAATCCCTTTTGCCGTTACGGCGGCCATAACATTGGCCCTGATTTGGCTGTACACCTACCGCGGAGGAATAAAAACCATCGTGTGGACCGATACGTTTCAAACTTTTTTTCTGGTTTCTTCGGTCATCATCTGCACCGTCATCATCATTCAAAAAATAAATCTTCCCACGGCTGAGCTTGTGGCCGGCTTGCAGGAAACGGGGTTCTCGCGGCTATTTCAGTTTGATGATTGGAAAGCCGGAAACCATTTTTTCAAACACTTTTTCGGCGGAGCTTTCATTGCCATTGCCATGACCGGTCTCGATCAGGATCTGATGCAAAAAAACCTCACCTGCAAAAATATCGGAGACGCTCAAAAAAACATGTATTCATTCACGGCCGTTTTGGTGTTGGTAAATTTACTCTTTCTGATACTCGGCGCCCTGCTGTATATGTATGCAACCAGGTTTTCGCTCATGCTACCCACAGGCCGGGATGGAAAAATAATTACCGACCATGTCTTTCCGCTGTTAGCCTTAAATGAATTCGGACTTATAGCGGGTATTTTTTTCCTGTTGGGAATAACGGCGTCGTCCTTTGCCAGTGCAGACAGTGCGCTTGCCGCACTTACCACTTCGTTTTGCATTGACTTTTTGCCTTGGAATAAAATAGCCGAGCAGAAAAAAAACAGGATAAAAAATCAGGTTCATTTGCTGTTCTCGGTGCTTTTTTTCATCATCATTCTGATCGCCAAACAAGTTGCCGACCGGGCCCTGATTGATTTGATCCTAAAATTAGCGGGCTACACCTACGGGCCGTTGCTGGGATTGTTTGCCTTTGGAATTCTTACCAAAAAATCCATAAAAGACAAGTGGGTTCCTTTGGTGTGTATACTCTCCCCTGCCATTTGTTTCCTGCTCGATTACAACAGTATCCGTTGGTTCGGTGGATACAAATTCGGATTCGAAATTTTGATACTAAACGGATTAGTAACTTTGGCAGGTCTTTTGTTACTCACCAACAAAACACAGAAATGAATTACGCCAAAGCCACAGCCTTCCTCTTTATCTGCTTTCAATCAAACGGATTATGGGCACAACGCCCGTCGGACTTTTATCGGTTAACTAAAGAGAAAACACCCGAAAACGGTTTCTTTTTTTATTTGCCGAGAACCGCGCTTGAAATAGAATGCACCATCACGGAAAACCGTTTCATTCCGGGGGAGCTGAGTGCATTTACGGAAATGTATTTTCAAACCGATGCTCAAAGCAGGAACCATTCGTCCGTATTCAGCATTGATAAAATTGCGGTAAAACCAATTTCCATTCCCGACCCGTCAGAACGGTACGGTTTTTCGGCGGCCACGGCGGCCAAGGTATCGGTAATCACCCAAAAGGGAGGAATAATCAAAAGCCTGAATGTTGCCCGGTCTGTTCCCACAGAGAGTGCCGAACAAAATACCCTGACCGGCTTTCAGCGAAGCGAAGAATTTTCCGATAACCGCATTCCCTTTTTCAGCCTGGGTACAAAATCAGACACGGTCATCAACCGGGAAATTACTGCAGACAGCACCATCATCGAACGGAGAATCATCAACCGTCGAACCGTAAGCAACAGCCCCGAGGAAATGGCCAAAGAATCGATTAAAAAAATTGATGATATCCGAAACATGCGTTACATGCTGATTTCGGGACCGGAAGATGTGGAATTGGATGGTCATTATCTGGAAAGTAGTCTTCGGGAATTGGAAAAAACAGAACAGGATTTATTGGCTCTATTTTTTGGCAGAAACCAAAAAATACAACAGACATATCGGGTAAGTTACATTCCAGGCGAAAGTCCGGATACCTTATTTTTCCTGAGTAAACAAAATGGAATCAGCATGAGTCAGACACCGGAATCTTTCCCGCTGTACGTTTCGGTAAAACCGTTTAATGCCAACTATCAAAAAAAGCCGTCTGAGGATTTTGCAAAAGGAGGAATCGTTCCCTACCGTATTTCCGAAAAAATGATTTTCTCCGTAATCTGGGGAAGTACCCAATACTTGGAAACCGAATTGCTCATACCTCAGTTTGGCATCACGAAAGGCGTTGAAGTGAAAAAACCGGAATCCCTACGTATAATCTACGATGCAGCCGGAGGCATTGAATTTGTAGGGCCTTCAGAAGATAAAAAATAATTGGTGCTTTATTTTCGGGGAGAGTCCTTCAACAAGCAAAGGATGTGTACATTTGCACTCAAATAAAACAGATATGAGAAAAGTAAAAATCATGGCTTTGATTTTCACCTCAGTTGCCCTGATCAGCAGCTGCGGACAAGCCCAAAAAAACAAAAAAAATAAGGAGGTAAAATTGGAAACCGAAACACAAAAATTGAGCTATGCCATCGGAAAAGACGTAGCGAATAACCTGAAAACCGCAGGTGTGGAAATTGACGTGGAAACATTCTCACGCGCGTTGGAAGATGTGTTGACCGGTAAACAATTGGCCATGACTGAAGAAGAAGCCAATAAAGTGATTCAGGATTATCAAACTAAGAAAATGCAGGAAATGCAACAGGCCTCTGAGGCCGAAGCGGTTAAATACCGTGCAGAAGGCGAACAATTCCTGACGAACAACCGCTCTAAGGAAGGTGTTCAGCAAACGGCTTCCGGTTTGCAATACAGCGTGGTGAAAGAGGGTTCAGGTCCAAAACCTACTGCTACCTCTCAGGTGAAAGTACATTACAAAGGAACTTTACTCGACGGCACCGTGTTTGATTCTTCTTACGACCGTGGCGAACCGGCCACTTTCGGACTGAATCAGGTAATCCGCGGATGGACGGAAGGTCTTCAGCTGATGAGCAAAGGAGCAAAATATATGCTTTACATTCCCGCCGATTTGGCCTATGGAAACAATCCACCTCCAGGCAGCAACATCAAAGCAGGTATGACACTCGTTTTTGAAGTGGAATTGCTGGATATTTTGAAATAAACCATTCTCCTTCTTTTGTAAAGGCTGTTTCTTTGGAGACAGCCTTTTTTGTTTTCCAAACAATCCGTGTTCAAGTGATAATTTAGGAATTCTGGGGGAATTTGGAGTTTATGGTGAAAACATCTTGCTATCTTCGTTTCTCATTCTCCGATCGTGTATGAACATTATTTTATTTGACAGGACTGACATCCGAATCAACTTTTTACCTTTTACCTTCACCCGACCAGGAGCCTGTATGCGCGTGGGTATAGATACATTTGGTGAAAAATGGGAACGGATAACCGGAGGAAAAATTTCGTTTCTCACTGAACCCTATCTGGAAAAAAAATATCCCGCTGTTCATTCAGGGGATGATTTCTTTATAGCGGGAACACTGATCCCTACGGAAGAAATCCTGGGGGCAATCCAACAGCTGAAGACAGGAGAATCGCTATGGGCGGGCGACGACCTGCTGGCCTATCGACTTTCAGGGCCGCTCAGGGAAAACGAACATACCGAAAGAACAGCATTTGAAGGAAAATATACCTACCTGAAAAACCCTTGGGAACTATTTTCCCTCAACGCCGAAATACTGAAAAAAGATTTCAGCGAAAAAACCCGAAACCGAAGGTCATTCCCTCTGCACGATTCCGTTACCGTAATCGGTCCGCGCGAGGCTGTATTTTTAGAAGAAGGAGCGTCTGTTTTTGCTTCCGTAATCAACACCCAAAACGGGCCTGTTTATCTGGATAAAGACAGCGAGGTGATGGAAGGTTCATTAATCAGGGGGCCTTTTTATCTGGGAGAACATGCCCATTTAAAAATGGGTGCAAAAATATACGGGGCCACCACAATAGGCCCTCATTGCAAAGTAGGCGGTGAAGTGAACAATTCCATCCTGTTCGGATATTCCAACAAAGCGCATGACGGTTTTCTGGGGAATAGCGTAATCGGTGAATGGTGCAACCTGGGGGCCGACAGCAATAATTCAAACCTGAAGAACAACTATGCGCCCGTAAAACTCTGGCATTATGGAAAAAAGTCATTCGTAAATACCGGCCTGCAATTTTGCGGCCTGATTATGGGCGACCATTCCAAATGCGGAATCAATACCATGTTTAATACGGGAACCGTGGTGGGGGTAAGTGCCAACATTTTCGGGGCCGGTTTCCCGCGCAATTTCATCCCGTCATTTGCCTGGGGCGGAGCCTCCGGATTTAGCGAATACAAAGCGGCCGAAGCCATAAGCACGGCGAAGAAGGTTTGGGAAAGACGCGGTATGGATTTAAACGAAAACGAACAGGAGATACTCAGGCATATTTTTGACATAACCGCCGAATGGCGGAATTTCTAATCTATAGTGGGCTCATTAAGGAAATAAAAAAAGAGAATCTCTTTCGAAATTCTCTTTTCTGAATGGTTAAAAGTAAATTTTACTTTTGGAATTTCTTGTATTTGTTCATGAACTTATCCACACGTCCTGCGGTATCCACAAACTTCATCTTACCTGTGTAGAAGGGGTGCGAA
The DNA here is from genome assembly GCA_964473995.1 of uncultured Candidatus Competibacteraceae bacterium. Taxonomy (GTDB): domain Bacteria; phylum Bacteroidota; class Bacteroidia; order CAIKAF01; family CAIKAF01; genus JAKRSD01. Next base: position 20,136 of record CAYYRB010000018.1, on the reverse strand, counting down.
GCTGATGAAATCTCCACTTTGAACAGGGGATATTCGTTTCCGTCTTTCCAAACGGTGGTTTCCTTGGTTTCCACGCAAGATCTGGTGATAAACTCATAATCATTGGAAACATCCTTAAACACTACGAAACGATAATTTTCGGGGTGGATTTCTTTGTTCATACTTCACATTTTTGAGGGGGCAAATATACAATTTTTCCCAAAAAACAGCATCAACAAAATAATTTTATTCAACCGCGGAAAGTGCTACGAACGACACCTCGCTTTTCTTGGCATCCGCAAAGGCTATTTCCACTTCTACGGTACCCAGTTTCCATACCCAGTGATCTCCTTTGGCCACGGGCGAAGAACCCAACTTTTTCTTGAGCGTTTCCATTGATTCGCGAAAAGAAAGCCCGTATGGCAACGGCTGACGGTAAGCCTTCATCTGTTGGCCGTTGAGATTGGTATTATTAAAAAAATAAAGTGCATACAACGTGGTTCCGTCATGGAACGCCTGAACACCGTTTTCGAAACTGATTCCCGTAGCAGCATCTAGCGCGAGCGGTGAAATAAAAGACTGCACCTCAGGCGCATTTAAAGGCTTTCCGATCAGGTCGGATGCAGACTCCTGGGCAAACAACCGAGAGATTGAAACAGCCGACAAAACGACAAAAGTGAAAACAACAAACTTTTTTAACATAACTACTCTATTATTAGAACGAAGATAAGGAAGACAAATCAAAAACACCAAGTTCCGTGCCGGAAAGGAGGTTTAGCCCAATTTCGGATAAATTCGGTAATTTCGCACCGATGAAAAAACTCCTTTTTGCGGCCCTGTTTCTGGTGGCTGTTTTTGGAAACAAGAGCAAGGCCCAAAATCCGGCTCTGGCCCAAAAACGGTACGAAGAGGCCGTAAAAATGCTTCAGTCAGGCGATAGGGAAAAATCCATTTCGCTCTTTGTGAAAGTACTGGATGCGGATTCATTGCACAAAAACACCCTCTACAACCTCTGCATTTTGCTACAGGAAAATGAAGATGCGAAAAGTGCCCTGCGGTATGCCGATATTTTGGTAAGGCGTTATCCGGACTTTCCGAAAGTCTTGTCGCTACGGGGAAAAATAAAATTGATTTTGAATGACCTCAACGGAGCATTCGAGGATTTTAACAACCAGTTGCTCATTTTGCCGGGTTACGAGGCATATTCCGGACTCGGCACCATTGCCCTGAAAAACAAAGACTACCCGGGGGCCGAAAGCTTTTTCTCCAAAGCCATAGACCTTTTTCCCGAAAGTGCCGGTGCCCACAACGACCGAGGCGTGGCCCGCATGCTCTTGAATAGATACAGCGAGGGGCTTGCCGATTTTCGTCAAGCGGCGCTGTTGGCTCCGGACGAAGGTTTTATCGTCCAAAATTTTGGGCTGGCTTACCGTGAATCCGATCAGGTGATTCCGGCCAAGAACATGTTTTTGCAAGCCACCAAAAAAGACGGAACACTCATATCGTCACTCAATCTGCTGGGCCTTTTGGAGATTCAACAGGGAAATATGCAAGAAGCCCTTGTGTATTTTATGAAAGCCATCGAAAACGAACCGGACGACATTTTGTCGCTGGTAAACTCCGGAGCTGCTTACCTGATGGCAGGCGACATGATAAAAGCCAAAAAATATACAGATCTGGCCCTATCCATAAATCCCGATAAAGCCGAGGCGCTTTTTAACCGGGGCGTACTTCATTATCTGGAAGGCCTGGAGACGGAAGCCTGTCAATGCTGGAGCAAGGCCGCCGAAAAAGGATATCCCCGTTCCAGCCGTTTTTACAATATTTATTGTCTTGAAAATTGAACCGATTATTCACCATATCCACTTTATTTTTTCCGCTTTGGTTGACGGCCCTTTGCCTCTCAGCGCAGGTACATACCGATTTCAAAATCAAAAACTTTCCAGGGAAAAGTAAAACCGATTTCGCGAAAGCCCTCACGAATTTCAAAGAAGGTGAAAAAGCCTATCGGGCTCTGAAAGAGGGAAAAATTACCGACATGGAATCAGCCATCCGATTGCTGGAATCGGCGTTTTCCTTCAACCCCAATCACATACGGATTAACCGCTACCTGACCGATTTATACCTGAGCCAAAATCAATCCGAAAAAACACTGCCTCATCTGGAAAAATTGTATGACCTCAAGGCCGAACTCAGCCAGGAAGAACTTTTTTTGCTGGGTTCACTCCTTCAGTACAAAGGTTCTTTCCATCGTGCGGAATTTGTGTTTGGGGAGTTTAAGAATACGTACGGGAATATTCTTTTTTGGAGTGAAAACCGTTTACAAACTCCGGCTAAGCGTATTGCCGAATGTAAGAAAGGCCAGGAAATGGCGGAAAGCAAATCTCGTTTCGCCGAGGGAAAAAATTTCATGGCGCAGGAAATTTCCCCGGATATCGAACACCTTTTTTACAATCACTTTTACGGCTGGTGGGCTCTTGAATCGGGGAATTACCGGCTTTTAACCAGTCGGGATAAGCGTCGGGTTTCCGACCTGAAATTAATGCCTTCCGAATTTCTCTACGCAGATATTAACGGCAGGGTCCTACTGGCCTCTGACGATTCTTTGTTCCGCGATCTAAGCCCCGTAAAATTACTGGAGCTGGAAGCCCTCAACGGGAAGTTTCACAATCGGGAAGCTTTCATTTCTGTCGATTTGCGGAAAATCTATTTTTCATCGGACCGACCGGGGGGGAAAGGCGGATACGATATCTGGATTGCCCATTTTGAGCCCGACGGAAAACTGAAAGGCATCGAAAACATGGGCGACGAAGTAAACGATGAATTTGATCAGTTTGCCCCAACGTTTTCAGCCGACGAAGAACGGTTTTTCTGTAGTTCCAACGGCAAACACACCACCGGCGGTTTTGATATCCTTTATACGGAAAAAGAGGCCTTAAAAGATGGAAGGCCCATGAAAAACATCGGGCTCGGATTGAACTCCGGAAAAGACGAAACGGGAATTCAATTTGACATTACGGGTACAAAAGGATTCATTCGCAGAAACCATAAAGACACCGGCGAGTTTATTCCCTTCAGGGAAACAGAGAGTGTGCGTGAAGCTCTATTCATTTCAGGGGGCTACGAGACGGCAGCAGGCGTTTTATTGGATCCGGAATCGTACGAAAAAAAAGCAGCCCAATCCTTCATCAGTCAGCTGTGCAAGCTCCGTTTACAAATTAAGCCCCATGCTTTAGGCAAAGGGGTACTGGAAATCTTTGATTTAAAAACAGGTAATACCCTTTACCGGAGCGGAATTCAAGATACCACGCGTATGCTCAGCCTGCTCGTGCCTGCCACGGGAAATTACGGCCTGCATTTTCTAACCGAAAAAGGGTTACCTTTCTCTGCCCGTCTGCAATTGAAAACGGAAGAAATCTTCATGGAACGGGAGGTATTGATTGACCCCGCTCCGCTGAAAAAAAATCGGGCCATCGTATTGAACAACATCGTATTCAGTCGGGATTACTTGGAAATGAACCCGGAATCAGAATTTGAAATACAACGCATCAGTAACTGGTTAAAAGAAAACCCCAAAGTAAAGATTGAGGTAGCCGTACATACGGATGCCCTATCCATGCATGGAGTAGCAATTGCCGCCGGAGAATCGGCAGCCAACCAAATATTTGAACTGTTTAAGAAAAACGGAATCGAAAAAAAACGGCTGGACTGGATGTTTTACGGGGCCGAGAAACCCCTTTTCAAAGGAAACGGGGCAGAATCGGATGCGCGTAACCGCCGCGTGGAACTCATCATAACCGATGAAAAATAAACGACCGTGCACATCACCATAAAAACCACGGCAGACGGAAGCCCTACCCTGTTCCGCGAAGATCTGAACGAGCCTTACCACAGCCTGCATGGCGCGGTTACCGAAAGCCGGCATGTGTTTATCCGACACGGTTGGGATGAAATCCGTTCCCGATTTGCTGATGAAATCATCCACCTGTTGGAGGTGGGTCTTGGTACGGGCCTCAATGCGATTCTGACCGCGGCAGCCGCGCAACATACGGGCCGCAGGGTTCATTACACCGCTTTAGAGCCCATACCCGTTCCGAAAAATTTGGATGGCGAACTGCTCTTCACGCCATCACTAAAAGAAGAAGAAGCCTCTTGGCAAGAGTCCATTCACGGGGCGGCATGGGAAAAACCCGTAGGCCTCTCCCCCTTCTTTGAGCTGACCAAAACCACCAGAGGAATTCAGCATTTTACGGCAAAAAATAATTTTCATCTCATCTATTTTGATGCGTTTGCGCCCGAAAAACAACCCGACATGTGGACCACGGATGTGATGAAAACCTGTTTTGAACTGCTGATTCCAGGCGGCATTCTGGTTACCTACTGCGCCAAAGGATCCTTTAAGCGGAGCCTGAAAGAAGTAGGCTTTTTGGTAGAAAGTCGTCCCGGACCTCCCTTTAAACGGGAAATGACCTTGGCCGTAAAACCTGCGTAATGAACCTCCGAAAAACTCTTCCTCATCTGTTCGGTCCGGCTGTAGCCATAGCCCTTTCCCTGTTTATGCATATGCCTCATTTCCAAAAAGAGTTGATCGGGGTGCACGTGTGGCGTCAGACGCAGACTCAGGGCACCATTGACCTATTTTTGGAAGAAGACTTCTGCATACTTAATCCCAAAAAATACAACCGTGGTGAGGGCGACGGTATTTTCCGGATGGAATTTCCGCTCATGCAATGGCTCATTGCAGGCCTATATAAGCTATTCGGACAACACCTGATCATCACCCGACTATTTATGTTTTCCATGGCGGCTTTCGCCATAACGGGCATGTATTTTTGGATAAAAGAGCTCACGCGCCTAAGAATTGTCGCCTTCACCGGTTCCTGGGGGCTTGCCTTTGCCCCCTCTTTCTTTTACTTCAGTGTGAATCCGCTGCCCGACATCATGGCCTTGGCCGCAGGACTTTGGGGCTTATTTTTCTTTGCCCGCTTTCAAAAATCACAATATTCCTGGCACTTGGTTATAAGCGGTTTATTGTTAAGCACCGCCACGGCCGTAAAGCTGCCTTATGTGCTCTTCTTTACTCTTCCGGCTGCTGCCCTTTTGATTACCGAAAACTCTTCCGGCAGATGGAAAAAAATGCTTTTTCTTCTGCTTTTTTTGCCCCTTCCCGCCGCCTGGTATATCTCGGCCATACCACACTGGCACCAAACCGGAATAGCCGCCGGCATGCTCAACGCCAGTGAACATTGGAGCCGATTAGGGTATTTCCTGTTTCACAACATAGTTTCTGCGTTGCCCGAGCTTCTGCTCAATTATGCAGCCGTTCCCCTATTTGCGGCGGGATTGTTCTATTTTTTCAAAAACCGGAAATTCAGCACTCATACGGCCTTGCCCTTTTTCATTTTCGGATCAGCCGTATCGGGATATTTCTTTTACGAGCTTAATATGATCGGGGTAGATCATGATTACTATCTGTTTCCCTTTTTGCCCCTGTTATTTCTAACGGTGGCTTACGGTTTCCAAAAACTTAATGAATCTGATACGTTGTACTTACGGGTGTTTGCCTATCTGGCTTTAGCCGTGATTCCCGTCACCTGTTGGCTGCGTACCCATCACCGGTGGGACGAAAGCAAACCCGGTTTCAATTCCGATCTGCTCACCTACCGAACTGAGCTGAAAAATGCCGTGCCCGATGATGCCCTCTGCATAGCCGGCAACGATCGTTCGGGATTTATATTCTTTCACTATGTACACAAAAAGGGATGGAATTTCACAGACGATGATCTGCAACCTTATGTACTGGATTCTTTGCGAATGAAAAGAGCCGCTTTTCTGTATTCCGACAGTCGGAAAATTGATGAAAACCCTGAGATACGAAGGCAGATTGAACAATCCGTCGGAGTATATGGCAGCATTCGGGTATTCAGACTGAAGAAGTAAACCGTTTATTTGCGTTTCATCAACGCCATATAAAATCCATCAAAACCCGTCTCGGATGGATAATGCATGTGCTCACGCTCCAGCATGAAATCCGGATTTTTTTCCAAAAAAGCACTTACCCGGTTTTGGTTTTCATCGGCAAAAAGACTGCATGTGGCGTACACCAACTTACCGCCCGGCCTGAGCATGCGGCTGTAATCTTGCAGAATCTCGCCCTGTAATGCGGTTACCCGGCGAAAAAAATCACGTGTGATTTTGTACTTGGCATCGGGGTTTCTACGCAACACTCCGCTACCCGTGCAGGGCACATCCAACAGAAGCCGGTCGCAACTTTCGCTCAATCCTTTGATGGATTTGGTACCCTCTATAAGTCGGGTTTCAATCAGAGAAATACCATTTCGTCGGGCCCGATTTTTCAGCTCCTCCAACTTGAATGCTTCCACATCCATAGCTATGATCTTGCCTTTGTTCTTCATCAGACAAGCCAAGTGCAGTGTTTTGCCTCCCGCACCTGCGCATGCGTCAATCACCCGCATTCCCGGTTCCACATCCAGAAAAGGGGCAATGGTTTGGGAACCCGCATCCTGTACCTCAAAAAAACCTTCCTCAAAAAGGGAATGACGAAACACATTGCTTCGCTCCTTCAATTTCAAGGCATCGGGATATCCCGACAGCGTTTCCGTTTCTACGCCCGATCGTTGCAACAAAACCTTTAACCGGTTTACATCCGTGTGCAAGGTATTCGCACGGAGCACCACATCCGCAGGAACATTCATGGCGGCCAATTCAGCTGTCCAACGCTCCTCTCCCATTTGCTCTAAGGCCAATGAATCCAATTCCTCCGAAACAGATTGCAGTATATGGCGGGGAAGATTTTTCCGCTTGGCGCGCTCTGCCGCTTTTGCTATGTTTATGGAAGCGAACTCTCTCCATTCAGGCAACTCGTAGCCTTTCAAAAACAACAAATTGCCCACAAGTAGCCAAAGCCCTTCCCGCTTAAAGGAAAAACCGTCTCCCGTAAACCAAACCAGGTAGTTCCAATGCCTCACGGCATCGTACACCATTTCCGAAATAAACGCCCTGTCATCTGATCCCGCTTTGCGGTTGTCCTTAAAATACCGTTCCAGCGCTTTATCGGCATATTGGTTTCGGCCCATAACGGCATCCAAAATATGCACAACTGCCTCTATGCGGGCAGGAAAAGGGCGGTAGCGTTTCGCTGGAATGGGAATAATCAAAATGTACTCTTTATCTGGTTTCCATGAAACCTTTGCTCATGGCGTAATTGAGCAGCTCCGTAGCGTTCTTGCAGGAAAGTTTTTTCAATATGTTTTTTCGGTGTGTGTAAATGGTATGGATGCTCAAAAAGAGTTCATCGGCCATTTCCTGGGCCGTTTTTCCTTTTACCACCAACTTCAAAATTTCCTTCTCCCGTTCGGATAGATTACCGAAATGATCTTTCACTTCCTGAGGGGTGGGCCGCCCGCCCATACCGGGTCTTCCGCCTTCCCCGTAAGTCATGGCAATGAGGGCTTCCACAATTTTGGGACTGAAAAATTTGATTCCGTCAGCCGTTTTGCGGATGGCATCCATAATTTCCTGTTTCTCGCTTTCTATGGTGATAAAACCGGTGATGTTGAGTTTATGGATGCGGTAAATGGTTTCCTTATCGCTGTCAGAAATGACGAGCACTTTGCATTTGCCGAAGATATCGGCCGTTTTCTCCATATTTTCGGGAGTGAAATAGTCCCCGAAGTTTTTATCCACGATGAGCACATCAAAACCACTGTAATTGGGCAGCATGGCCAATTCAGCCAGACTATGCACGGTACCCGCAGGTTCAAAATCCTCGTTCTCCCGAATCAGATTCAGCAACCCCTGTTTTACCAGATACTGGGTTTCTGAAAGCATAATCCGTATTTTCCCGTTTTCTTTCTTCATGATGAATGGCAAAAGTAAGCCTTTACCCCGAATGAATGTTATACGATCCTGTCCACCGCTTTCCCTTTGCGGTGAAGTACGGCCATGGTCAGCCGGCTCAGGCATACCATGCGTCCGCGCTCGTCTTTTATCTCAATGCTCCATACCTGTGTGGTGGCACCCAAATGCACCGGCCTTGCCGTTCCGATAACCCGGCCTTCTTTCACGGCGCGCAGATGATTGGCATTTATCTCAAGACCCACACAGGTGCAATCGGAAGGATTTACCACCAGATTGGCGGCAATACTGCCCAGCGTTTCAGCCAATACCACACTGGCACCTCCATGCAGAAGCCCCGCCGGTTGCTTGGTACGTTGGTCTACCGGCATGGAACCGGAAATGTAGTCGGGCCCCAATTCGGTTAATTGAATGTCTAAATGCTCCATCATGGTTTGTTGCCCCATGGGAGCCAAGTTTTCTATCGTGTAAGGTGCGAACCAGATCATAAGTTATGTATCAAGTATTTGGTATCAAGTATCAGGTATTTGGTATCAGGTATGGAGTATAAAAGCAGGTTACTTTTTGTAGATGTGTATTGCAACCGACGCATCAAAAATAACGACTGCCAACCATATACGGGTTTGAGAAAAGCAGATTTTGCATAGCGGATTTGTCATATTGTATGCCACTAATAACATCCGATCATCTTCTTAGTTCAAAGCGTCAGTCAAAATGACGGGCTGTTGTTTCTGAAAATTTTTGAAATCAGGTTATGGATCATCATTTACACGGCCATTTTTTTGGTGTTTCAAGTTTTCCTTTTCTTTGTGAAAAATTTAGTCATGATCCGCACCATTCTCATTTTGATATTTACGATAATCGTTCTGCCGATTATTGGGTTCTATTCGGATGCCCCTCTGAACGAGCTTCAACAGAATACACTTCATGTTTTGTTGATCATCATGATAGGAACGGCACTTTTTGCCTTTTTGCTGGGAGAAATTACCCGAAACACAAGTCAGGTTGATAAAATATGGAGCATCATGCCCATTATTTATGTGTGGTATATGGCCTGCGCATCAGGGTGGAACGAGCGGTTGGTTTTGATGGCTATTCCGGTTACCCTCTGGGGTGCAAGACTTACCTACAATTTTTCCAGAAGAGGAGCCTACAAACTAAAATTTTGGGAAGGCGAGGAAGACTACCGTTGGGAAGTACTCCGGCAAAACCCCGCTCTCAGCGGACGTTGGAAGTGGATGTTCTTTAACCTGTTTTTTATCTGCCTATACCAAATGACCCTGATTTTATTATTTACACTTCCCGGGTTATTGGCCATGGAGGGTGTAAATCAACCCCTAAGCGGTTTCGATTTTTTACTAGCTGGTATCATGATCGTACTGATTATTATTGAAACCATTGCCGATCAGCAGCAGTGGAATTATCAAACAGAAAAACACAGGCGCCTGAATGCAGGAGAAAAACTGACGCCACCCTACGACAAAGGATTTGTGCATACAGGACTTTGGAAAATCGTACGACACCCGAATTATGCCTGCGAACAGGCAATATGGGTCGTATTTTATTTTTTCAGCGTATCAACCACTGGACGATGGATTAATTGGAGCCTGGCGGGTGCCATGTTGTTATTGATTTTATTCAAAGGAAGCAGCGATTTCAGTGAAGACATTTCGGCGGGAAAATATCCGGAATATAAAGACTACCAAAAGAAAACCCCGCGGTTTATTCCTTTTTTGAAGTTTTAATTGGTTCATGGTCGTGTTATTAGTTATTAGGCATTAGGAAATAGGCAAAAGGCATTCTAACCTCGCTTTCGCTCTCATTCTCACTCTGATTTTTTAGGCAATAGGTAGTCTTGGCTCTTGGCTCTTTTTAGTTAATGGTTATTGGTTAATTGTTATTAGGCAAAAGGCAGTAGTTCATGGTCTTGATACCTGCTACTTGATGCAATTACAGATATCAGGGCTACGCCCTTTTGAAAAATCGTCTTGGCTCTTGGCTGTTGGCTTTTGGCTCTTGACTCTTGATTCTTGCTGAGAACTTCTCGCCCTTCGAGTCCCGACATATATCGACGGGAAGGACTGCATAGCAGTCTTGGCTTTTGGCTCACCTAAATCTTCGCTCTCATTCTCCCTCTGATTCTATAGGCTCTTGATTCCCCTCCCTTACTTCTTTTTCTTCTTATCCAATTCCTGAGCGCGTTGCTGTTGTAATTTCTGCATTTCCTCCAACTTGGCCGCCCAGCGCGATTTGCCTTTTACGGGCTTCTTTTTGTTTTCATCAATCTGGGCTCGGAGTTTCTCTTCATCCACAATAAAATGGCGGATGACCAAGGTTTGGGCGATGCTCACCGTGTTGGCCAGAAAATAATAATAACTGAGCGCAGAGCTGTAGCTGTTGAGCACACCTAGGAACATGACCGGCATCACGTACATCAAAATTTTCATCTGCTTGGCCTGGGCACTGTCACCCATGTTGGTCTGCGAAAGCATGGTGTAAATCATGGTGGTGGCCGTCATGAGTAAGGTAAATAAACTTACATGCTTGCCGTAAAACGGTACTTCAAAGGGCAGGCTGGCTATGCTGTCCCAGCTGGAAAGGTCATCAGCCCAGAGGAAACCTTGTCCGCGCAACTCGATCGAAGAGGGAAAAAACTGGAAGATGGCAAACAATATAGGCATTTGCAGCAACGCGGGAATGCAGCCGCTCAGTGGATTCACGCCCGCCCGGCGATACAGATTCATCACTTCTTGCTGCTTTTTGAGCGGATCTGCATCTTTATTTTTTTCATTCAAGGCATCGATGTCAGGTTTTAACACCCGCATTTTTGCAGAAGATAAATAGGTTTTATAGGTGATTGGCGATAAGGCCATTTTAACGATCAGAGTTAGAATGAGAATGATGATACCATAGCTCAGACTGAATCCGTCGAGCCATTGAAACAGGTTGATGATGACCAGCGTATTTACATAACGGAAAAGCCACCATCCCAAGCTGATTTGTTCTTCCAAATCCTGCTTGTAGCGGCGCATGATTTTGTAATCCTTCGGGCCCAGATACAGGTTCATGGCGATGGTTTGGTCACCCGAACCGGATGAAGGAAGACGAAATGTGGCGTCATAATAGCGGATTACGTCCGAACCTTCTTCCCCTTGCCTGGTTTTCAGGTTGATCGGATGACCGAATCCCTTATCCGCTATCAGTGTGGATGTAAAAAATTGTTGGGAAAAACCGATCCAGGAACTGTTTTCACTCAGCACCTCATCATCGTCTGTTCCCGAAGATAAACTTTTTACTTTGCCCGATTCCCGCCGATAATAAATGGTCGTTTTGGCTTTTTCCTGCTCGGCATCTTTTTCCTGTATGGGAGTTATTTGAGACCATTGCATTTCCAACGGAGAATTTCCGCTCAACATGCCGGACATCCCCTGCAGGCGCACATCAAAACCCAGCATGTATTCATTCCCTTTGATTTTATAAATAAATTCAAGGTATTTGTCGGGAGAACCCGCATAGAGCCTCATGGGGATATCCAGTACCTGATCCCCTGATATATTCTGCGAGGCGACTGAAGTGGCAAAGTAGAGGCTGTCGGTAAAAATGGTGCGGTTGCCTACCTTCAAAGGAATGCGGTATGCCGAACCGTTACGGCTGAACAGATTTACGGGTTCTTTCGAAGCATAATTTTTAAAGTCCTTAAGGGTAACCTGCTCTATCATACCGCCTTTGGGACTGATGTAAATATCCATCAGATCCGTTTTAATCACCACGGGTTCTGCCTTGCCCGAAGCCGCCTGGGCAAAAGGACCGTAAACGTCTGTCAGCAGGGCGTTCTGAAGGGAATCGGAAAGGTTGTTTACCGTGTCTTTAACAACGACTGAAGGTACTTGATTTCGGGTGGCCGATGAATCTGCCTTGGCTTGGGCAGCAGCAGCACGTTCGGTGCTGTCACGCACAAAACGCTGCCGGGCCAGTTCCTCATCGGAGGGTTTGTTCAGAATAGAAAAAGTGAGAATGATTCCCAGAATGAGCAGAACGCCTATGATGGTATTGCGATCCATGAGTGCAAACGTGTTTTTAAGCGCCCAAAGATAGCCGGTTCCCTGTCCTTTGCCAACATTTTTTCGTCCAAAAACCATTTATAGCTGATTCAGGCTATCTTTATCACCGCGAATATGAATTTAGGACATTATACTTACCTGGCCCTGAACCTGGGAACCATTTTCTTTCCACTCATACTGTCGTTTGACAAGAAGGTGGCCTTTTACCGTATGTGGCCCAGCATACTACCCGCCATTTTCCTTACTGCTGCGGTGTTCATTCCCTGGGATATGTGGAAGACCCACTTGGGCGTATGGTCGTTTAATCCCGATTACATTCTAGGTATTTATTGGGGTAATCTGCCCATGGAGGAGTGGATGTTCTTTTTCACCATACCCTATGCCACCGTGTTCATTTATGAATGCCTGAAAGCCTATTTCCCCGATTGGGCACATGCTGCGGGACCCAAAATTTCAAAGGCGGTTTTCGGCATCCTGCTTTTTGTAACGGTATTTTTTACCGACCGTACCTACCCGCTGATTACTTTTCCGCTCGCCGCTTTAGGTATAGCGGTGCATCACCTGATTCTGAAAAATACATTCGCCGGACGTTTTTGGACAGCCTACCTTGTCCATCTCATTCCTTTTTTCCTGGTAAACGGCGTACTGACCGCACTCCCCGTTGTTATCTACAATCCGGAGGAAATTATCGGAATCCGCATAACAAGCGTACCTGTTGAAGACAGTGTATATTCACTTCTGCTTCTTTTGATGAATATAACAATTCATGAATGGCTGATGAAAAAAAGAGTATTCTACCCAAGTAAAAATGATTGTAAAACAAAAAAGAGAAGTTAAACAAAAAATGGGTAGATTTTGGATGTAAGCAATTCATGGGAAGTAAACCTAACTCAAATCAATAACTTCCTCTAGTAAAAAACTGAATTATGCTGAAAAACATGTTGCTTGTTTTTATCGGAGGAGGTGCGGGTTCCATGCTGCGGTATTCAACTTCTCTGCTTGGTGAAAAGTTCCTGATGATCAGTTTTCCTTTCGCCACATTGATGGTTAACGGAGCGGGTTGTTTTATAATCGGGTTGTTATCGGGAATTTTCCTTAAAAATAACCAGACCGATGCCAAACTCCTACTGATTACAGGTTTTTGCGGTGGTTTTACCACATTCTCTACCTTTGCACAGGAAAACCTGAATTTAATTCAGACAAACCAATTAACGCTCTCCATAATGTACACGGGGCTTAGTATTATTCTTGGTTTGGCACTTGTATGGCTTGGTTTGTTTATAACAAAATAATCGGAAGTCAGTAGACCACTCTTAAAAAAATAAAAACCGGTTTATTTTTTTCTAAAATCCTATCTTTACCAAAAAGTAAAAATTTACGAAACTTCCGAAAAAACATGTGCTACTTTTTCCTGTTTTGATATGTAATCTCACTTATCAAATAAAATGTAAACCCATGCCATGAGTAAGGTACTTGTTTTCCCATTCAACCCTTATTACGTAAAACACCCTATCTACAAAATACTTCAAGGAGTAGGCACCTGCGTGATTTTTCAATCTTTTCAAACATTAGATGACATGCCGCATCCTGCCAGATTCTGCATACTTCCCGCCTATAAAACAGGGTATCAATTTGAACCCATCTTCATAGAGCCTACCTACAACGAAGCTATGAAAGATTATGAACCTCATTCTATCGGGTTAAAATTCAATCCCTTTTTCGAAAAAATGGCCATTCAGGCATTACCGGCGGAAGGCGTTGTGCGGGATGAAGAAAATTGGAGTATGCCTAAAATCGGTTTCAAACTTCTCTTAACCAACATCGGAAATGATGACGATGATGACTCCATCAAGCCGATTCCCACGTTCCCACGAAATGCGCTTAAACGGGAAAAAACGTTACTTGAGAAAACAACCTTGAGCAAACTCTCTTTTTGATAAGCAAACCCAAAGGAATCAACGATAAGCCGCCACGAACCTTTCCTTACCCGACAAATCGCGGTGAATTTCCGCTTTCATTTTCTCAGCCTCAAAAAGAGCAACCACCTCCCGGGCATACAAGGGATTGATTTCCATAAAAACGCCCCCGCCCGCATTCACATGCATAGGAGCTAATTCAGCCAATCTCCGGTAAAAACGCAGCGGATCTTCAGTGCCGGCAAACAAAGCCAAATGCGGCTCATGATCCAATACGGAAGCCGACATTTCCGCAGCCTCGTACTGAGTAATATAAGGCGGATTGGATATCCATACATCCCATGATTTTCCACGAAAAAAATCATCCGAAAAAAGATCGGCTTCATGAAACGACACGGGAAGTTGGGTTAAATCGGCATTATGCAAAGCCTTAAGCACAGCTCCCGGACTGACATCCATTCCCTCAACCGTCCAATCCTTTCTTAATTTTCGAATGCCCAACGCGATGCATCCGCTTCCCGAACATACATCCAACACACGAAGTGAAGCACCCTGAGGAAAAGCATCCGAGACCAGACAAACCAATTCTTCCGTTTCAGGGCGGGGTATCAACACCTGCGGATTAACCTCCAGGGTAAGCCCCAAAAAGAACGCTTTTCCGGTAACATATTGAAGCGGCTCGCCCGAGGCAATGCGTTTTACCGCCTGCATCCAACGCAATAATTCACTTTCCGAAAAACGAACTTCATCAGGTTTAAGCCCAGGCGAATAAACACGCCCGAACAAATCCTGCATCAGCGCTTTTTTCATGGCGGGAATTTCCGAGGAATCGACCTTTCCCGCCCATTTCTCATCGGCGTAGCTCCACAAATGCGTCCACGTATTTCCTGAAGGCAGCATTTCGCAAAGGTAATGCAAGGTCGGGCACCGCAGATTGCCATCGGGAAGTTACCTTTGTACCATGGACCATGAACCATATTTGCACCGATGTCTGCAACTGGCCAAAAACGGATTGGGCCGTACAGCGCCGAATCCCATGGTGGGAGCCGTTTTGGTGCATGAGGATCGAATAATCGGGGAAGGATTTCATACCGGATTCGGTGAACCGCACGCGGAAGTGATGGCCATCCGCGCCTGCAAACAACCGGAGCTTTTGCCTTACAGCACGCTTTACATTAATCTGGAACCCTGCAGTCACCACGGAAAAACCCCGCCATGTTCAGATCTTATTCTGGAGAAAAAAATACCGAGGGTGGTCATTTCCAATACAGACCCCAATCCGCTGGTAGCGGGAAAAGGAATCGAAAAATTGAGAAAGGCCGGAACGGAAGTCGTCACCGGTATCTGCGAAAAAGAAGGCGAAGAACTGAACCGGCGTTTTTTTACTTTTCACCGAAAAAAAAGACCTTACATCCTGCTGAAATGGGCCCAAACGTCAGATGGATTTTTGGATACAAACGAAACCGCCCCGTTAAAAATAACGTCCACCGAAACAGACCAGCTTGTACACCTTTGGCGAACACAGGAACAGGCTATCTGGGTGGGATACAGAACGGCGCTTAAAGACAATCCGCGACTAACGGCACGCCTTTTTCCGGGAAAGAATCCGCTTCGGATCGTCACCGATCGGGAAAATACGCTTCCCTCTCATCTGCACCTTTTTTCGGACGGAAATCCTACGCTTGTATTTAACGGAAAAGAAAGCAGCCAGGAGAAATCCGTAGAACGTATACAGGTTTATTCCCTGCCCGAAATGCTGAATACCCTTTTTCAAAAGGAAATCCAATCCATACTGGTTGAAGGCGGGGCAGCCACACTTGCCGAATTTATTGAGGCAGATTTGTGGGACGAGGCCCGCGTCATCGTCGGAAAAATTTCAGCCGGCGAAGGATTGAAGGCACCCGGGTTGGCTCATGCAGCACTTGTAAAAACAGAGGATTGCGGACATGACCGTATCTATTACTTCACACCCAAAAGAAACGAACAGATATGATAAAATTGGACATACTGGCTTTCGGGGCCCATCCCGACGATGTGGAGCTGGGCTGTGGCGGCACGCTGGCACTGGAAGCCTCAAAAGGCCGTAAGACGGGAATTACCGACCTTACACTCGGCGAACTAGGCACACGCGGTACGCCCGAAATCCGGCTGCAGGAAGCCGAAGAAGCCTCACGCATATTGGGTTGTGAAGTGCGCGAAAACCTGCGCCTCAACGACGGATTCTTCCGTGCCGATGAAGCCTCGTTGCATCGGGTAATTGAGAGTATCCGCAGGCATCAACCTGACATCATCCTGTGCAACGCCCCGAATGACCGGCATCCCGATCACGGGCGCGGAGCGGCATTGGTGAAAGAAGCCGCCTTTTTATCCGGATTGCGCCACGTGAAAACCTTTGACCAAGGCATACCTCAGGAAGCATGGAGGCCGAAAGCCGTTTTTCACTACATTCAATTTTACGATCTGAAACCAAACTTTCTGGTGGATATCAGTACTGTGATGGATACCAAAATAGCCGGTTACAAAGCCCATAAATCCCAATTTTTTGACCCCGAAAGTACCGAACCCGCCACGCTCATTTCCAGTCCGGGCTTTCTGGACAACATACGCGGAAGAGCCGCTTACTTCGGGCAATACATCGGAGCTGAATATGCGGAAGGATTTATCACCGACAGCTATATTGGTGTGAAAAATCTGTTTGATATACAGACCCGGTTTTAATTTTCACCTTTCGGTTTAGGAAGAAAAAACAGATACAATACGGGAGCTATGTCCAGCCATTTTTCAGCAATCGCTTCCGCGGTAATGGCCAAACGGCCAGAAGGTAAAAGAGCTATGGCCTCCGTTTGCACAAAATCGGGTGAAAGGTTAAATTTTACCGCAGAATCAAACACGGGCCATGCAGGATGATTTGCCCGAAAGGAAAGCAAAAAAGGCTTCAACACGGCCGAACGCAAATCATATCCGGTAAACATCAGGATATTTTCCCCATCATCAAAAAAGGCATCCGTAACCAAGCCGCTGCCATCGAAGGTATTCACCACGGAAGCCGCATGCTTCCCCTCGGAATCGGGAATGACCCTGATACGGCAGATACCATCATTCCATGATTTGGAATACAAAAAAATGGAGTCGTGATAAACCACCATGGCTTCCGTATCGTACGCGTGATTTTTGCGTTGATCGGAAAAATCGGTCTGCTCGGGAAAATAAAATCCGATGCGCCGTTCCACATCCAACGTATCCTTATTTTTAAAAAAAGGAACCCGGTAAATAATCAGGTCTCTTCTTTGACCTGAGTTATTGCCAAAATCACCGATATAAAAGGCATTCTTGGAAAAAGCAAGTGCTTCCCAATCCCTGTTTTCGGCACCCCGTATAAAGATGGAACGTTTTACGTATCCGCCCGTAGTATCCAACACATATAATTCCGGTTTTCCACCACTGTCGTTATGGGTATATAATTCCCCGTCCAGATACACCAGTCCGCTCGTTTCCTTCACTTCCTCAGGCAGAAAAAAAGCCATGCTGCGCTTCAATTTAAATGGAATATCCTGCCCATGGGCAAAAACAAAAAAGAGGATGAAAAAAAACAGCAGAGCTGTGGGGCGATACATTTCTTTAATTTGCACTAAGATAATGCAATCATTCATGAAACACGTAAGCGGGTATCTTGTACTATTCTTGTTGTGCTTCACGGCACCCTCGTCATGGGGGCAGAGCAGGGCATTTCCGGAAGACAGCATCCGGAGAACATCCCAATATATTTCCGTGAATGTAGCCGACCTTTTGAGAACAGACATAACGGTGCAATATGAACTGCTCTTTCCCGGAAATAAAATCGGCCTTCGCTTTCCTCTCTCCTATGGATTCCGAAGCGGTCGCCTGAATCCGAATCCATCACTCTCCAACCCCTTTCCCTTTTACAGAAATAATGTGTTTCGGGCGGGTATGGATTTACGAGTATACTCAGGAGCCGGCAGGCGAAAAGTGCGCTATGTATTCGGTCCTGCCATTCACTATTTACGGGTGAACGGCATCCCTGCCGATTATTTCACCGCCGATCCCGATTTTATGGTTTACCAAACCGGGAACACATTGCGCTTCTTATTTTACAACGGAATTCAAATACGCCCGGTGGAATTTATCCAATTCGGTTTGGACTACGGGCAAGGGCTGGATTATGACCTGGGTGCAAAATCCTATAACCTGACAGGAACCGCAGTTACTCCGCGAATACAAATAAACCTGCACGTGGGGTACCGCTTCTGACCAACACCGGGTGAAAAGGTTTTCTTATTTTTGAACTTTCTCAAACAAGCATAAGGCATGAAATTATTGCAAGGCAAAACGGCTCTGGTCACCGGCGGAAGCCGTGGCATCGGAAAATCCATCGTGAAAAAATTAGCCGAACACGGAGCGGATGTGGTTTTTACCTACGTTTCGGAAAATTCGGCAAAAAGTGCCCAAGAGTTAGCTGATCATCTGGTAGGCGAATACGGTGTGAAAGCGGAAGCCGTAAGATCAGACATAGCCAAATTTGAGGAATCCGAAAAATTGATCAATCATGTAGTGACCAATTACGGCACACTCGACATATTGGTAAACAATGCCGGAATAACACGCGACAATTTATTGATGCGCATGACGGAACAACAATGGGACGAAGTGATGGA
>CAYYRB010000018.1:0-1529 GCA_964473995.1 uncultured Candidatus Competibacteraceae bacterium | reverse complement strand
TAAATTAAACAGGTGAATATACTCTGGAATTATCCCGTCTGGGTTTGGATTATTCTGGCACTCGTTTCGGCGGCGGCTTCCGCCTTGTTATATTTTCGCAATAAGGACGTTTCCGAAATTCCAAAAGCTTTTCGGTTAACCGCTGCCATTCTTCGTTTTTTCAGTGTGCTTCTCCTGCTCCTGATGATTTTCTCGCCCCTCTTCCGCACCCTGAGCCGGGAAAAAGAAAATCCCGTCATCCTGTTTATTCAGGATAATTCCGAATCCATAAGACTCAACAAAGACAGCACGTTTTACCAAAACGATTATCCGCTGCGTGTAAACAGACTAAAAGAAGAGCTTTCAAAAAATTTTGAAACCGTTTTTTATACCACGGGAGAAAATCTGCAAAGGGACGGGAATCTGACGCTGAACGAAAAAATGACCGACTACGAATCGGCCTTCCGCGAATTGGAATCCGTGTACGCAGGACGAAACGTGGGCGCCGTGGTGTTTGCGGGCGACGGATTATTCAACAAAGGAATAAACCCCGTGTACCGGATCAAAAACCTGAAAGCTCCCGTTTACTCGGTAGCTTTAGGTGATTCCGTGCTTCAGCGCGATGCCTACATCCGTAAAGTGAATGCAAACCGCATCGCCTATCTGAACAACACATTCCCCGTAGAAGTAAACATTGGCGCCGACCGACTCAAAGGGAAAAATCTACAGGTGAAAATCAGCGACGGAAGCAAGGTGCTTTTTTCGCAA
Organism: uncultured Candidatus Competibacteraceae bacterium; assembly: GCA_964473995.1. GTDB lineage: Bacteria > Bacteroidota > Bacteroidia > CAIKAF01 > CAIKAF01 > JAKRSD01. The sequence continues at coordinate 782 of CAYYRB010000018.1, read as the reverse complement.
AACTTTTTAGCCGATGGTGAGCTGTATGATAAAACAATACCCGTTTTGTTGGATGAAGACAAGCCTGGTGTAAGAAAATATACGGTCACCCTTACCTCCGACGGACAGGAATACACCCAGCGCAACAACACCTACCCTTTTTATGTGGAAATCGTAGACGGACGAAGAAAGGTGCTGCTTCTGGCGGACGGACCGCATCCCGACTTGGGCGCGCTGATGCAGGCGTTCTCGGTGAATGAAAATTATGAAGCCGAACTCCGCTTCTTGAATGACTTCAACGGAAAACCCGAAAATTACAGCCTCGTCGTGTTATACCAACTTCCCGGTCAGAACGCACAAGCGGCTGAACTCACCGCCCGTTTGAAAAAATCCGGCATCAGTACCTGGTATATTTTGGGAAGCCGAAGCAATCTGTTTGCCTTTAATCAGTTGGACGAAGGATTAAAAATTACCAATTCGGGTGCCAAGCCCGATGAAAGCGCAGCAGCAGTAAACCCCGGATTCGGAGCGTTTACCCTGAGTGATAAATTAAAAACATGGCTTCCGCAGGCACCTCCCCTTTTTACGCCATTCGGCAACTACGAAACCAAGGCGGGGACGGAGACCGTACTCTTTCGAAAAATAGGCCTGACCGTTAGCAATACGCCCGCCTTACTGCTTCATGCTGAACCTTCCCGCAGAACCGCCGTGCTTGCCGGAGAAGGAATCTGGCGGTGGGGATTGGATGATTTTGAGAAAAACGGAAACCGGGAACAATTCAATGAATTGATTTCCAAAATTAC
>CAYYRB010000017.1:0-43532 GCA_964473995.1 uncultured Candidatus Competibacteraceae bacterium | reverse complement strand
TCCTTGTACTCTGTCCTTCTTGCCCTTCGAGTGCCTCAGGGCAGCGAAGTTGCCCAATCTTGGCTCTTGTTTCTTGGCTCTATCTCTAAGGTTTAAAAAACGTCCACCGGAACACTTCCTTCCAAGTGATTTGTTTGCCGTACATCAGTATGCCCGTACGGTAAATGCGCGCTGCAACCCAGGTGACCAAAATGATGGCCGCGATAAGGAAAACCACAGCCAGCAAAAGGTGCAACACATCAAAGGTAAAAGCAGCCCTTACGGGAAAAACGATTGGGCTGGTGAGCGGAAACAAGGATAAAAATACGGCCAGGTCACCGTCCGGATTTTTGAGGGCCACCTGAGCCAAAGCAATGGAAAAGACCAACGGAAGCGTTACGGGAAGCATGAACTGCTGGGTATCCGAATCGGTATCCACCAAAGCACCCACTGCGGCAAACAGAGCCGAATAAAGCAAATAGCCCCCCAAAAAAAAGAAGAATAATACGGGCAATACCACCCAAAGATTGACACGGAATAAACCGGCCAAAGACGTCATATCAACCTGCTCATCCAGCCCCTCGGCGGCAGACAGTTGGCCCATTCCCTCCAATTGCTGCTGAATCTGCTCCGGATCGGAAAAGCCCAACACAAAAAAGGAAACCGCGGCAAAACATATTCCCGAAAAAACAATCCACAAAGCGAACTGGGTAAGGCCTACCGCTGCAATACCCAATATTTTACCCATCATGAGCTGAATGGGCTTCACGCTGGAAATAATCACCTCCACGATGCGGCTTTGCTTTTCTTCCATCACCCCGCGCAAAACCTGGGTACCGTAAATGAGAATCAATATATACACCAAAAAACTATTGATAAAGGCGATGATGTAGGGAGCATTATCCATTTTTTTATCAGCCTCTGATTTATCCAGGCTCACCTTAGATTGCTCCACGGAAATATGGGTGCGCACACGTTCAAATTCCTCACGGCTGATGTCGTTCATTTTCAGTTTAACATCCTCTATCATCCGGCTTACCAACTCTTCAGTATATTTCACCGATGAAATGGGAAGGCGGTTGGTATAGAACAACACGAAACTTTTGGCCGTGCTGTTCACCGGATCGCGCGGAATAAACAAAACCGCATCAAATTTGCCGGCACGCAGACTGTCCTTCGCCTCCTCAATATTGTAGGGTGCCCGGGGAAAATACATTTTGTCATTCCTGTTCTCCAACGGAATGTCATCGCCCAGAAAAATTTCGCTGTGGTCACAGATTCCTACTTTCACCGCAGGTGTTTCCTCGGAAACCGCAAGCCATATAAAAAGGCCGTACAAACCGGCAGCCAGCAATGGCCCGAAAAGTGTCATCAACAGAAAGGATTTCTTTCTGACCCTGGTGAGGTATTCACGCCCGATGATGATGCCTATTTTTTTCATTCCGTATAACCGGCAGAAACTTGCGCATTGCCGTCCGATTTTACCAGATTAACGAATATTTCATGCATGCCCGGCAGATATTCCTGCAGGCCTTTGATTTCTACTTTATGAATGAGCTCGTTTAACAGCCCGTTTACATTGGCGTGCGGACTCAACTTTAAACGCACCTTCCAAAGATCGGGCCCCAAGTTCGTTTGAGTCAAAATGGTTCCGCCTGCCCAAAGTGCCGTAGTGAAGGTAACCATGTTTCCTCTGAACAAAATTTCATATTCGCCCGATTTGTTTTGCTCGCGGATGTTGCGCACACTGCCGTGCAACACGCATCTGCCGCCGTTCACCATAGCAATATCGTCGCACAGTTCTTCCACGGAGGCCATGCTGTGCGTACTGAGCACGATGGTAGTTCCTTCTGATTTCAGGCGCAGAATTTCATTTTTCACCAGATCGGCATTTACCGGGTCGAATCCGCTGAAGGGTTCATCCAGGATGAGAAGCTCCGGCTTGTGAATCACGGTAGCCACAAACTGCACCTTCTGCTGCATGCCTTTGGAAAGTTCTTCCACCTTTTTATGCTTCCACGCATGCATCTCAAAACGATCAATCCACGCATTAAGCTCTTTTCGTGCATCTTGCGGCTTCATGCCTTTAAGGCGGGCCAGATAAAGAATGTGTTCGCTCACGGCCATTTTACGGTACAAGCCACGCTCCTCGGGCATATAACCGATATGCGCCGTATCTTCTGAAGTCATGGGCCTGCCCTTGAACAGGCAGATACCCGAGTCGGGCGCGATGATGCGGTTCATGATGCGGATGAGGGTGGTTTTGCCCGCCCCGTTGGGACCCAGCAACCCGAAAATCCGTGCCTCTCCGATGTTTACGGAAACATCATCCAGAATGATACGGTCTGAAAAACGCTTGGTAATATGTTCGGCCGTGAAAAGAAGCAAAGCAATAAGTGGATTTCAAATATAACTATCCGGAAACGGAAAAACAGCCATCAATCAAACATATCTTTCATGCGGGAGAAAAATCCTTTTCCTGATGAAGCCTCTCCCGGTTTAAAATTGGGCATCTCACGCATTTTTTCCAAGAGTTGTTTTTCCTCTTTGGTCAGGTTTTGGGGCGTCCACACATACACGGTCACCAGTTGATCACCGGTTTGGTAACCCTGCACGGAGGGAAGTCCCTTGCCCTTTAATTTCAGCACTTTTCCCGATTGGGTTCCGGGGGCTATTTTTATCTTGGCTTTCCCGGTGATTGTAGGGACTTCTACCTCTGCCCCCAGCGCCGCATCGGCATAACTGACGTTCAAATTGTAATATAGGTTATCCCCGTCGCGCATGAGGTGCTCATGTTCCTGCTCTTCAATGACCACGAGCAAATCTCCGGGAACACCGTTACGCGGACCGGCATTTCCCTTCCCTTGCAGATTGAGTTGCATGCCCTCCGCCACGCCCGCGGGAATTTTGATTTCTATCACTTCTTCGTCGCGCACCACGCCGTCGCCGTAACACTTGATGCATTTTTCGGCGATGATCCGGCCCTCACCGCCACACGAAGGACAACCCTGAGCCGTTTGCATCCGGCCCAGAAACGTATCGGTAACCCTCGTCACGCGGCCTGAACCGTTGCAGGTGCTGCACGTTTTAAAGTTGGCATTTTTGGCACCGGAGCCTTTGCATGTATCGCAGGAAACGTACTTGTTTACCTTAATTTTTTTGGTGATTCCCGAAGCAATTTCCTCCAGGGTAAGCTTAACCTTGATGCGGATGTTGGAACCCCGGTGTACCTGCCGGGTGCTTCCGCCCCGGCCTCTGCTTCCACCTCCGAAACCGAAAGCTTCACCGAAGATATCACCGAACTGGTCAAAGATATCCTCCATGTTCATGCCTCCGCCGTATCCGCCGCCGCCAGAAGCCGCCCCGCCCACGCCGGCATGTCCGAAGCGGTCGTAGCGCGCTTTTTTCTCCGCATCGCTCAGCACCTCATACGCTTCGGCAGCTTCTTTGAATTTTTCTTCCGCCGATTTATCTCCGGGGTTTTTATCGGGGTGATACTGAATGGCCTTCTTACGATAAGCCTTCTTTATCTCATCGGCCGAAGCGGACTTATCCACTTCCAGCACTTCGTAATAATCGCGTTTTGCCATAACTTTCTTTCGGTTTTATCAGGCACCCACCACCACTTTCGGGTAGCGGATGATTTTTCCGTGGAGTACAAAACCCTTCTCCACCACATCCATGATTTTATTTTTCAGCGATTCATCGGGTGCGGGAATTTGCGTTATGGCTTCATGCACATCGGCATCGAAGGAATCTCCCACCGCAGGATTCAATTCCTCAAGACCTTTATCGGCCAATACCTTCCAAAGCTTTTTATAAATCAGATCTACGCCCTCTTTTACGGGCGCTATATCCGTGGCAGATTCAATGGATTTGGCTGCACGCGAAAAATCATCCAGCACGGGCAAAATGGCAGAAACTACGTCTGCCGCTGCCGTTTTGACAAACTCCATACGCTCTTTCACCGCCCGCTTTTTGTAATTATCAAACTCAGCAAAAAGACGCACATATTGGTCGTAGGTCTCTTTGTATTTCATTTCAAAATTATCCAAGGCACCGGTTTGTGGTTCCGAAGCAGGGGAAGATGTGGTTTCCTCATGGTTATCCACCGGTAAATCTTCCTGCTTTTCGTTCTGTTTGTTATCTTCAGTTTCGCTCATAAACGTTATGTTTCATTCAACTGTTATCCGTTAGCCAAATATGTACCAATTCACAAATTTTGTCAATATGTCAGCCATAAAACGAAAAATAACGTTAACCCGTTACATACGCAAGCATGGAAAATTTACATTTGAATGGTATGAAAAAATATCTGTTTTTGGCGGTCATTTGCCCATGCGCGGCATTCGCCCAAATTTCTCCCGCGGATGTGGCCCGCTACCGCGCCAAAACGTGCGAAAAAACAACTATTTCTGAAAATACGGGACAGTTGTTTATTCCCGTTTCTTTCGGGCAATCCGAACTAAACACAAGGCAAATTCACCTACCTAAAAATGCACAAGTGCTATCGGTGCAGCTGATGTATACCCGGTTCAGGCGTTCCGACCGATTCAAACAGCAGGAATTGAACCGTCGGCGTTTGGAAAATCTGTACAAATTGATGCCGGAAGTATTTCAAGATCCGGCGGTGAATTGGACCCTTATGGAACAGACCGGAGCGGATGACTACGAAGAGGCAAAAAGCTACTTTCATGGTTTTCGGATGGATTACCGAATACTCATAAGCAACGAAAAAGAACGGAAAGATGAGGTGGACAGGTTGTTTTCAGCACTCAGAGAAGACGCAGGTTCTTTAGATTCCGAAACCGATTTTCTACCGCGGATAAAAAATAAAAAAACAGATTCGGAACCGGTCAAATTTTATGAAACCGGGCCCTCTTTCGGCACAGATCCCTGCGATTTGGCAGCGGATGCGGCAAAGCACCTTATTTATCCTAAAGAAGCGCTGGAAAAAAAGATTTCCGGCCGCGTGGAAGTGGAGATTACGGTAAACAAAAACGGAGGAGTGCAGGATATACGTTTCATGCAGCGCATAGGAGGCGGCTGTGAAGGCACTGTCAAAAAGTATCTGGAAGAAATGCCCCTTTGGAATCCGGCCAAAAACAAAACGGAGAAAGTAAATGCTTATGTAACCTTGGTATTCTTATTTGGCATGGAATCTCGTTACGAAGAAACCGAAAATTGCCTTTTTATTCCGATTTACCCGCCGGGCAAGACGCCGACAGAAAACCAAACCAAAAAAGAAACGGCCATATCCACGGTACTGAACAGGCATACAGAGTGGAAGAATATAGCTGTGGTATGTGACGTAACGGCAAGCATGAGCCCCTACATACGCGATTTGATGGGCTGGTTCCGCACCAACCAAAACCGCATCATCCACTTCAGTTTTTTCAATGACGGGGACATGACGCCCGATGTGCGTAAACAAATAGGCGCCACGGGTGGCATTTATCCGATCGGAGCAATAACATCGGAAGCGGTAGAAAAAGAATTGGAAAGAGCCATGCGGGCGGGTTTCGGGGGCGACATTCCCGAAAATGACGGAGAAGCCTTGTTGGATGCAGAACGCAGATCGCCCCCGGCGGAACGCCTGGTGTGGATTGCCGACAATTATGCCCTGCCCAGAGACAAAATTTTGTTAAAACAAATAAAAAAACCGCTTTCCCTCATTCTATGCACGGGCAGCGGAGCGCTGAACCCCGAATACCTCACCCTTGCCCGTGAGGCCGGTGCATCGGTTCACACCTTGGAGGGTGATTTGCCTGATGTGTCGAAAATGAAGGAGGGCGAAAGTTTCAAATGGAACGAGCGGGAATACACCATCAAAAATGACCGGTTTGAACGAGTGTATTAACCCGTTATTTACCACCTTTAGGCATTTCCACTTTTCCTGTTTTTTTGTTATATCCGTAGGGGCAATGTTTGCAACCGCTTTTACAACAATACCCGCGTTTCAGGTGGTATTTTTCCGTAAAAACGAGATACCCTTCGGGTGAATAATAAAAATCATCCGGATCCAGAGAGGGGCGGTTAAAAAAGGAATCGCTCACAGTGCAAAAATACAAAACGCCCCGCATGTGCAGGGCGCTTTGTGTGTTCTTGTTTGTTAATCGAAATAGCGTTTCTCAATCCACATTGCCGTGAAGGAATCTGTTTTCACGGATCACTTTCACGCCGTCTTCATCTACGGATATGGACGAAGAAGAGATCATTCCGTTATCAACATGATCTTCCAATTTTATGTTGCGACGGGCGTAGGCCGGTTCATTTTCCAAATCCTTCAATCCGGACGGACTTTTCAATTTGTGTGATATCTCTTTCAGGCGCAGCATACGTTCATTTTGCCGATATAATTCCTCACGGGCCTGTTCTTTTTCAGCAGGAACTGATTTGGTTTCAAAAGAGGCCAAAGGAACCGTATCCGTAACCGGTTGAAACGTATCGGGAGTTTCCACAGATGCCACAGGAGTCTCCGCTAAAGGAGTAAAAAGGGGTTGTTCGGCCGCATTTGTATCCACGAAAAGATCAAGACCCTGCACGGGATTTTCGGGTTTCGCTGCCGGGGAGCTTTCCACCTCAAGGGTAAAGTATTCCACTTGGGCAGCACTTTCTTCCAGCGGTTGGATGTTTTTCTCCACGCTCAAATCCACCTGTTCAAATACAATTTCGGAGGGATTTTCCAAGGAAACCGTCATATCCTTATTTTCATTCTGAACAGGAGCCTGAGCATTAACATTCAGCACGATTTTTTCGGATTTTTCCGCAGGCAATTCGGCGAGTTCGTTTTTGGAAACAAAGCCTGTAGCTACAACGGTTACGCAGATGTTTTCACCCAGGGTTTCATCAAAGCCGGAGCCCCAGATTACGTCGGCGGATAAACCGGCCTCGTCCTGCACGTAGTTGGTAATTTCCGACATTTCGTCCATTCCCAAATCGTGGGTTCCATAAGTAATATGAAGCAAGACATGTCGGGCGCCGCGAATGCAATTATCATCTAAAAGTGGGGAGGACATGGCCTCCTCTACCGCACGGAGGGCGCGTCCTTCACCGGAGGCCACCGCTGATCCCATGATCACATTTCCGCCGTCGGTCATCACGGTACGCACATCGGCAAAATCCACATTGACCAAACCAGACACCGTGATGATTTCAGCGATGGATTTGGCCGCCACGGAAAGCACATCATCCGCCTTGGCGAAGGCTCTGCTCATGGACAGATCGGAATATATTTCTCTTAATTTTTCGTTGGAAATGACAAGAATGGTATCTACATGCTTCCTGAGCTCGGCAAGTCCTTTCTCTGCCTGCTCTCTGCGTCTGCGACCCTCAAATGCAAAAGGCATGGTTACAATTCCCACGGTAAGAATACCCATTTCGCGGGCAGCCTGTGCAATGATGGGCGCCGCTCCGGTTCCCGTTCCTCCGCCCATACCGGCTGTTATAAACAACATTTTGGTATGTTGTGACAAAGCAGCTCGTACATCCTCCAAATTCTCGATGGCGGCATTACGGCCTACCTCTGGTATGGAGCCGGCACCACGGCCTTCAGTTAGATCAGCACCCAACTGAATTTTAACGGGCACCGGACTGGCCAAAAGAGCCTGCTCATCGGTGTTACACACCATAAAATCCACACCACGTATGCCCTGGTTATACATGTGATTGACCGCATTGCTTCCGCCGCCGCCAACGCCAGCGACCTTTATGATGGAAGGACGATCCTTCGGTAGGTCAAAATTCATCAGGTTGCCGAACATGTTATTGTCCATAAATACCCATTATTTTAAGATTAACAAATTAAATACGTTAAGAACACTTCAAAAATCCATATAAAAAAGCAGTTTTATTTTTGAAAGGAAATAAAGTTTTCCATATTCAAAAGTTAATATGTCGCTTTGTTTGTCTGGTTTTTGCTGTTATTAACAGATTTATTCACCATTGTGAATTATTCTATTTCTTTTTCATCATCATTCAGCATATTCATACCTCCCTTTACCAGCCTTTCAAAAATATTGGGAAACTGAATACCCGGCTTGGTTCTTTTCTTCTTATCAGTGTCCTTAGGCTCTTCCGAATTCGGCTTACGCATCATTTCCTCAAATCCCATCATCACCAAACCGATACTTGTCGCATAAATGGGATTAGAAAGCCGTTCTGCCAGTTTGCCCGTTATATGGCTTTTGGGAACACCGACACGGGTCTCCAAACCGGTAACCAATTCCATCAATTGATGACTGTGTTTCATAAGCGCGCCTCCGCCCGTGAGCACAACCCCTGCGGTAAGTTTATGCTTAAACCCGGAATGTCGGATTTCATAATCCACGGCTTCGAATATTTCTTCCATGCGGGCACTGATGATTCCTGCAAGATTTTTTAAGCGAATTTCTTTAGGCGGGCGGCCATACAAGCCCGGAATGATAACCACTTTGTTTTCCATTCCATCCAAAGCCAGAGCAGAACCGTGTGCAGTTTTTAACGCTTCGGCATAACTTTTAATGATATTGCATCCGGCCTTTATATCCTCTGTTATAATATTTCCGCCGAGGGGAATTACGGCTGTATGGCGTATGATTCCCTCATGAAAAATAGCCAGATCCGTAGTACCTCCACCGATATCGACTAAGGCAATGCCGGCCTCCTTCTCTTCGGGATGAAGCACGGCTTCGCTGGAAGCGAGAGGTTCCAAAATAAGTTTTTGCATACCCAGCCCGGCTCCTTCCACACTTTTCAGAATATTTTTTGCGGCAGCCACCTGACCTGTTATAATATGGAAATTGGCCTCCAAACGGGTACCCGGCATACCAATCGGATTGTATATGGCAAAATCATTATCCACCATGTATTCCTGAGGAAGCGCATGAATAATTTCCTCCCCGGGAGGCAAAGCCAATTTCTCCATATTCATAGCCAAACGGTCCACATCATCCTGATTGACGCAGGACTCCGGAAAATCACGTGTCAAAATTCCCCGATGCTGGTAGCTTCGGATATGCTGCCCCGCAATTCCCACATTCACCAAACCGATATCCAGATTTGCGGACTGTTTCAATTCCTCCACTGCCTTTTTGATGCTTTCAGTAGTTTGCAGAATATGAGTAACCATACCGCGGTTCACCCCTACACTGTCAGCCTTGCCTACGCCAAGCAATTCCAATTTTCCATGCTCGTTGAGTTTTCCGGCTATGGCTACGATTTTGGTAGTTCCTATATCAAGACCTACTACGATTTCTGAATTCTTCATAACATTTACTTAAGGGATTTTTATTTTTTACAAATGATTTGATGATTATAACGGAGGTCTATCGTTCGGTAGTTATTCCAACCCTGCGTATTAAGACCCTCCTCATAAAAAATTTTCAGTTTATTAAATTTCCCATCCATTCGGGCCGTATCACCGAAAAGAATAACATGATCATCTATTTTGGGAATCAATTCAAATTCGCCCGACTCAGTAACCCATACCTGTTCTATCAAAGCCGTGCGGAATGCATCACGTCGGATGGTCGAAAACAACGCATGCAAATCATCCAGAAGGGAAATTTTTTTCAAGGAATCAGAAGCCATAACCGCTTTGCGCTTGTTATATGGCTCATTAAGAAAACCGTTAACCACGGGAACACGTATTGAAATTCCGAATACGGCGGGAAAAATCTCACCACTTTCATCGAGGTAATAATCCGATCCGCTTTGATCAAAAATGCGACAAACGGGAATGCGCTGTTCTACTTCCACAAATAACTCCCCGTTGATTTTACGGTATACCTCGGCATTTTCTACCGCAGGCAGCAATTCCAACCTATTCTCCAATTCACTTACCTGAAGCCCGCCTGCCTCTGCGGAAGAATCACAATAGTTGGAAATTAAATCCAGCACTTCGGATTCCTTTACCAATTCCCCTTCGCCGCGGCGAAGAAAATTCACTTTAATTTCACCGCAGCTTACCTGCTTTTCGGCTTTATTTACGTAAAACAAAATCCCCCCCACAAGAACCGGTGAAACCAATATGGCCGAAATAAAAAAGAAGCGTTTTATTTTTTGTTTGGATATTTTCATTACGCAAACTCCTTTTTTATCCGTTCCACTTCACGGTCAATATCCCCTGCACCCAACGTAAGGAACACATCAAACCGGTCCATATCTTCCCTTACGGCTGCAGCCAAATCCTCTTTATTCACGAGCCTTCCCGGAGCTGTTATATTGGCCATAAGCATTTGAGAAGATACCCCGGGTATAGGCAATTCACGCGCAGGGTAAATGGGCAGAAGATAGAGGTAATCCAACTTACTCAGTGCGGCAGAAAAGCCGGCAGAAAAGTCGCGGGTGCGGGTAAACAGATGCGGCTGGAAAGCGCCGAAAATGCGCATACCCGGATACAACTCCCTGGCCGCGGAAATGCAGGCTTCCAATTCAGAGGGATGATGTGCGTAATCATCAATAACTATTTTTCCGTTACGATCCGCAATTTTTTCAAATCGTCTTTTTACCCCTCTGAATGAAGCTAATGCACGTTGAAGATCAACGAGCGAAATACCGGACAACCAGCAAGCCGTTATTGCAGCGGCGGCATTGAGCACATTATGTCTTCCCGGCATGTGCTGCACAAAGTCAGTCAGGGTATAAAGACCCCTCAAAGAAAAGCGGAACGTTCCGTTTTCCACCCGCACATCATAAATCTGCACATCGGCATCTGCGCCAAATCCGTAAGAAATACATGCCTGTCCGGCAAATTCATGGGCAACGGCCTCATGCACGATGAGCTTACCTCCCGGCTTCAAGCATCCTGCAAAAAGACGGAATCCTTCGGTAAAAGAATGGGCATCGGCATAAATATCCAAATGATCGGGGTCTACCGACGTAATGATGGATATATCGGGCGAGAGCCGAAGGAAAGAGCGGTCAAACTCATCGGCTTCCACCACGGTCAGGTTTCCGCTACCAGGCAAAAAATTGGTGTCGTAGTTGGTCATGATTCCACCCACAAACGCGGTAGGGTGTTTTCCGGTTGCTTCCAACAGATGGGTAACGATGGCCGATGTGGTGGTTTTACCATGAGTACCCGCTACGGCAATAGTGGGGGTCTGACGTGTTATAAGCCCGAGCACCTCAGCACGTTTCAATACGGAGTAGCCCTTCTCGCGGAAATAAATCAGTTCCTTGTGGTCGGACGGAACGGCCGGGGTGTACACCACCAGAAGCGATTCAGGAGAAAGAGAAATTACGGGAGCCGGAATGGCGGTAATATCATCCAGGTAATGGATGGACATTCCTTCCTGCTCCAATTCCTCCGTAAGTGCGGACGGGGTGCGGTCATAACCCGCAACCGGCAAGCCGCGCAAATGGAAAAACCGAGCCAGCGCACTCATGCCGATTCCTCCTATTCCTAAAAAGTAAACTGCTTTTATGTTAGTCAAGTCCTTCAATGTGCAGCAACCTGTATTAATTCATCCACAATTTTTTCAGCCGATTCAAACACGGCCAGGCTTTTCGCCTGAATACCCATTTTTTTCCGTTTTTCTTCATCGCGCAGGAGCCGGGTGAGAAAAGAACCCAAGCGCTCCGGAGCCTCATCATTCTTGAGAATTTCTGCGGCACCGTGTTCTTCCAAAACTTGCGCATTTTTGGTCTGATGATCTTCCGCGGCGGTAGGCAGAGGCACCAAAACAGAGGGCAATCCCTGCATACAGATTTCCGAAACCGAAATAGCCCCGGCACGGCAAATAACCAAATCGCAACAGGCATAAGCGGCATCCATCGCTTCTATAAAATCAGACACAAACACGCGGTCTGCCAGACGGACAGACTGCACGGCAAAACGGGCTCTCTCCACGTATGATTTTCCCGTTTGCCAGATAACCTGAATATCCTCAGCCGCCAAAGAAGCCAATGCCTGGTCTACCCCGCGGTTAATGGCGAGGGCGCCCTGGCTTCCACCGTAAATGAACACGATGGGTTTATCTGCGCGCAAATGAAAACGTGCGGCCCCTTTTTCCCGATCGAAAGTGTTATGCTCAATCTGACTCCTCACCGGATTTCCGGTTACGCGAATGCGCGAGGCAGGAAAAAAGTGTTCCAAACCGGGATAAGCCACGCAAATTCGGGCGGCTCTTTTTCCCATAAAACGATTGGTTATTCCCGGATAAGAATTCTGCTCCTGAATAACTACGGGTACTCCGGCCCGCCATGCCGCCAGCAGCGTGGGACCACTCGCGAAACCGCCTGTTCCCACCACCACCTGGGGCCGATGGGCTTGGATTATGGCTGCCGCCTTTGCGTAACTTTTCCAAAGCTTAAACGGAAAAAGCAAATTTGACAAGGACAAACTGCGTTTGAGTCCCTCAATTTCGAGACCTTCAATCCGATATCCGGCTGCCGGAACTTTCTGCATTTCCATGCGACCCAAGGCACCCACAAATAAAATATCAGCCTCCGGAAAACGTTTCTTCACGGCATCAGCCACAGCCACCGCCGGGAAAATATGTCCTCCCGTTCCACCTCCGCTTATGATGATCCGACTAAGCCTCATTTTTTTCGGGATTAGCATTTTGTGCGGGGTTCTCAAAGACGGTACGGCTAACGCTGAGCATCATGCCCAAAGCCAGACTGGTAAACAAAGTTCCTGTACCACCCATGCTCACAAGAGGCAAGGGCTGACCCGTAACGGGAAACAGATTTACCGCTACGGCCATATTGATGAATGCCTGAACGGTTAACATCAGGCTCAGGCCTATGGAAAGCAAAATGGCAAATGCCAATTTGGTTTTGGATGCAATCCGATAGGCCCTGTAAAGCAAAATCAGATAACAGAGCAAGACCACAAATCCGCCAAAGAAACCGTACTCTCCGATGATCATGGCGTAAATAAAATCCGAGTAACTCTGTGGCAAAAAATATTTATTCGGATTATTTGCCGGACCCGTTCCTAAAAATCGTCCGTTGGCAATAGCCATTTTAGCCTGTTCCGCCTGATAATTATCAGCACTCTCACCATCGGAAAAATTTTCGATTCTTGCCTTCCAAGTGGCCACCCGGCTTCCGGGGACATTTGCCAAAACCAATACGAAAATGGCACCGGCAAGTACCATAATTCCCGTCATGGCGAGTAAATGCTTGATTTGTACACCCGCCACAAACATGATGAGTACACAAATAAAAAAGAGCATGGCTGCAGTAGAAAAATTGGCGGGAAAAATGAGAAAACAGACAACCAAAACAGGTATCAAAACAGGAATAAATGTTCGTTTCAGGTCGTCAATTTCATCCTGGCGCTTGGCCAAAAAGGAAGAAACATACACAATTAAAGCAAACTTAGCCAGATCGCTGGTCTGAAAACTGATGGGCAATCCGGGGATGGTAAGCCAACGGCTGGCATCATTGATGCGTGAACCCATAACCAAAGTAAGAAACAAAAGAGGTATGGATATAACAAGTAAAAACTTAGCCACCTTTGAAAATACGGTATATTTCACTTTTTGCATCAGGAACATAATTCCAAAACCGGCAATCATAAAAAGGAATCGTTCCACCAGATAGGCTTCTGTATTTCCGCCTTTGTATTTAAACGCCAGCGAACCCGTAGTGCTGTAAACAGTCAACATAGAAAACAGCGACAAGAGTCCGGCAATAACCCAGATGACCAAGTCGCCCTGCAGGTATTTTTTTACGCTTTCCATGTTTACTCCAAACGCCGTTTATTTTGTTATAATTCGCGAACCCACTGCTTAAAACGGCGTCCGCGATCTTCGTAATTTTCAAACAGATCGAAACTGGCACAGGCCGGAGAAAGAAGAACAGTTTCCCCCTTAGTTGCAATGCGGTAAGCCGCCTGCACCGCTTCAGGCATGGAACCCACTTCCAAAATAAGGGGAACCGCATCGGCAAAAGCCGCCATCAATTTGGCATTATCGTTGCCCAGGCATATAAGGGCTTTAACCCTCCCCTCTACCACGGGAAGAAGCTCTTCGTATTCATTACCTTTATCTACGCCGCCGGCAATCCACACTACAGGACATTTCATGCTTTCTAATGCGTAAAAAGCAGAGTTTACGTTGGTGGCCTTGCTATCGTTGATGTAATCCACCCCGCGCACCCGGGCCACAAATTCCATCCGGTGTTCTACGTTCTGAAAATCAGAAAGACTTTCGCGGAGACTTTCGCGGCGAATTTCCACCAGACGTGCACTTATTGCGGCAGCCATGGCGTTGTAGGCATTGTGCTTGCCTTGTAATGACAGTTCCTGTAAATTCATGTCAAATTCCTTGTTTTTTATGTTGATAACCAGTTTTCCATTTTCTGAAAATGCACCATCCTGCACCCTGTGCGTCATACTGAACGGGTGCTTTTGGGCAGCTATGGAAAGCCGCGCCACTTCATTGGTTACATCGGGGGAATCGGCGCAGTAAATAAAGTGATCCGACTCCTGCTGATTTCGGGTAATGCGAAATTTCGAATTGATGTAATGTTGGTAGATGTAATCATACCGATCGAGATGATCGGGTGTTATATTCATCAGAACGGCTATATCCGGACGGAAATGCTCAATTCCGTCCAATTGAAAACTACTCAGCTCCAGCACATAATAATCGAACGATTCCATGGCCACCGAGTAAGCAAATGAGGTACCCACGTTACCCGCACATCCCACATTCAACCCTCCTTTTTGGAGCACATGATACGTGAGCAATGTGGTAGTTGTTTTTCCGTTCGTACCTGTAATACCGATTATTTTGGCATCAGTATAACGCCCCGCAAATTCAATTTCCGAAATAACGGGAATGCCCTTACCGCGGAGCGCCTTCACCCACTCATTTTTGTCCGGAATACCGGGGCTTTTTATCACTTCATCTGCCGACAAAACAGCCGACTCTGAATGTCCGTTTTCTTCGAAAGAAATATCATGGTCATGAAGCCATTGCTTATACTTCGGCTTCAATGATCCGCCGTCACTCAGAAACACATCAAATCCCTTTACGCGGGCTAACACAGCCGCGCCTGCTCCGCTTTCACCACCACCCAATATGACGATTTTTTTTGCCATATCTATCAACGGAGCTTCAACGTAATCAGAGTGAAAATGGCCAATCCGATACCCACGATCCAAAACCGGCTGACGATTTTGGCCTCGTGCATTCCAACTTTTTGGTAGTGGTGATGCAAAGGCGACATCTTAAAAATGCGTCGGCCTTCACCGAATTTTTTCCGGGTGTATTTGAAGTAGGAAACCTGAAGCATAACAGAGAGGTTTTCCACCAGGAAAATCCCACATAACACAGGAAGAAGGAGCTCCTTGCGGATACAGATGGCCAAAGTGGCGATAATCCCTCCGAGCGCGAGTGATCCCGTATCGCCCATAAATACTTGTGCCGGATAGGCATTGTACCAAAGAAATCCGATGCATGCTCCCACAAAGGCAGCAGCAAAAACAACCAACTCGCCCGAATCGGGGATATACATTACATTCAGGTAGTTGGCAAAAATGGTATTCCCGGATACGTAGGCGAAAATACCCAAAGCCACACCGATGATGGCCGAAGTTCCCGTAGCCAATCCATCAATTCCATCCGTAATATTCGCACCGTTGGAAACAGCCGTTAGAATAAAAATACAAATGGGAATAAAAATCAGCCAGGCATACTCCTCATATCCTTCACCGAGAAAAGAAAGCAGCTTGGAATAATTAAACTCATGATTTTTCACGAAGGGAATGGTGGTTATCTGCGTATTTACATCCACAAAATTGGATTCCAAAATTTCGGCCGGGCGAACAGGCTGTTCAGCTGAAACGGGCGCATCGACCAACTTGCGGCGCATGGTAACATCGGGATGGAAATATAACACTGCACCCACAAGCAGACCGATGCCTACCTGACCGACAATTTTAAAACGGCCGGCAAGTCCCTCCTTGTTCTTCCGGAACACCTTGATATAATCATCCAAAAATCCAATCAACCCCAGCCCCAGAGTAGTGGCGATCATGAGCAATACGTACACATTGTCCAATCGGGCAAAAAGCAATACGGGAAGAAGAATGGAACCGAGAATAATTAGTCCGCCCATGGTGGGAGTTCCCGCCTTTTCCATCTGACCGCTCAAACCCAAATCGCGGATGGTTTCACCCACCTGAAGCCGACGAAGCATGGCAATTAACCGTTTACCGAAAACGGCTGAAATAATCAGAGAAAGAATAATGGCCATCCCTGCTCGGAAAGAAAGGTATTGAAACACACCTGCTCCCGGGAAATCGGTGTAGTGATCCAAATATTTAAACAGATAATATAACATCAGTTTACCTCCCTGTTTTTGAAAATGGATAGAAGTGTAGATTTATCATCAAAAGGGTGTTTTACGCCCCGTATTTCCTGATACTTTTCGTGACCTTTTCCGGCAACAAGCACCACATCGCCCGGTTTACAAAGCGCCACAGCGGTTTTAACGGCCTCGGTCCGGTCGGTAATCGCCAACATATGGCTACGTTCCAATGCAGTGAGTTCACTTTGCATTTCACGGATAATTTCCGCCGGATCCTCAGAACGCGGATTGTCCGAAGTGAAAATGGCTTTATGACTGAAGCGGCAGGCGATACGTCCCATCACGGGGCGTTTCGTACGATCTCTGTCGCCACCGCAGCCTACCACTGTTATCAAAGATGAACCTGAAGGCATTACGGCGCGGATTGCTTCCAAGATATTTTCCAGTGCATCCGGAGTATGCGCATAATCCACGATACCGGTTATATTATCCGCAGAATATACGGTATTGAATCTGCCTTCCACGGGCTCGAGATTGCTGAGTGTGGTAAGCGCCTGCACGGGATCCATACCCAGTTCACACACCACACCAAATACGGCCAATACGTTAGATGCATTGAATTCGCCGGTGAGTTTAGTCCAAACCTCTTTATGATTGATATGGAGCAACATGCCCCGGATGTGAGTCTCAATAATGCGGGCCTTATAGTCGGCCATGCCCGTGAGTGAATAGGTTGTCTTTTTTCCGCGGCAATTCTGCACCATCACGCGGGCATGTTTATCGTCGGTATTCACTAAAGCAAATGCCGTGGGACGAAGCCCGTCAAAAAAGGCCTTTTTGGCTTTCAGGTAATTTTCGAAAGTTCCATGATAATCCAAATGATCGTGGGTAAGGTTGGTGAACACGGCACCGTCAAATTCAAGCCCAGAAATCCGTTTCTGATCTACCGCAATGGAACTTACTTCCATAAAGCAATGAGAACAGCCCTTTTTCACCATTTCGGCCATGAGCCGGTTTATGGAAATGGCATCGGGCGTGGTATGGGTGGCTTCTACCACCTCACCGGCGATTCGGTTTTTCACGGTAGAGAGCAGACCGCATTTTTTTCCCTGCAGGGTGAAGAAATCATACAACAGCGTAGTTACCGTGGTTTTTCCGTTCGTTCCCGTCACGCCTACCAATTTCAATTTGGAAGAAGGATTATCGTAAAAGTTGGAGGCAATGATTCCCAAAGCTTCCGCGCTGTTTTTTACGGTGACATAGGTAGCTGAACCATATCGGTTATCGGGAATTTCCTCACATATAACGGCTACCGCTCCTTTTTCAACCGACTGGGCGATGTATTCATGTCCGTCGGTTTGGGTTCCTTTCACGGCAATGAACAGCGAAAAACTGCCTACTTTCCGTGAATCCATGGTAAGGGAATCTATGGCCACGTTGGTACTGCCGATTACATCGCCAATTCTCACTCCGTACAATATGTCTTTCAGCAGTTTCATTAACCGAGTTGTATGATTACCTGAGATCCTTTTTTCATGCGGGTACCGGGCACAGGCAATTGCTGCACTACAGCGCCCCTGCCCTGCAGTTGCACTTTAAAACCGAGATTTTCCAACAAATACACGGCGTCTCGTGCACCCATGCCGGTTAAATCAGGCAACAGTCCCGATTTAGAAGGAGCAGCCTTAAAAATGATTTTCTCCCTCAGGTGGGACGCGGTTGCAAATCCGGCGGATGAGCCGGCAATTTGATTAGTAATATTCAAGCGGTTCAATGCGTAGGAAGCTTCAGGAGCAAAGCCCGCTTTCACCACGGGAAAGTTAGTATCAGAAATAAGGGGCAGGTTCCGGTTGTAGGGTTTATGGATATCCAAAGCGCCTGCATACACCTTATCGGCTACCGCCTTAAAAATGGGACCCGCAACCAAATTTCCGTAATATACGCTGTTGGAGGGTGCGCTTACCACCACTATGCAGGAATACTTGGGAGCTTCGGCCGGAAAATAACCGACAAAGGTGGCCCTGTAAGTAACGCCCTCCGGAGTGCGATAGCCCTTAGCCGTGGCAATCTGAGCCGTTCCGGTTTTACCGGCCGCATGATACACCAAACCTTTCAGGTTACGCGCGGTGCCGTTTTTTACCACACCTTCCATCATTTCCTTTGCCTGGGCAATGGTTTTTTCGGATGCAATTTTTTCGGAGATTACAGTAGTTTCGAAAGATTCCACCACTTTACCCCGGCGCCGTATTTCTTTTACGAATCGGGGTTTTACCATTCGTCCGTCGTTCGCTACCGCGTTGTAAAAAGCCAATACATGCATGGGCGTTAGACGGCATTCATACCCGATGGACATCCAAGGCAGGGTAGTTCCGCTCCAATCCTTATCTTTGGTATTCTTTATACGGGGTTGGCCTTCGCCCGCAATTTGGAGACCCAACGGCTTATCGAGTTTAAACTGACTGATACGCTTCAGAAACTTTTCCGGTTCTGTGCGGTAATATTCCCAAACCTTTTTGGAAATAGCCACGTTGGATGATTTTTCGAAAGCCTCCTTCATAGAAATGATTCCATATCCGCCTTCATGGGAATCCTTCATGGTTTGGCTGAAAAAGCGCATCACGCCGCCCGTGGTATTTACCGAATCGTTCAGGGTTATGAATCCGTCTTCCATCATGGCCATCATGGAAGCCAGTTTAAATGTGGAACCCGGCTCCACACTTTCCCCTATTGCGTAATTGTAATTCTCCACATAGCTCCCGTCATCCATCCGTTTCAAATTGGCAATGGCTTTTACGTCGCCCGTGGCCACTTCCATCATCACCACGCAACCATGGTCTGCGTTATGCAGCGAGAGCTGACGTTGCAGCTCTGAGTTGGCCACATCCTGTAAAGTCACATCCAATGTGGTATATACATCAGCCCCATTCTCCGGTTCCACCACATAATTATCATTTACGGGTTTCCAAATACCGCCGGTAAGTTTTTGCATCAGGCGAAGGCCTTCCGTTCCGGTGAGTTGCTCATTATAGGCAGCCTCAATTCCGAAAGGTTTGCCCTGGGAATCAAATTTACCTATGGTTCGGGCCGCCAAATTACGATAGGGCTTAATCCGCTTGGTCTGAGAAACAGGAATCAAACCGCCCTTATTCGCTCCTCCTTTGAAAATGGGAAACTTGCTTAATTTTTGCAATTGGGCAAACGTAACTCCTTTCCTTACGAGGCGATACCGGTTTTTCTTTTTATACCCTTCGCGGAGTATGGCTTCATAATCTTCGGCGGTGCGGTCGCGAAACAGGTTGGAAAGATTCCAAGCCAATGAATCCACTCCCTCTTCAAACACCTCTTTTTCTAGGCCTTCCGCTAACATATCCATTCTGATTTCATAGATGGGAACCGAAATGGCCAAAAAGTTGCCGTCAGAAGAAAAAATATTTCCACGCAAGGCCTCCACTTTTCGGTACTCCAGCGTCAAATTTTGAGACTGTTCGCGCAATTCATTCCCCAAAACATATTGAACGTAAAGTACCCGGCCCAGAATAACGAGACCAAAAACCGCCGTAAAGAAATACAGGATAAACAACCGTTTCAATATATTTTTCCTTCTTTCCATATTCAGTAAATTTCCAAATCGGGCCTGTTTACTTTAAGTACTTTGGGAGGAGTCACACTTTCTTTCAAGCCGGTTTCCGCCATATCCACGGCAATCTCGGTTTGTTTCATTTCGTACATCAAATCGGCCTTTACGCTTACATAATGTGTGTGCATATCCTTTACGCGTTTGGATATCTGCTGAATAGCCACCACCTTGCGTTCCACGTAATATGCGTTAGCGATATAAACCAACCCGAGCAGCGACAGAAAGATGACAAACGGAAGATGCCGTAAGGTACTTTCATCAGCCAAAAATTCACCGCGCAAGAGAGAACCGAAGGAAAACTTTCTGCTTCCGGCAGACGCCTTTTTACCTTCACCGCTCGGTGAGGCATCAGGCCTTTTTTCGGAGGCCGTATCGGCAAATCGGTTTGATCGGGCAAGCAGGGGGTCCATTAGGCTATTTTTTCGGCGATTCTAAGTTTTGCGCTTCGCGAGCGGTTGTTGTTTTCTATTTCGGTTACTGAAGGAACGATTACCTGACGGTTGACGGCTTTAAGTGTAAGGATGGGCTTCCCAAAAAAATCCTTTTCAGGAATTCCCGTAAAATTTCCGGCGCGTATGAAGTGTTTCACGAGGCGGTCTTCCAGAGAGTGGTAGGAGATGACTGAGAGTCTTCCGCCCGGAGTAAGCAGACCGGGAACAGAAGCGAGCAACTCTTCCAACGCGGCCAGCTCGTCATTCACCTCTATGCGCAGGGCCTGAAACACTTTAGCCAAAAACTTGTGTTCATCATTTTTCCTGTAAAAAGGAGCCAATGCATTTCGCAGCGAGGCGGTATCATCCAGTGGGCGGCTATTTACCAGGGCGGCGGCAATTTTACGGGAGGCCGATATTTCACCATACCGGTAGAGCACATCGGCCAACCGGTCCTGCTCATAGGTATTAAGCACCTCGGCAGCGGTAATGCCCGAACTTGTATCCATACGCATATCGAGCGGGCCTGAAAATCTGAGAGAAAAGCCCCGTTCGGCAGTATCAAACTGATGGGAGGAAACCCCGAGGTCTGCCAGAATTCCATCCACCTGATCTATCTTAAAAAATTTAAGGTAGTTGCGCAGGTAACGGAAATCGGAAGCCGCAAAAAGAATCCGTGGATCATCGGGCAGATTAAGCCGTGCTCTCGGGTCTTTATCAAAAGCCACGAGCACTCCCTTCGGACCAAGCTTTTCCAAAATAAGCCGGGAATGGCCGCCCCCGCCGAACGTACAGTCTACATACACGCCGTCAGATTTAATCCGCAGGCCTTCAACCGATTCATGTAAAAGAACGGGCAGATGGTAATCACTCATCTCCGTCGCCGAAATTGAGGTTACCCAAAACATCCTCAGCAAGCTCTTCCAGGTTAATTTCCTGAGTCATGAAAGCCTCATAGGCCTTTTTATCCCAGATTTCTACCACGCCGCTGCTTCCCACCACTTTGATATCGACACCGATGCCGGCGTAATCCGTGAGTGATTTGGGCAGAAGTACACGACCGGCAGAATCGGCTTCTACCCCGGTGGCACCGCCTATGATTCTTCTTACCAGCAAATCATGCTTAGGAAGCATCCTATTCAGCTTTCCCAGACGCTTGTTGAGTTTTTGCCATTCTTCCTGCGTGTAGAGCACGAGACATTTTTGATGAAGATTCCGGTTTATTACAAAACCCTTATCAAACCCTTCGCCCACCTGCTTCTTAAGAGACACGGGGAACATGAAACGCCCCTTGGCGTCCACTTTGCAATCATATTCTCCGATCAGGTTTAACATACGCTGTTTGAATGACGAGGTAAAAGTAGGACAATTTTTACCACTTTATGACACTTTCTACCCCATTTTACCACTTTGTTGAAAACTTGAATTTCCGCGCAACCCAAATCGCTAAAATTTGATTGAAATAAAGATTTAATAATTATTTTTAAATTGTTGATTATCTTATATATAATAAATTTTTAATAATTGTCAATCTTCAAAAAAAGAGAAAAATCGTTAATAAACTTGTTAATATCTCGAACGGAAACAGTCCGCAAAGCCTATCATTCAAGCCTTTTTAGATTTAGTCCGCATGTAATCCGGAAACGGGATGCGTTTAGGATGGCTTTCCGAAAGAAGGAGAAAAGCCACTTGGCAAAATGGTATTTTTCACTACTTTTGAGTGATTTTAATCACTATGAGTTTTCACATCCGGGAGGAGAATAAATTTACCTACGTAGAAGAAGGCCAAGGTCCGACTCTGATTCTGCTTCACGGCCTCATGGGCGCTTTGAGCAATTTTGAAGGTCTCATCCATCATTTCAAAAAAAGCCACACGGTGGTTGTTCCCATCATGCCCATATTCGAAATCCCGATTCTTGAGGCGGGTGTAAAACCTCTTTACGCCTACATCCGTGATTTCATCGATTACAAAGGGTATGAAAAGGTTTCCATTTTGGGCAATTCGCTCGGGGGTCACGTAGGGCTGGTTTATGCCACCAATCATCAGGATAGGCTGAACCATCTTATTTTGACGGGAAGTTCCGGTTTATATGAAAATGCATTCGGAGGTTCATACCCAAAACGTGAAGACAAAAGTTTCATCCGCAAAAAGATAGAACTTACCTTTTACAATCCGGAAACGGCCACCGATGAATTGGTAGATGAGGTTTTCGACATCATCAACGACCGTTCCAAACTGATACGCATCATTGCCATCGCCAAATCGGCTATACGGCATAATATGGCCGAAGAACTGCATAAAATAAAAACACCCACCTGCCTGATTTGGGGACGCAACGATACCATTACGCCGCCTGAAGTGGCCGAGGATTTTGAGCGGCTGATTGAAAATTCGGATCTTTACTGGATAGACCGCTGCGGCCATGCTCCCATGATGGAGCATTCGGACGAGTTCAATCGGATTTTGGAAAGCTGGTTTCAAAAAGTGCACGTTGCATCATGATCATCCGTTCCGCGGAATTTCTCATCAGTAATACGGATTTGTCGCAATGCCCCAAGCCGGACAAACCGGAATACGCATTTATAGGGAGAAGCAATGTGGGCAAATCGAGCCTGATCAACTGCCTGGTGAACAACCGAAAACTGGCCAAAACATCCTCCACGCCCGGCAAAACCCAGTTGATAAATCATTTCCTTATAAACGACAATTGGTATCTGGTTGATTTACCAGGCTACGGGTATGCAAAAAAAGCAAAAACCGAACGAAAAAAATGGGCGGGTTTTATTGAAAAATACATTTTGAAACGGGAGAATCTGATGTGTCTTTTCGTATTGCTGGACAGCCGACTTCCCCTCCAGAAAATAGACGAAGAGTTCATCGTATGGCTGGGAGAAAAAGGGATTCCGTTCTGCCTTGTCTATACGAAAACGGACAAACTGGGCAGAACAGTTGTTCAAAAAAATGTAGCGGAAATAGAACGTGCGCTCAAACGAAACTGGGAAACCCTTCCGCAACGATTTCTGACCTCTTCGGAAACCCATGCAGGTCGGGAAGAGTTACTCTCTTTCATAGAGCAATGCAACCCTTCCTTTTCGGAAATGTGATCAATACCCGTTTTTATATTTTTCAGGATTTCTGAAACGTTCGTCATAATAAGCCCAAACCGCGGTTTGGGCATTCAACGTTCTTTCACCCTTTTTCCGTTGTACGAACTTATTTTGATGTTGGGCATCAATCACGCGTGCCTTAGTATTATCATTCATGTAAAAGTCCATAAAATCAATCAAACGCTTTTTATAACGGGGCTCATAAATGGGATATGCCACCTCAATCCGGCGGCTCAGATTGCGATTCATAAAATCTGCCGAAGATAGATACAGGTCGTCCGCACCGGCATTTTTGAACCAATACAAACGATGGTGCTCCAAAAAGCGATCCACCAGGCTGGTGATGGAAATATGGTCGCTAAACCCTTTAACGCCCGGTACCAGACGGCAAATACCGCGGTTTATGATTCTCACCGGTACTCCATGTCTCGAAGCCTCATACAATTTTTGAATCATGTCGGGATCATCAAGTCCATTCATTTTTAAAACAATGCCACACGCTTTCCCCTCCAGTTTATGGATAATCTCCCGATCAATCAACCGGTAAATATCAAAGCGCAACCGGTCCGGAGCTACCAGGAAATGTTTGAATTCATAGCGCCGGCGCATGTCGGCGAGTATTCCGAAAACCTGCTCCGTTTCCTGAGTAAGGCGTTTGTCAGCCGTGAGTAAGCCGAAATCAGTGTATACGTTGGCCGTAACCTCATTAAAATTACCGGTAGAGAGATAGGCATACCGCTTTATCTGGTTATTCTTCTTTCGGGTAACCAAACACAATTTGGCATGCACCTTCAAGCCAGGGAAACTGTACAACACCCGACAGCCCGCCTTTTTCAACTCCTCAGCCCAAAACAGATTGGATGCTTCATCGAAACGGGCCTTTACCTCAAAAAATGCGGTTACTTTCTTTCCGTTTCTGGCGGCACGTATGAGCGCCTTGCAAACCCTGCTTTCCGAGGCCACGCGGTAAAGAGTAATTTTTATTTCAGAGACACTTTCACTCCTGGCTGACTGTTCCAAAAACTGGATAAAGTAATCGTAGGAATGGTATGGGAAATGCAGCAACACATCCGTCTGATTCAACACCTTAAAATAATTCTGAGTACCTTCCAACCAATGCACGGGGATTTTTGGAAGCGGATTTTGCAAGAGGTCCGGCCGGTTTACCAGAGCGATAAATTCAAAAAAGTCGCTGAAATTATGATAACGGGCTCCGGCCACACAATCATTGGGTCTTAAATCCCAAACTTGTCTGAGCTGATTCAGAAACGTTTTGGTCATCCTGCCATCGTATAAAAAACGGGCAGGTGCTCCGTCGGCACGCTTGCTGAGGCTCTTTTGAATCTTTTTCACCAGACTACCCGAAAACTCGTCTTCAATATTGAGTTCCGCATCGCGGGACAGCTTAATGGCAAAGCCGGTAGGATCCAGATTTTTTTTATGCTTTTTTGGAAAACAAATGCGGATGATATCATCCAAAAAACAAATATTCACCGCCCCGTCCGCCGAGGGAAGACGCACGAAGCGGCCTAATACCGCCGAAGGAATTTCAACAACCAGCGAATTTTTGAGTGGCTCGGTTTTTCCCTTAAAAACGAGGTAATTTTTTCGATTCTCCAAAAACACGGCTTTCGTGTAAAAAGTCAGTCGGGAAACATGGAGCAGCGGTTCTACTTTTTCCGTGTAGAACCGGTTGATAAATGTTCTGTGTCCGGCTGAAACCTCGTCCTGAGTAAGAAGGTGAATGCCCTCTTTTTTCAGGCCGGGTAGAATGTCGTCGCGGAAAACAGAACCAAAATAATCCTGCTGACGATTTACCTCTTCGAGTATTTTGATAAGCAACTCAGCCGGATCAAAATCAAGTTTGCCATAATTTTTATCTTCGGAAAGCGAACGGATGGCCGCCACTTTTACACGAAAAAATTCGTCCAGGTTAGAGGAATAAATAGCCAAAAACTTAAGGCGTTCCAAAAGTGGACTGTTTTTATCGGCAGCCTCCTGCAGCACCCTGAAATTAAAAGAAAGCCAACTTAGATTATTGCTGTACAGAGGAAATTCACTGCTCATAAAAACCAAAAGTTTATCCAAAGGTAACAAGTTAATCGGGCATTCCGATTTCAGTAAACGGCTGACAAAAGGAGCCACTCTGAAGAATGCTTCCCATATTTGCATCTACAAAAGCCTACAGGTGAAATGTATTCACATCGAAAATTGTTTTTAGAACATTGCGCGCAAACCAGCCCGGCACCGGCAGGCCTGGAAATTGTAAAGGCGAAAGGGACTTACTTGACCGACATCAGAGGAAAAAAGTACATCGACTTAATTTCAGGCATTTCGGTAAGTGCCCTCGGGCATAGGCATCCGGAGGTAGTGCGCGCGGTAAGAAAGCAAGCCGGGCATTACATGCACCTGATGGTTTACGGCGAGTTTATTCAGCATCCGCAGGTAAAAGCCGCGAAAGAACTGGCCGATTCCCTTCCCGGAGAATTGACTTCGGTGTATTTTACCAATTCGGGGAGCGAGGCTATTGAGGCAGCCATGAAATTAGCCAAAAGAGCCACGGGACGCTATGAATTTGTCGGAATGGAAAACGCCTACCATGGCAGCACCCAAGGTGCCCTAAGCCTAATGGGAAATGCTTATTTCAGAGAGGCATACAGGCCGCTTTTACCGGGAGTGACGTTTCTCAGGTTCAACAACATGAACGACTTGGAAAAAATCACCTGCCGGCATGCCGCGGTATTTTGCGAGACCATTCAGGGAGAAGCGGGAGCAAAAACACCGGAGAAAGAATGGCTGCAAAAGTTGCGCAATAAATGTGAAGAAACCGGCGCACTTCTTGTGCTGGACGAAATTCAGGCCGGTATGGGGCGAACGGGCTGTTTATGGGCTTTCGAAGAGTACGAAATCGTACCTGATATCCTGATTTCGGCAAAGGGGTTAGGCGGCGGAATGCCCATCGGTGCCATGGTAGCTTCACCCCACCTGATGAAAAATTTATCCGAAAATCCGGTACTGGGTCACATTACCACCTTTGGAGGTCATCCCGTTTCAGCGGCGGCTGCCTATTCTACTTTGCGATTTATCAGACAGAACAAGCTTTGGGAAAATGCCCTGAACATAGAACACGCCATTCGTGAGCACCTGAAACATGAACGAATCAACTATGTTTCAGGGAAAGGGCTTCTTTTGTCCGTAGAAATGGAGAATTCAGAAACGAATTTCCGTGTAATCAAAGATTGCATGGAAAATGGACTGATTACCGATTGGTTTCTTTTCAACGACCGGAGCCTGCGCATAGCCCCTCCCCTGATCATTGACGAAAAAACCGTCATCAAAGCATGCAGAAAAATAACAACAGCCTTGGATAGAACTTAATACCTCCTTACTATCAGGCTTTTTGGTATTTCAAACATTTTTTTGCAGTTTTGCTCCTTAAATCAAAAAATCATTAACAACGAAATCATGAAAAACGCCCTTTTAGGATTGTTTTTTTTAATCCCCACGGTGCTTTTTGCCCAAAACGTAGATTTCAAAAAACGGAATTTTCCGAACGACCCGGAAGGCTTCAGCAAAGCCATGATGAATTTTTCCGAAGGTCAGAGTCTTTTCTACCGTGGTCCCCGATATTACGAAAGTGCATTGAAATATTTATTGGATGCCAATACATTCAATCCCAACAATACCGATTTGAATATTATTTTAGGAACGATTTACAATGCATTAAACCTTAAAGGAGAAGCCTCTGAATATTACAAAAAAGCGGCAACCCTTGATCCTAAATACAAAAAAGAGGGAATGTTGCTGAGTGCGGAAAACCTGCACTTAGACCTACAGTGGGACGAAGCAATTCAAGAATATAATGCTTACAAAAACTACGTAACGTCTGAGGCTGAAAAATCAAGTAAAAGAAAAAAAGAAGAAGCAGAATATGAAATTGCCGCAATTAACCGCAGAATAGCCCAGTGCGAAAGTGGAAAATTAATTTCATCGGATACAGTAGAAATTATTTTGGTTAACCTTGGAAAAAATGTGAATTCGAAGTATCCCGATTACTCTCCAGTGGTGATGGCGGACGAGAAAAAAATGTTCTTCACATCTCAAAGACCCAACACGACCGGAGGTAAAATTCCTCAGGGACAGGTTTATCATTACGAGGATATATATGAGTCGGTTAAAACAAATGGGGTATGGTCATCCGCTAAGCAAATACCCGGCGAAGCCAATTCAAAAAACCATGATGCTTCCGTAGCCATATCTGCTGACGGAAAAAAGATGATTATTTACCGCCCGGTGAAAAAAGGAAATCTCTTTGAGACTGCATTAGGAGAAGACGGTCTTTGGTCAAAACCCCAATCCCTGAAAGGAATCAACTCAAAATTCAGAGAAACCCATGCATCCTATTCCCCTGATGGGAAATGGCTTTATTTTACTTCCAACAACCCCAAAATTGGAGCGAAAGGATTGGATATATTCCGATCCTATTTTAACCAGGAGACGGGCGCATGGGATAAGCCTGAGCGGATTTCCGAGGTAATCAATACCGAGTTTGATGAAGACGGTGTTTTTCTCTCTCCTGACGGATCTTCCATTTACTTCAGCTCCAAAGGACTTAATTCCATGGGGGGATATGACATTTTCCGTTCTGAATTACAGGATGGACAAATCGGAACTCCCGTGAATTTGGGCTACCCGGTGAATAACCCCGCGGATGATGTCTTTTTTGTTGCCATGCAAGGCGGTAAAAAAGCGTATTTCGGGTCAGGCAGAAGAGGCGGACTGGGCGAAAAAGACATTTATGCCGTACTATTTACAAAAGGTTTGGACATTCAATTTGAATCACTCGTAACCAACGAAGAAACCGGCGAACCCATAAGGAATGCAACAATGGAAATATTTTTGGATGACTCACCCGTAGCTATTTCGGCCGATGGTAAAGGGAATTTTTCGGGTACGCTCAAAGCCACCGAAAGATACCGCGTTTTCATAAAAGCAAAAGGCTACAATGAAATAGAAGAATATTTCACGGCTAACCTTACCAGTCCCGATACATTTTCCATCCGCAAGGATTTCAAAATGTCCATCAAGCGATTTATTACCATGAAAGGAACGGTGGCCGACGAGCTCACTGACGAGCCCATTTCCGCCAAAGTGGAATTTTTTGAACTGATGGGCGATGAGAAAGTGACCGCAACCACGGACAAAGATGCCTATTCGGCTTCCCTTAACCTGAAAAAGGTGTATAAGGCCGTTGTTTCCGCTGAAGGCTATCAGACATTTGAAGAAATCGTTTCATTGGATGAGCATATCTTGGGAATACCAGACATCTCCAAAGATTTCTTCCTGCTGAAACCCGGCGCCGTTCCTGTGGTTAAAGAAATTCTCGTAAGCGGTAAAATTTATGAGAAACCGGAAGGTATATCCAAAAAAGGACGAATTATCATTCGTGACGAACAAAACAATCAACTCGCCATTTTAAATGTGGATGCAGAATCAGGCTATCAAATCAAACTCAAGACCAATACGGTTTACCATTTTTATATTGAATCGGAAGGACTAGAGGAAGTTTCCCAGCGTATTGTTTTCAAGGTAGCCAAGGACGATACCAAAACAACCAGACATTTCTTCCTGCAGAAATCAGACAAAAATTATCTGGCAGTCAAAACCATTTATTTTCAATTTGATAAGTCTGAACTCTTGGCGGAATCAGTTACCATCTTAAAGTCCATTCGGAAAATTTTATTGGAAATTCCGGAAGCGAAAGTGGATATCAGTGGACATACCGATGCCATGGGTCCTTACAATTATAACCTCCAGCTCTCCCTGCAGAGGGCAAAAACGGCTCACAAGTGGTTATTATCAAATGGAATTTCGAAAGACAGGGTAACTTACAACTACTACAGCTTCAGCAAACCGGCAGAACCTAACATAAATCCCGACGGATCCGATAATCCGCAGGGACGTAGAAAAAACCGCAGGGTTGAATTTAAAGTGTACACCAAATCAACAACTGAATCTGAATCAAAATAATCTAAAAAGCCCCTTAACGGGGCTTTTTTGTTTTTACGAAGTCCGTCTCTGCTTGAAATTTACGAAATCATCACCCCGCGGACTTTAAGAATCGGGATGGAAGTAAAATTTGATTCCTTAATGCTTTCTGCTAAAAATACAAAGCGTTTGTCATATACCTGTCCGCCCACAAAATAGCTGACCCAGTATTCATTGTGCAAACCAAACACATCTTCCACGATGGCTTCCACCCGTACGGCTTCATTTGGTCTTATTTCTTCGAAAAACCAACGCAGTTTTGACGTTTCCCTTGCTTCAGCCTGAATTTCCCCGTACCCCCTGCTGCTGATAAACACACTTTTGAGCGGAAATGGATTCAGATTAATCAAAAAAACAGACCAAATCGATTCTTCCGAATCTTCCTTTGCTATTGCGATAGCTACATTCTTCACCTCAGGAAAAGCAATATCTTTTTTCACTCCACACAGAATTTTTTATGGCTCCTTGTTATAAATCTGATTGTATTTGGCGGCGTAAGCCCGATATTCGGATTCGGTGAGTTCCAATGGACCTCTCCCGTCGCCAAAATTTACATATCCGTAGTATTTCGCATTCTTGTTATCCTTGGTGGAATATGCCACCAGAGTAACCACTTTTTTATTAAGCGATTCCTGCACACGCTGCTTTCTGATGGTATCTGCCGCATCCTGGGCATCTTTGTCTTTTTTGACCCTTTCCAGCCGCCGCTGCTCAGCTTCCGCTTTCAGGCGCATCAGATCTGACTGGTACTTGAGATCCGCCTTTTGGATTCTTTCCTTCTCGGCCTTGCGCATATTTTTACGCAGGATAAGTTCTTCGCGTTGCCGTTTGATTTTGAGCTGCCAATTGTTATTTCGATCCACGGCACTGACATCAATATATCTTTCTGCAGGAGCCAGATTTACGGTGTAATAAGCCCCTTTCCCGCCTCCCACGGTTCCTTTTGAAGATGCAGCAAGGGTTTGCTCCTGGTTGGCTATAAATAAACTGTCGGCCATTTCGCGCTTCCTTTTGGCTTCCATTTCGGCCGTCTTGTCATTGAGTTTACGCCAAAGTTCATCATCCGCTTTTTCATTGACCAATCGTTCCGCTTCCTTCCGCTCGGCCTCCTTTTTAAGTCGTTCAGCCTCCTGTGAAAGAAAAATACTGTCGGCCACTTCCTTTTGTCTTAATTTATTCAAGGCCTTTTGCTGTTCCTGTTTTTGTTTCTCCAAAAATTCAAGTTCAATGCGGGTCCGGCTATCATAATCCCGTTGTCCTTTTTCGGTTGTGGATCCTTTCGTCTTTTCTCTTTCAAGAGCCAAAGCGAGCTTAGCTTCTTCTTTGGCCTTTTCCGCCAATTCCTTTTGTTCTTCCATCCAACGTTTTTGCTCAACCTGTTTAACCGCTAAATAATCCTTAAAAACTTTTTCCGTCACTATATCACGCTCAAACACCTCGGTGGATCGGTTAAAAAACAACCGGCTGACCGGCTTTTCATAAGCCTCATCCAAAGGACCGCCCGTAGCTTTAGGCAGGGCCATGTTAAAAGAAAGAGGTTCATCAAAAGTATCTTCCGTTCCTTTTTCCACGTTGGTTTCCACCTGTATTCTTTTGGTAACACAACCGGGCACTGAAAACTCCATCTCGTATTCATCACCGAACGGTAAATCAACATCGTAACGTCCACCAGGTCCCAAAAAAACCTCATGATAAAATTCACCGTTTCTAAAGATTTTTACCACACCGGATGTAATAGGTCCAACATCCCCTTTCACAATTCCCGAAACCGTCATACTCTTTTCAGGCTCTCCGTAATAATTCCATATTTTTTGGGCAAAAAGAGAGGTATCCCATTCAGTTAAGAACAGGGTAAAAAACAAAAGACAGTAACACCTAATATTTACCCCTTTACTAATCAAATTTAACCCTTTACCCGCCAAAATTAAAAATGCAAGTTAGGGAATTTTTAAAGAATATTCATATCGATGAATACCCCTGAGGATGAGAAACAGGTAAATGCCGGTAACCGTCAATTCCAACAAAGAATACCCGATAAGCCAGTGGAACGCTTCATCAGTTTCAAAAAACATAAATAAAAATATCCCGATAAAGTGGATAAAC
The DNA here is from genome assembly GCA_964473995.1 of uncultured Candidatus Competibacteraceae bacterium. Taxonomy (GTDB): domain Bacteria; phylum Bacteroidota; class Bacteroidia; order CAIKAF01; family CAIKAF01; genus JAKRSD01. The sequence goes on along the minus strand of CAYYRB010000017.1, from coordinate 11,975 downwards.
TGGATCAGGCTGCCCTCCCGGATCCGATCCAATGCGGCAAAAACAACAGTAAACGGAAATACGAGAATGCGGAAGCCGAAGGCAATGGCCAACACCCTGGCAAAATCCCCTGAAACCGAATAGGCAGCGCCAAAAAGAACACCAAACAGATAAGGAGAGAATAACATAAAGAAAATCACGAATAATAGGGCAGGCGCAAGCAGATTTTTCATAATCCGGTACACCTTGTTTTTTACCGACTCCCGGTTCCGGTAAGCCTCTGCCAATTGCTGGTTGATTACCGTTCCCAGCGAATTGACCACAAACATGACGGGTACGGCCAATACCTGAAGCGTCAAATCAAAATAGCCGGTTTGCTCCGTACCGAAAAGCCGGTTGAATAATATGGGCGGAAGCAGCAGCCCGGCCGAATTGAGCAGCGTAGGCAAAAAACTGTACTTGGGAAAACGGGAATACTCTTTGAGCAGACGTAAGGCCGATTTCATGCGGAGGAACCGAAAAGAAAATCCATTGCGGATTAAAAAATAAATACCCAAACCATTGAATAGCAGACGCCCTGCCAATTCACCCCAAAGCAAGCCCGGGAATTGGGTAAATCCACGAAAAACTATCTGTGCGACGGTTTCCGATGACCGCCTTGTTAACTTGAGCCAGTTAACCGCACCAAAATGCTTCCGACGCACCAGCCACTGATTCATAAGCGTGAAATTGGCATAAAAAAAAATGGCAGGACCTACCGCCGGCAACCATGACCTAAAACGTTCACCCACATTAAGCTGCATCAACAGAACATCAGCAAAAAGCCATACCCCCACTCCCACCGCTAATGAAAAAAAGAGATGGATAAAAAAAGTAGCTGCCGTAAGGTTATCGGCTTCCTTTTGCGAACGTGGAAGCATAACGGCCAATTCGTATCGTAAACCGGCCACCACCACGGGAATTCCTACAAGAGAAAGGAAAACAGACATCAAACCGAAATCTTCGGCAGAATACATCCGGCGCAATATCGGCTGGGCGAGCAGCACAATAAACTGAGCTGCCACGGTTCCCGAAACGGTAATCAATGAATTCTTTAAAAATTCGGAATTCCTGTATGCACGGATCCGATTCTTCATTGACACAAATTATCGGGCATAAGCGACTGACCGTTTTTCACGGATCACGGTCACTTTCACCTGTCCCGGATAAGTCATTTCGTTTTGTATACGTTGGGATATTTCGAAAGAAAGGGCATCGGCCTGGGCATCGGACACTTTTTCGCTTTCCACCATGACGCGCAATTCCCTACCCGCCTGAATGGCATAACTTTTCATCACCCCCGGGAAGCTTTGTGCCAGTCCTTCCAGATCTTTAATGCGGCGGATATATTGCTCGGTCATTTCACGGCGAGCACCGGGACGAGCACCGGAAATGGCATCGCAAACCTGAACGATGGGAGCAAGTAGAGATGTCATTTCCACCTCATCATGGTGAGCTCCGATGGCGTTGCAAACCTCTGGGTTCTCTTTGAATTTTTCAGCAAGTTTCATACCGAAGATGGCGTGCGGAAGTTCCGTTTCACCTTCGGGCACCTTGCCGATATCGTGCAACAGACCGGCGCGCTTGGCCAATTTAGGATTCAAGCCCATTTCCGCAGCCATGATTCCACAAAGGTTTGCGACCTCACGGGAGTGCTGGAGGAGATTTTGCCCGTAAGAAGAACGGTAGCGCATACGTCCTACATACTTAATCAATTCCGGATGAAGACCGTGGATGCCTAAATCGATGCAGGTACGTTTACCGATTTCCACCACTTCCTCATCAATCTGCTTTTTCACCTTTTCCACCACTTCCTCAATGCGGGCAGGGTGAATCCGACCATCGGTAACCAGCTGATGAAGGGCCAATCGGGCGATTTCACGGCGTACGGGATCGAAGCAACTGAGTACGATGGCTTCCGGGGTATCGTCTATAATAATTTCTACTCCGGTGGCGGCTTCCAGGGCACGTATATTTCGTCCTTCCCTTCCGATGATTCTACCCTTTACCTCGTCACTGTCCAAATTAAATACGGTGATCGCATTCTCAATGGCCGTTTCGGTACCCACCCGTTGAATGGTTTGCAGAATGATGCGTTTCGCTTCCTTATTGGCAGAAATTTTAGCTTCCTCCACCATAGTTTGAATAGATCCCATGGCCTCCGTTTTTGCTTCTGCTTTCAAGGCCTCCACCAGTTGACTTTTAGCTTCATCGGCGGTGAGGCCTGCAATGGTTTCTAACTGCTGAACCTGCTGCCGATGGAGCTTCTCCAGATCTTCCCGCTTCTTCTCCAATAACTCGGCCTGCATATCCGCCTTGGAAATTTTCTTTTCCAAATCAGTCGTAAGTCGATTGGTATTCTCTACCTTTTGGTTCAATGACTGCTCTTTTTGCTTAATTCTGTTTTCCGCTTCGGCCAGTGCTTTGTTTCGTTCATTTACGGCCTTTTCATGTTCCCCTTTCAGCTGAAGGAATTTTTCCTTTGCCTGAAGGATTTTATCCTTTTTGATCACCTCGGCTTCCGCCTCGGCATCCCGAAGAATACTCTCCGCTTTTTCCCTGTTTAGTTTTTTAATCAAAAACTGGGCTCCGAAGAAGCCGACACCCAAGCCGGCCAAGAGAGCGACAACGGGCAAAATAATCAGTAAATCCATTTTCTTTTTTCGTTTTGTGCAGCGAATCGAAAAAAAGAGGGGATGATCAAGACAAGGCGTTGAGATAGGAAGAAATGAATTGTTCCGCCTCCGAGAGTTGCTTTTCCAACTCCGGGAGAGAATTTGAGGAGGACTGCTTTTCGGCTTCCATGAGCTTCACTCCCAGTTCGAGGGCACTCATGGAAAGCAGATCCTGCGTATCTTGAACGGCAAAATTTTCCTGATAACTTTTCATTCGTTCGTTAATCAATTTTGCCGCCTTGCGGATGATTTCTTCCTTTTCCGGTGCTATGCTCAGCGGATATTGGCGACCACCTATCTGTATGCGTATGGATAATTTTTCACTCAACGCTTTACTGATTTAAAATGGTCAGACATTTGTCAATTTCACTGATCATGGCATCCAGTCTCAATTTAAGCTCATCTTTCTCAAACCCGCTACTTTTAACCATTTCGGTCAACTGCGTGTTTTTTATTTGATGTTGTAATTCTGATACCTGCTGCTCCAAATTACCGATCTCCGACTTCAGGTTTTCGTTTTCTGCCGAGAGCCTGAGCACCTCGAAATTTGCCGATTTATGAAGCAAAATAAGCTTCTCGATTTTCGAGTGTAAGCTTACCATTATTGCTTCAGCCCCTTCCATCTCAATTTTATTTGAAAACAACGGGCAAAGTTAGGGGTAACAAAGCCAAAATACAACTATCTCTGCCTGTTTCCCAAAATCACGATTCAATTTCCTGCAAAACAAAGGGTTAAAATCAACCACGGAGTATCCCGAGCAACTCCTCCAACTCAAAGGCTTTTTCAACCCGGCCCTCATTCCGGTAAGCCTTGACCAAGTTCTCAAGCATCACGGCCAGCACTTCCTCATCTCCGCAGGGAGCATAATAAGAAGCTTCCGGTTCCAGTCTCATCCTTTTCAGGTAAACATCAATTTCACGGCGACTGAACACCGCACCCTGATTCAATGGGTTCAGATAAAACAAAACCCGTTCTTCATCCTTCAAATTTAACAGCAGGCTCATGCTGCCTTCATCTTTGTATGCCAAAATAAAATGACCGGGTAAATTAACTCCGTAAATAGGCATATTCAACCAACGGGAAATAACCAGATAAAGGGCTGAGAGAGAAACCGCGTTACCTCTCCTGGACTCAACTATGTTGTTCAAAAAATAATTTCCCGGTGCATGGTAATTCGTTGAATGGGCTCCATATCCGTGCATGGCGAAAATAATCTGGTTGAGCACCTTTACCTTTTCCAGTGCCGTTTGGTCGTCATTGATTTCAATCCAGGCATCCTTTCTGATTTGACCAAGCTGACTGAGTATCCGTTTTTCATCCAAATCGGGAAATTGATACCGGGACAGGATGAGCCAACCGTCGAGCAGATTCTTTGACTCTGCAGAATGCCATGCGCTGAGGGCCCGGGCCACATCTGAAAACTGTATTTTTTGTACGATATCTTCGATCCGCTGTTGAAGCAGGGGATTGAAAGATTCTTCCCAAGCCGACTCCAAATCGGGAACGGCAATCATACCCAATTCAATCAATTTTTCGCGCACCATGCGATAAATCTCCCGATCCTCATCATCCAGCAGATGAATCAACGCTTTTATGTCCTTACTTGCCGACATTATTTTCTGTTATACGAAAGTAAACCCGCAAGGGAGGCAAAATCGGTGAAAAAAAAGTTTTTTTTCACCGGGATATCTTCATTTCGCCATCTCGAACAAGAAAAGAAAAACAAGGCCACGGGAAACTTCTACCTTTGTGCCTTCAGCCTCTCTGCATGGAAGAAGAAAAAAAGAAAAAAGTCACGGGGGAATCCCTCAAAAAAGCGCTGGGTTTATACCGATACATCGCGCCCTTCAAATACCGTTTTATCGCCGGACTCATTTTTTTGATATTCAGCGGAGTCAGCACCCTGGCCATCTTCAACTACATGGGTGATCTGATTGATGTGCAGTCTTCCAACATCAGCGAAAAAGTGAGGGAAATCTCCATCATCATGGTGGGCATTTTACTCATTCAGGCCGTCGCATCCTATTTTCGCGTCACCCTGTTTGCGCAGGTAACCGAAAATGCAATTGCCCAAATCCGCAAGGATGTTTATGAACGCCTGATTAAGCTTCCCATGGCTTATTTTTCGGATAAACGGGTTGGGGAGCTCAACAGCCGTATTTCAGCCGATATTTCCACCGTAAAAGATACCCTCACCACCATTGTAGCGGAATTTATCAGGGAGGTGGTTACCATATTCGGCAGTTTGATTTTACTGGCATTTACATCATGGCAACTCGTGATTTTTATGGTAGCCACGCTGCCCGTGATGGCCGTTTTCGGGATTTTTTTCGGACGATTGGTGAGGAAGCTTTCCAAGGCCGCCCAACAAGCCGTGGCAGAAAGTAATACCATCGTGGAAGAAACTCTTCAGGGAATAGCCACGGTAAAAGCCTTTACCGTAGAGCTTTTTGAAATTACGCGGTACCGCAAAAAAACCGATGAAATAGCGGCCATCGGACTCAAAAATGCGGGCTACAGAGCTTTGTTTGCCACTTTCGTGGTCATCTTTTTGTTCGGGTCTGTTACGGCAGTCATCTGGTTTGGTGCCTACCTCGTGGGTCTGGGCGAAATTCGAAACGGAGATCTGTTTAAGTTCTTTTTTCTTTCCGTGTTAATGGCCGCTTCGGTTGGTGGACTGGCGGAAACCTGGAGTGCCATACAGCGTGCGGTGGGTGCCACAGAAAATGTACTGGGCATTTTGGAAGAGAAAGAAGAAAATATGGAACAGGTGGAAATACCCCGTTTTCAGGGCAGGGTTGATTTCCATGCGGTCCAATTCGCCTATCCCCAGGCCAAAGAAAAAACGATTCTGCGCAACCTCACCTTCTGCGCCATGCCGGGCGATAGGGTTGCCATCGTGGGGCCCAGCGGCGCCGGTAAAACTACGCTCACCTCCCTCCTGCTCCGTTTTTACAAACCCGATTCGGGTGAAATTCTCGTGGATGGACTTCCTGCGGAAAGCTATCCGCTGCATGGCTACAGGTCCCATCTGGCGGTAGTTCCTCAAGATATCGTATTATTTGGGGGAAGTATTGCCGATAATATACGGCAGGGCAAACCCGATGCCACTGAAGAGGAAGTAAAAGATGCGGCAGTACGCGCTCATGCACACGAATTCATCATGCAATTTCCCAAAGGATATGATACCACGGTAGGCGAACGGGGCACCAAGCTTTCCGGAGGCCAAAGACAACGCGTGGCCATTGCCCGTGCCGTTCTGCGCAATCCGGCCATTCTTATTCTGGATGAAGCCACGTCCTCATTAGACAGTGAAAGCGAACGGGCCGTTCAGAGCGCCTTGGAAGAGCTCATGAAAAACCGTACATCATTCGTCATCGCCCATCGCTTTTCTACCATCCGCGACTGCAATAAAATTTTAGTTTTAGATAAAGGAGAAATCAAAGAATTTGGAACACATACCGAACTGATGGCCAATCCTGACGGGCTTTACCGCCATTTGGCCGCACTTCAGTTTCTGGCCTGATTTCTTCCGGCTCCCGGATTTCCTTCCCTGCGGAAGGGCTTGCGTTTATTTCTGTTGAATTTATTTCTGTCGCCGCCGCCAGAAGATTTCGTGGGATTATACTCCGGCCCTTCACCCAGTACTTCGGGAAGAGGCAATTTGGGAACTTCTTTTTCAATCAGTTTTTCAATACGTGCAAATTTGTACTGATCTGCCGGATTGATAAACGTAATGGCGGTACCGCGTGTTGCGGCACGGGCCGTACGCCCTATTCGATGCACATAATCTTCGGGGTCGGGTGGGGAATCGTAGTTCACCACCAAACTTACCCCTTCTACGTCTATCCCGCGGGACAGGATATCCGTTCCAACCAGAATACGCAATTGCCGGTTCTTAAATTCGTTCATGATTTTTTCCCGTTCCACCTGTTCCAAATCAGAACTGAATGCCTTTACCGAATACCCCTTGCGGTGAAGCAACTGTCCGAGTTTTTTCACATTCTCTTTGGTGGAGGCAAAAATGATGACGGACACATAGTCGGGATTTTCCAGAATTCCCTCCAACAGCTTTTCCTTTTGGGTATCATAAACCGAATAGGCCTGCTGAAGAATGCCTTCCGCGGGTTTGGATAAAGCGATGGTTATTTCTTTCGGTTCATGAAGAATCCGCTTGGCCAGATCCCTGATTTTAGGGGGCATAGTGGCACTGAAAAGCAACGTTTGCCTCTCTTTGGGAAGATGGGAAATTATTTTCACGATATCATCGTAAAAGCCCATATCCAGCATACGGTCTGCCTCGTCTAAAATCAAATGCCTGATTTGATCGAGTTTGATGGCACCCGAACCCAATTGGGCAATCAGACGGCCCGGAGTGGCAATAATCACATCGGCACCCTGCGTGAGTGCCCGTTTCTGAAGTTCCCAGGTTACGCCGTCGCCCCCGCCATATACGGCAATGGAACTGATGTTTTCAAAATAGGAAAAACCTTCTATCTGCTGATCTATCTGAACCGCCAATTCCCGGGTGGGCGCAACGATTAATGTATTCAATCCGCGCACGGGAGATTGGAGAATTTTATGCAATACGGGAAGAATGTAAGCGGCCGTTTTTCCGGTCCCCGTCTGAGCACAGGCAATCAAATCATGATTTTCCAATATTAGGGGAATAGCCTGCTGTTGAATGGGTGTAGGGCTTTTATACCCCATGGAATCCAGCCCTTCCATGATGGCCGGATGCAGTTTAAAGTCGTCGAATGTCAAAATTGAAATGTAATTGAATATGCCCAAAGATAATGCATTTGCCGGTATGGGGCGACAAAACTTGGCATACCCGGTAAAACAGGACCTCGGATTCCCTAAATTAGCCACATGAAAAACCGTTTAGGAAGATTCATGACTTGGCTTACCGCAATTCCTCTCGGTTTGGCGGGAGTTTCCGGATGTTTACTGTACCGCAGCGAAATTCCGCCCGAAAAATTGGAAGCGCATTATTTTTCAGAGGAGTCGAAGTACGTGCAGGTGCAGGATGCCCGTCTGCACATCCGCATAAAAGGAAGCGGAACGCCTCTTTTCCTGATTCACGGCAGTTTTTCATCCCTGCATACCTGGGGTGCCTGGGAAGACTCACTGAGCCGTTATTTCACCACGGTTTCCATGGATTTGCCGGGACACGGACTTACCGGCCCCACACCATCGGAGAAGTATAGTATGGACGACTATGCCTCGCTACTCTTCAGCCTCGCCGATTCCTTGGATATTGACCGATTTTATGTTGCGGGAAACTCCATGGGAGGAGGCGTATGCTGGAAGATGGCCTTGCAACAACCGATGCGGATATTGGGCATGGTCCTGATTGACGCGGTGGGCAGCAAACGTTTTTCCGACGGAAAAAAACCATTGATTTTTAACGTGCTTGAATCGCCGGGAACGGCCAAAATACTGAGCCGGTTCACACCCCGTTTTTTATTTCGTATGAATATGGAACAGGTGTTTTTTGATACGGAAAAAATAACGGACGAGCAGGTAGACCGATACTATTATCTGATGCGCCGTGCAGGAAATAGGGAAGCAACGGTAAAAAGACTTTCTCAGACCGGATTACCCAATGCCGACCGAATCAGCAGCATTTCCTGTCCCACGCTGATTATATGGGGAAGGGAAGACCGTTGGATTCCACTGAAAACGGGAGAAGAACTTCATGCGTTGATACCAAACTCCGATTTAATTGTGTTTGACCAAGCGGGACACGTGCCCATGGAGGAGATTCCGGCACCCACCGTTCAGGCAACGCTACGATTTCTAAGAAATCAAGAATGGATCAGGGAGCAGGAGCGCTTATATCCAAAATGAGCATTTTCAACGGACGCTCGGCGGACACTTTGTATTTCATTCCCGCCCAATCAAACGATTTTAGAATAAGCCAGGTCGTAAGCATCCCTCCCGAAATGCCCGCCACCGTGGGAATAAAAATGCGTGAATCAGAGGGATTCAACGCATAATTGGCCACCATAAGCAAAGGAAGCCCGGCGCCGCCGTATAGCAGCAACCGTTTCAACATCCGAACCGGTCTACGCGGATATACTTTAATGCCCGTGACACGTTCGGGCTTCACAAAATGGCGCCCTTCCACTACAAATCCCGAATCGGTAACCGAGGTGATTATCCATGGAGTGAAGGATTTTTCCCCTTCAAAGCGCAACCTAATTTCATCGCCTACCGAAAAATAAATCCGCTTTTTTCCGGGAGGGTCAAAAGCCACAAAGCGATTTTGCGCCAAGCCGGACAGAGGCATTAAAAGAAAGAGAACGAGAACATATCTGAATGGAATCATGCTTACCTTTCCCCAAAGATAGCGCTTCCTATCCGAACAAGCGTACTTCCTTCCTCCACCGCGATGGGCCAGTCGCCGCTCATGCCCATGCTGATTTCACAAAAATCGACTGACTCGGCAAAAAATTCCTTTTTAAGAATGGCGAAAAATTGAGAAAGCTGATGAAACTCGGCACGAACCTGTTCCGTATCCTCCGTAAAAGTGGCCATGCCCATCACCCCGCACCAGATAATTCCCGGATACGCAGGAATCCCTCCGCTGCGAAAAAGAGTCAGCAGTTCATCGGGAGCAAACCCAAATTTGGTGGATTCCTTCGCAATGTGCATTTGAAACAGGCAACGGATAGATCGTCCGTTTTTAATGGCCTGCCTATTGATTTCATCGGCCAATTTCAGACTGTCCACCCCGTGAATCATGTACACAAAAGGAGCCAGGTACTTTACCTTGTTGGTCTGCAGATGACCGATCATGTGCCACTCAATGTCTTTGGGAAGCTCCTCGTATTTTTGACAAAGTTCCTGAACTTTATTTTCCCCGAATACTTTCTGCCCCGCTTCGTAAGCCTCTAAAAGCGCGGATATCGGTTTGGTTTTGGAAACCGCAATCAATTTCGGGCCACCCCTCAATTCAGCAGTCAGGAGTCGGATATTTTCGGCAATACTCATCGTTCATGTAACGGATAAATAACCAAAGCGCTCGGGAATTTGGGTTCAAACCAGGTACTCTTCGGGGGCATTACCAGCCCCGCATCGGCCACGGCCTTGAATTGGGAAAAGGGCACGGGGAAAGAAAGGAAAGCCGCCTTAAAACGACCCGAATCCACACAGGAAACGAGGTAATCCACATCTACTTTTCCACCTACAAATTTTACGCGTTTATCCTTTCTAAGATCCGAGATGTGCAAAATGGGTGCGAATACGGTTCGATTCAAAATTTCAGGATCCAAACTATCCAAAGCAGAACCACTCGCGGGTATTTCGCGAAGTCGGAGACGGAAAGATTTACCTTCAAGATAAAGACCAAACTCATGAACTTCACGCGGAACAAGAGCCGATTTCTCCACCTCCTCCACATGAAAGGCAGATGACAACTGCATCAAAAATTGCGCTGAGGTCAATGGCCCCAAATCCCTTACCAACCTTGAAAACTCAAACAATCGGGTTCCTGACTCCGGAATAACCACGGAAAGAAAACCCGTATATGCCTCAGAACCTTTATGGTGTGAATCGGCCAGTTGCTTTTCTGTTCCATATAAAGCAGAGGAGGCGCAACGGTGATGTCCGTCGGCAATATACAAGGCAGGGGTTTCTAAAAAAATGGACTGAATACGTTGCACTGATACAGGATCATCAACCGTCCAAATTTCATGTATTTTTCCCTGCAGGGTTATTGAAAGTTGAGGGGCTGACCGTGAAACGTCGGATAAAATCGCCGATAATTCCGGATTGTCCGGCATGGTGAGGTAAACCGGCTCCGCATGAATATCAATCACCTCAAGGTATTCCTTTAGCACCAGTTCCTTATACTCCAGGGTGGCTTCGTGTTTTTTGATGCGCCCTTGGAGATAATCATAAATGGAGGCAGCGCCCATAATGCCGAGATAACTTTCTCCCGTGGGTGCAGTTTGCCGATACACATAATAAGCCGAATTTGACAGACGCGTTAAAGCTCCCTCCAGGAGCAGATGCTCCAACTCCTTTTTGCCCAGCATAAGCCTTTCCTCTCGGGAAAGTCGGCGATTTTCCAGTTCGTCGGCTACGGGTACTATCACATGCAAAAAACTGAACGGATGGCGGGTAAGTACTTCTTTTATTTCTTCGGCCGTGTAGGAATCAAAAGGCCGCGTAACCACCTCTGATGCTTTTTCCCGAGAGGGTAAAATGGCCTTAAAGGGAAGAAATGAAACCATAAAACGGCACGAAATTGCGGTACAAAGTAACCACAATTAACCCATTTTTGGGAATTGCCGCATGAAATCACCTTTCAACAACCGATCAAACCCCATAAAAATGATGCTAAAGGTTTGGTGATGCTCTTTTTTTGAAGATTTTTTTGGAGATTACAAAATGTACCTTACATTTGCAGCCCGAAATAAGAAAAACGGCCCATTCGTCTAGGGGTTAGGACGCAAGATTTTCATTCTTGAAACAGGGGTTCGATTCCCCTATGGGCTACAAAAATTAAACAGAATACCTGGGTATTCTACAAATAAGAGACTATGGCAAATCACAAGTCAGCACTCAAAAGAGTAAGATCAAACGAAGCAAAACGTGCGCGCAATCGGTATTACCACAAAACAGCCCGCACTTACATGAAGCGTTTCCGCTCGGCAAAAAGTAAAGAAGAGGGATCACCCATGTTGCCTATCTTAACTGCGATGCTGGATAAGTTGGCCAAAAAGAGCATCATACATAAAAACAAGGCCTCCAATTTGAAAAGCAAATTGGCCACGTTCCTAAATGCGCTCTAGTAGCTAAAAGCATTACAAAAAAGCCCCGAAAGTCGGGGCTTTTTTATTTTAAGGTATTTTTACGGCTTGGGGATTAATCCATTTCATTTGATTCATTCACCGAACTACGCCGCTCACCCTAAAAAGAAACGGCAGAAGCAAAAAAAACCCGCTTTCGCGGGCTAAACAAACAAAAGAAAAAAACAAACATCAATGAATCTGGATGGTTCTGGCCCGCTCGGAAGCAGGAACCGGTTTTTTGGGTATCGTTATTTTGAGGATGCCGTCATGGTATTTTGCATCAATTTGTCCGTCTTCCACACTTTCCTCAGGAAGCGTAAATGATCTGAGAAAAGAAGAATAGTTAAACTCTCGCCGGGCATAATTTCCATTCTCCCGCTTTTCCTCCTTTTCTGCACTCTTTTCTGAAGAAATGGTGAGCACATGGTGATCCAACTTCACTTTAAAATCTTCTTTTTTCAAGCCGGGCGCGGCCAA
>CAYYRB010000016.1:32727-44113 GCA_964473995.1 uncultured Candidatus Competibacteraceae bacterium | reverse complement strand
CTCCCCAATGTTATTTTCACCCCAACATGGGTTGGTACATGAAAAACAAGCAGACCTCCACCACATTCACCCAAAACAAACTGGCGGGTAAATACGACGTGAGTTACCAAAACCCCAAGCCCAATCCGGATGTAACGGTTAAACCGAATCCTTCAGCAAAACCGGTCAATGGAGGCAAAGAAACAGGCAAACCGGCGGATGGAAAAGTGCCATCCCGCACAGACGCAAAACCATCTACCAATCCGGCAAGAACGAATCCGTCGGTCAGGCCCTCGGGGCAGGAAAGACCCTCGGTGAAACCCCACGCGGAGCCCGGCAGAAAACCGGGATATCAGCCTTCCAGGCCGGCAACACAACCCGACAGAGGCAGAAATTATCAACCGTCGAGGCCTTCAGCACCCCCAAGAAGCCCGTCCAGACCTATGCAGCAACCATCCCGCTCCGGAGGAGCCGTAAGATCACCCGGAGGAAGATAAAAAAACTGCCTGATTGATGGTGTGAAGTCAGCGAATACCGTTTCTATTAAGAGCCCGCTGATAAGCTGCCGCATTCCGATTATGCTGCGCTAAAGTGGCTGCAAAGCTGTGCCTGCCGGAAAGATCTTCCTTAGCGCACATAAATAAGTAATCGTGTTTTGCTGCATTAAGTACCGCATCAATTACGGAGGGTTCGGGCATGTTGATGGGCCCGGGGGGTAATCCCGAATATTTGTAGGTATTGAAGGGCGAGTCAATTTCCAAATGACGCAAAAGCACCCGCTTGAGGCTGAAATCGCGGTGGGCGAAAACTACCGTGGGATCACTTTGCAGCAACATTCCCTTCTTCAGGCGGTTCAGATAAAGGCCGGCTATCACGGGCCATTCAGACGAAACGCGGCTCTGTTCCGCCTGCACCAAGGAGGCAAGTATACTCACCTGAACCGGCGAAAGACCTATGGCATCCGCTTTCTTTTTTCTCTCTGTATTCCAAAAAGTGTCATATTCCTTTTTCATGCGCCGGCAAAAATCCTCCGCAGAAACATGCCAATGAATTTCATACGTATTCGGGATAAATATAACGGAAGCCTGAACAGGCGATAGCCCGAATTCTTTTCGCGTAAATAAGGAATCCGAAAGCAGGCGCATTACACGGGCTGAATCCGGCTCCAGTTTGGAAGCCACTTTTGCAGCCAACGATTCGGGAGTACGCAGATAATGAAATGAAAATGTGACCGGCTCCCTCTTACCCGAGCGAAGGTGTTTTAACGCCTCAACGGCCGTCATTCCTTTTTTCAATTTATACCGTCCCGGCTTGAACAAATCTTTGTAACCATATACTTTGGCAGCCCTGCGAAAATGGCTGTACGGATTGATCATACCCGTTTTTCCGAGACTGTCCAAAAAGTCGGTGTAATCTTGGCCTGTGCGTACATATACGTACGAAGAATCACTGTTGACTACGGGCTTGGTGTACATCTCCACGTACCCGCAACTGCTCAACAAAAGCATAAAACCAAGAAAAAAAATAAACCCCTGACCGAAAAACTGTTTATTCTTCACCACGCAAAGTAAAGGAAAGTTTATGCCTAAGCGCAAGTCCATGGACGATTTTGCGTTACTTTTACGCATCAACTGCACTGCATATGAAAAAAGCATGTCAACTTATTTTTCTCTTTTGCCTTTTTCTATTTTTGAATGCATCGTCTCTAAGTGCACAGCACTACAAATTCGCGGTGCTTAAGTATTCCGGCGGGGGCGATTGGTACGCGAATCCGACGGCATTGCCCAACCTCATCAAATTTTGCAATGCGCAACTGCGCACGGCGATTCATCCGGAGCCCGACGTGGTTGCCGTAGGAAGTCCCGAATTATTTAATTATCCGTTCATCCACATGACGGGGCACGGAAACGTTATTTTTTCCTCCTCTGACGCGGAAAATCTACGCACCTATCTGATTTCCGGCGGATTTCTCCACATCGATGATAATTACGGAATGGATAAGTTCATCCGGCCCGAACTGAAAAAAGTATTTCCGGAGTCTGAACTCACCCTCCTGCCGGCCAATCACCCCGTTTACCGGCAGAAATTTGCTTTCCCCGGCGGGTTACCGAAAATTCATGAGCACGAAGGGAAGCAGGCACAAGGGTACGGGCTCTTTTATCAAGGGCGCATGGTGGTTTTTTATTCTCACGAAACCGACCTCGGCGACGGTTGGGAAGATCCCGACGTACACCGGGACAGCGAAGAAAAACGACAACAGGCACTCAAAATGGGAGCCAATCTGGTACAATTTGCACTTTCAGGTTCACTGGAGCAGTAAATATTGTTTGGTTTTTTTTTAGGGACAATAGAATTGTCCGATAAGGAAAGCAAGTCCTTTATGTTTCCTGCTTTATCCTTATGTTTTGACTTTTAATCGTGGTTCTTGGTTGTTTTCCTTTGTAATTCTACCACTAATGACCAAAAACCGCACCCCTAATCAAGCAGTTAAAAGCAAGCCACATAGCGTTAATCAAATTATTTTTTTCGTTTACATCTACGCAAAAATGCCCTTCTGGGGAACGGAATATAACAGATTGGCACGAAGGCCTTCCTCCGCAAAAATATGATTGGCCGCCGTTGCTCCCGAGGTGTAGGCGGCTTCCATCAGCATAGTGCAGTTATCCTGTTTTACCCAATCTCCCGCCAAAAAAAGACCGGGAACTTCCGTCTTCACCGTCGGTCGTAACGCATATAGTCCCGTATGAAAAGCCGGAAAATCATGCCTGTGCTGGAAATGCTCGTGCTTTATCCTCATTCCTTCCAATTCAGGCAAATAATGGTATAACTCCTGCAGTAAAGTCTGCTTTATTTCATCCTCATCGGTCAGCCCTTCGGGCAGGGCGTAACTGTGCAATTCAAAAATACCCCCGTTGTTTTTTCGGCTCCATTCCGCAGAGGTGTTCTCCATCCTGTGATATAACGTGATGGAGTCCAAGGCTTTCAAACGGTCGGTAAACACGAAAAAAGGAAGTTGATCCGTTTCAAAGCGGTCGGTCCATACCCGAAGCACCGCATAGCGGTCGCTCTGCTTAAGCGTTTCAAGCGATCTTGAAAAATCGGAAAATTGACGCAAATAATCCGAGTTGCCCAACACCTGTTTGATGTGCTTCACATCTGTGCATAACACCACATAATCAAACACCTCATTCTGCACCAAAAATTGATTTCCGGAGCGCTCTATGGCATGCACGGCCTGGTTCAATTTAATTTCGGTTCCGTGCTTTTTCAGATGGTCTTCACAAGGTTTCAGAAAAGTGAGGTAAAAATCATCATTCAGCACGTCATATAACAATCCATCCTCGTTGCTCAAAAAATAAAAGTGAAAACCTTTGATGAGTTCCGCCATACTCATCTTATGGGGTTCACTGAAAAAAGCCCGCGCAAAAGAATTGAATACAAGCCTCATTTTTCGGGGCATAAGCGTGCGCCGGGCATACGTTTCAAAACTTTCACCGTCGAACTTCCGAAACGTTTTCCCGGCATCAAAACGAAGCAGGTGAAGGAAAGGCATGCTGAGCGGACTCAGCAGGGTACTCCATCCGAAAACTCCGTGCTTTCTCAAATCAAGCACATTGAAACCTGGCGTGGGATCTAATTCTTTAAACCCTTGCTTCTCCCCTTTCCCGAAAAGAATTACGTAATCATCAATCGGAATCAGATTTTTATGAATATCCAACCGTTTCATAAAATCGAGCAGGTTATAATACTGCCTGAAAAACGCATGAAATCCGTGCTCCATGCGCAACGTTTCGCCATGGCTTTGGAAAGTCCAGGCTCCCAACTTCCCGCCCAGGTAATTTTCCCTTTCAAAAAGCGTAACCTTAAAACCCCGTTCGGCCAGATTGGCTGCAGCCGATATACCGGCTATTCCACCGCCCACTACGGCTACATTTTTGCCGTCAATGTGTTGCAGCGGCTTGCTTTGGTCGGGTTCATTCAGCGGAACCCGGTAATTTTTAAGCTTGGTTCGAATTCTACTGCGCAGAAACTCCTTCATACTTTTTCAGGTTTTGATCCCAAATCCGGGTAAATTCAAAGGTAACCTCATCCGAGGGAGTCACCAGCAGATCCGGCTTTCCGGTACGCGCTTTCACTTCGCGACTATTTTGCAGAAAAACTAAATCTTCTTCCACGATGGTAATCGATTTTTTGAGCATAAATCGACGGGCAAAACGCGGCATGGTGGGAAATATATTTTTCCATAAGGTAATCTGGCACATGCATAGAGTTTCCTCATCCACCATATAAAAGTGCTCGTAAATAATCATGTTCCGCTTAGGGAAACGAATATCGAGTTTGGAGGTATGGGGAAACCAGAATCCGAAATGCGTATTGATCGTTTTGGTAAAGCCGAAATAAAGCTTTTCAAAAAAAGAGCCTTCATTCATCCGTTCGTATACGCCAGTAAGCCAGTCCGCTCCCTTTTGGATATGAAAATCTACCTGTCCCGAATGAAGATTGCCCATGAATGTACCGATGGAATTTCGGTGTACGTGATTAATGTGGTAGGCATCAATCAAACTTTCGGCCGCTAATTTCAGGTCGGCTTTGAAGTAATGGTAGTTATACACCCGCGGAAGCGAATCCATTTCGGGCATGGGGGGCAGTTGACTTTCGGACGCCAATTCGGGATTACCGATAAACACCCAAACCATCCGGTAATCAGTCCGCACGGGAAAAGTACCCACCCGGCAAACGGGCGGAATGGGTTTATCCTCAGGCATAGAAGGAATATGCACGCAGGTGCCCGTTTCATTAAACTCCCAGCCGTGATAAGCACATTTCAGATGTTCGCCCTTCACATACCCCAGCGACAAATTAACATTGCGGTGGCAACAGCGGTCCTCAATCACACCGATTTTACCGCTCTCCGTGCGGTACACGACTAACTCCCGCCCCACTATTTTCTTTCTGAGCGGATTTTGCTTATCCAATTCTTCCTGAAGGCAGGCAGGATACCATGTATTTTCTATGAATGCCATATGCACGGAGTAACGGATGCAACCTTTATTTTGTTTGACAAAAGTATCGGAAAATAAAGGACAGGTTCCACAAATAACCAAATTTATCGGATCATAAAAACCCTGTGCAGATATAACACAAGGAAAAACAAACCCTGAACACAGAACAACCCTGCGGCAAAACGGTTGCGCAATGGAAACTTCGTCCAAACGGTAAAAGCGCATAACAGCAGACCGCCTGCATACCAGGCCACATAATTTTGAAATGGGATAATACCTTCTGCCCAACTCCACATATCATGGTCTATGGCAAAAGGCTCCAGAAAAAAATCATACACCGTCATCAGCAGTGGAGCCGTTGCCGCCTGTAGAAACTTATTTGATGTAAAAATACTAACCGCATGAAGGGAAGTATACACCATAAAAAACCAATTTACCCCGATAAGCAGAGGTACATCCCACAGGGCGATTCCTAAACTTTTACCATAGGCATATTCCCCAAAAATCACACCCGTTTTGGTGCCTGCCAATTCATAAAAAAAACCGAACAGAAAACACACGGCAAAAAGCTGCAAATGCCTGGCTGACATTTTTTTTTCCCCGAAGAGCAATATGGCAAAAGCAAATAGAATATTGATGGGAATAAGCCATTCAAAAAGTGAAACCATGGACGGAATCATAAATCCGGTGATACCCACCAGATAAATAACCGCAACC
Organism: uncultured Candidatus Competibacteraceae bacterium; assembly: GCA_964473995.1. Taxonomy (GTDB): domain Bacteria; phylum Bacteroidota; class Bacteroidia; order CAIKAF01; family CAIKAF01; genus JAKRSD01. The sequence goes on along the minus strand of CAYYRB010000016.1, from coordinate 38,414 downwards.
ACAAACCAAACTCGTGAGGCTTTCATCGGCTTTCGTGTTTTTGGATAAGGTTGGCGGTAATTTTTGCCGACGATAAGCACATCGGGATTCCACCGCCCGGATGAACGCTCCCCCCGCAAAAATACAAACCGCGGTAACGTGAAGACCGGTTGGTATGCCGCATGAAAGCCGCCCAACGGCTGTTGCCCGAAGGCCCGTAAAGGGAACCGTTCACGGAGCTTGTCCGTTGTTCAATCCAGCGGGGATCTTCCACCAGTTCGGTTTCAATCAGATTCGCCAAGGGTTTACCGAGCCTGCGTGACAATTTATTCATCACGATTTCCCTGGCGCGGTTCACCAGCGTATCCCAATCCTGCCCTACGTTTTCGGGAACATTGATCATCGTAAACCAGTTTTCGCAACCCTCGGGTGCGTCAGACCTGACATGTTTGGAACTGATAAATACGTACACCGTAGGGTCATGATATACCGTTTTTGATCCGAACAAGGCCTGAAATTCGGCTTGATAATCTTCCGAAAAGAAAATATTATGCAAGTCCAACTCCGGAAATTCAGCCTTCATGCCCCAGTTAAACACCAAGGCCGAAGTACTGCGCTCCTGAGCCGCCCATTTCTTTTCCGCGGGGATATCGTGCAAAAGATGGCGGTATACGGAAACGGCATCCGCATTAGCCACCACGATATCTGCTTCGTAATGTTCTTTTTCCGTCACCACACCCGACACTGAATTTCCGTTAAGGGTTATGGAAATTACTTTTTCCCCTGTTTTGAAAACGACGCCGTTCCGGCGGGCAAGCGCCGTAAGAGCATCCACGATAGTGTATAGCCCACGGTCGGGAATAAATGCACCCAATCCATATTCCACATGCGGTATCACGCTGAGGGTGGCCGGCACGCGATACGGATCAGAACCGTTGTAAGTGGCATATCGGTTGAACAGCTGAACCGCCCGGGGTGTCCGAAATACACGACGGTGATAGGCATGCATGGTTTCCAACACATGAAGTTCGCTCACATTCGCAAGGCCTTTCAAAAAGGCACGTGAGAGAAACGTTTTGGGATCAGAGAAATCAGAAAATATAAATACATCCGCCGTAAGTTCCCATTTTCGTTCACAGGCTTTTAGGTAGCTCAGCGTATTGGAAGCAGGTTCGCCTATTTTACGTTCTAATTCATCGGCAAATCGACCTTTATCGGCAAAGGAGTCAAGCGTGGTTCCATCCGGGTAAAAATACCGGCAGATGGTTTCGAGACGGGTGTATTGAAAATGGTCTCGCGGATTTTCACCGCAAAGGGTAAATAACTCGTCAACCAAGGAAGGCAGCGTAAACAAAGAAGGCCCTGCATCAAACCGATAACCTCCGCTTCTGAGTTCGGAAAGTTTTCCGCCCGTGAAGTCATTCTTTTCCAATACTAAAACGGAGAAGCCTGCGCGCACCAGACGAATGGAAGCCGCTATGCCGGCAATGCCGCTACCGATAATGATGGCGCTCTTTTGCTTCATGAAAAGCAAATGTAAGCGCAAGAATGGCAGTTTTGTTCAAAATACCCTTAAAATCGATAAGAATTAAGGCATACCTCCAGAAAACCCATAATTCAAATGCCGTGGAATAATGATACCTTTGCCGATGAGTATGAATCAGCACGAAATTGTCCTCCGGCAATACCTCAAAGATCCTCTTTTCAAGTTAATATCCGCAGAAGCCGACGCCTTGGGCGTGGAAGCTTATCTGGTGGGAGGTTTTGTGCGCGACATGCTGTTGGGCAGGCCCTGCAAGGATATCGACATCATGGCCGTGGGAAGCGGAATCGCGCTTGCGGAAAGAGTTTCGGAAAGACTTGGAAAAGGGACTGAAGTAACCACTTACGCCAACTTCGGCACCGCAATGGTGAAACACGGCGATTTTGTGCTGGAATTTGTGGGTGCCCGTAAAGAAAGTTATCGTGAAAATTCGCGTAAACCCGCCGTAGAATCAGGCAATCTGGAAGATGATCTGAGCCGCCGCGATTTCACCGTGAATGCCCTCGCCGTGCGTCTGAACCGGGTAGAATTTGGAACCCTGGTGGACAAATTCGGGGGATTGAACGATTTAGAAGCAGGCATCTTGCGCACACCAAAAGACCCCGATGCTACCTATTCGGACGATCCACTGCGCATGATGCGGGCCATTCGTTTCGCATCACAGCTTAATTTTAGGATAGACGCTCGTTCGCTGGCCGGAATTACCAAAAATGCAGAACGCATTAAAATAATCTCTAAAGAACGGGTAGCCGACGAACTGAACAAAATCATTCTGTCCCCAAAGCCCTCCGTGGGTTTCAAGCTCCTGTTCAGCACGGGTATTCTTCCCTTCATTTTTCCCGAAATGACTGCCCTTGCCGGTGTAGAAACCCAGGACGGAAAGGGCCATAAAGACAATTTTTTTCATACCCTGCAGGTATTGGATAACCTATCTGAGCATACCGAAAATCTGTGGCTTCGTTGGTCGGCCGTTATGCACGATATTGCCAAACCACCCACCAAAAAATTCGAACCCGGACACGGATGGACTTTTCACGGACATGAAGAATTGGGAGCCAAACTCACTCCGGGTATTTTCCGACGACTCAGCCTTCCCGTCAACGAAAAAATGAAATACGTTCAAAAGTTGGTCAGGCTGCACCTAAGGCCCATCGCCCTTGCAAAGGAAACCATTACCGACAGTGCGATACGCAGACTCATCTTTGATGCGGGGGAAGACCTGGATGACTTGCTGATGTTGTGCGAAGCGGATATCACATCAAAGAATGAAGAAAAAGTAAGCCGCTACCTCGCCAACTACCAAAAAGTTCGTAAGCGGATTAAGGAAGTGGAAGAGAAAGACCATATCCGCAATTTTCAGCCACCCGTAAGCGGTCAAGATATCATGCAGGCTTTTGATATTGCTCCCTGCGAAGAAATCGGAACAATCAAAACGGCCATAAAAGATGCCATTTTAGATGGGGAAATCAGAAATGACCGTACGGAGGCCCTGCGCTACATGTACGCCCTTGGCGAAAAACTCGGATTTCAAACGGCAAAACAGCTTCAGTAAATGAGTGAATTGCCACAACTAATCGTGGTTACAGGGCCTACGGCATCAGGCAAAACGCTACTTGCCATAAAACTGGCCAAGCACCTGCATACGGAAATCATTTCAGCGGATTCTAGGCAATTTTACCGGGAACTTCCGATCGGAAGTGCCGCTCCCACTGCTGAAGAGTTACATGCCGCTCCCCACCATTTTATCGCTTGCCGCTCGGTTCAGCAAGAATATTCCGCAGGACAGTTTGGAGCAGACGCGCGGAAAAAAATAGATGAACTGCTGAAGATACATCCTACCCTTATCGTATGTGGCGGTTCCGGGCTTTATCTGCAGAGTCTGCTTTTTCATCTGGATGAATTTCCCGACGTTACGTCGGAATCCGCAAAAAAAGTAACCTCCATATTCGAAAAGGAAGGTTTGAACGGATGGCAAAAGCAGTTGAAACAACTTGATCCTACCTATTACGAAAAAGTGGACCTTCAAAATCCCGCACGCCTGCGCAGGGCACTTGAGGTAATTTTCAGCTCGGGCCGACCTTTTTCTTCGTTTCGAACCGGACAGAGTATGCCCTATTATTCCTTCACTGCCATTGGATCGGACATCAGCAAAGAAATGCTGCATCGTAAGATCAACGAACGGGTGGATACTATGATTGCATTAGGACTTGAAGATGAAGCTCGTAAACTTCAAACTTTGAAACATTTAAAATCGTTAAAAACGGTAGGTTATCAAGAGTTCTTCGCTTATTTTGAGGGCATTGTTTCCCAGCAAGATTGCATCGGACAAATAAAACTGCATACGAGACAATATGCAAAAAGGCAGATGACTTGGTTCAACAAGTACCTGCCTTTTCAACAAGTGAATATGGAATTAAGTGCAGAACAAATCCTGAATACAATTCAGGTTGATTAAGCCGCACCTGCTTCTCCTGATTCCTGTGTCTTCATTTCAGTCTGCACCTGCATACCGGCCATTTCTTTATCGAAAAGATAAAGACCGTTGCCTTCCAGACCGATAATCTCAATTTTATCCAGAATGGTGCGGGCCAGTTTTTCCTCTTCGTGTTGCTCAGCAACGTACCATTGCAAAAAATGAAGCGTAGTGTAATCTTTCAATTTGGTGCATACATCCACCAGATTGTGGATGGATTGAGAAATATCCTTTTCACTTTCCAACACCAATTGAAAAACCTCTTTCACGTTTTTAAATTGGGCCTTAGGCTGTTTTACGCCCGGAATGAGTGCGTGACCTCCGCTGTCATTGATGTATTTCATCAGCTTGAGCATATGGGTTCTTTCCTCTTCGGCCTGCGCAAACATAAACGATGCACAACCATCCAATCCTTTCATTTCCAGCCAGGAATGCATGGAAAGATAAAGGGAAGATGAAGCTGCTTCTTTAGCCATCTGCTCAATCAGGATTTTCTCTACTTTACTATCCAACATCGTACATTAATTTTTACAAAGTAACAACAATTCGGGTTTATGGTTTTACCTCAATCGGAAATATCCGGCCCTCTTCGGCTATCAGGGTATTTGGAAATATGGTTCTTGCCTCGGCGGCCAAAACTTCCGGATCGCGATAGCGGGACGAAAAATGCCCGATGACGAGTTGTCCAGCCTTGGCGGCTACCGCCACCCGTGCAGCGTCCAACGAGGTGGAGTGTCCGGTTGCATTGGCACGCTCCTGCATGTCGGCAGCAAAGGTAGACTCGTGATACAGTAAATCAACCCCATTGAGCCATGTACCGAGCTCTTCCATGTAGGCCGTATCCGAGCAGTAGGCAAATGTGCGCGGACGTATGGGAGGCAGCGTGAGTTCCGCATGGGAAAGGAAGGTGCCGTCGGGAGCGGTAAAATCAGCACCGTTTTTAATGGCCACAATTTCTTCAGGTGTGATAAAGTATTTCTGGAGAAATTTTTTGTTGAATTTCTTTTCCGTCTTTTTTTCCCGAAAAAGAAACCCTGTGCAATGGATTCGGTGTTTAAGCGGAAAAGAATGAATCTCCAGCTTGGGCGTTTCTTTCAGAAGGGTTAATTCTGCCGCAGATGTAAATTCAAAATGCAGGGGATAGCGAGGCCTTGATTGAGAAATCCGAAAATTAACCTCTAAAAAATCGTCTAATCCTTTTGGACAAAACAAGGTAAGAGGAGTCGTGCGACCCAATAAATCCATGGTAGAAAGCAGACCGGGTAGTCCCAGGTAATGATCAGCATGCAAATGGGAAATAAAAATGGTACTGATTCGGTTCACACTTACTTTGTATTTCCGGAGCTGCATTTGGGTTCCTTCTCCACAGTCGATGAGAAAAAAATTTTCATCATAATTTATTACCTGGGCAGAGAGGAATCGGCCTTTGGTGGGCAGGGCGCTCCCGGTTCCCAATATGATTACTTCAAAAGACATGTGGCAGGTAGTTTCTACTATTGGGTGAAAATAAAAAAAGGCCCCGAGATTCGGAGCCTTTTTTTAATGCGTTAAATAAAATTATTTTACGATCATGCGCTTGGTGATGGTTTTACCACCGAAAGTCAGGCTGTACATGTACACACCGGCGGCGTAATCAGCTGCATTCACGCTGATGTAGTTTACACCTGCGTTTCCGCTGAGCGTATTTTCAGT
>CAYYRB010000016.1:30023-32627 GCA_964473995.1 uncultured Candidatus Competibacteraceae bacterium | reverse complement strand
GGGATAGAGGCAAGCGGAGAACCGGCACAATTGGTAGCAGGCAGATAAAGTTGAACAGAAGCCCAAGCTCTCAAACTGTCCTGATAAACGGCCGTGAATGTATTGTTCACACGAACACAAGCGCGATCGTTGGCTGCAGCAGTACTCAATGTAATCCACTGTCCGGGGCCGTAAGATGTGCTGTTGTAATAAATAGTGTAGTTGGGTGCACCTTGAGTTTGCGGAAAATTGGTTACTGAATCCACACGCACCTTACAAATGTTCACGTTGATTCCGTTGTAATTGTAAACAGTAGGTACCACGATGGTGGCCGACTCGTTGTACACTTGATTCACCACGGCGCAGGGCAGATCAGAAATACCGGCTCCCGTTGCGGAAGTAGGGGTAAAATTAGGATCAGGCGTACAAACTTGAGCCATAGTGCCCATAGCAATCATACCGCCGAAAATAGAAAAAAGTACTTTTTTCATCATAAAACAGGTTTTGTTTGTGTTTGTTAAAAATTTTAGTGAAACAAAAGTAATCGGAATTTGGAATAATCCAAATCGGAATCAGATATTTTTTTCAATATCATCCATGATGATGAACTCTATTCCTTCCTTGCTTGTGGGCACAATAGTTAATATAGTATCCAACTGAGAAATGGTGATGAGTTTTTTCACATTTTCCTGTAAACCGCAGATTACAAGCAATCCATTTTCAGCCTTGCACAACCGGTTGGCCACCAGAATGGCGCTGAGACCGGAAGAGTCGATGTATTTTACATCCGACAGATCCAGCAGCATGTTTTTGACACCCTTGCCGCTGAGCATAACTATTTCAGCTTTAAGTAAGGGAGACACCGTGCTGTCCAACTTTTCCGCATCAGGCCGGATTAGGGTGTATTTTTCCTCGGTGTTTACCTGAATTTTCATGAATTCTAAATTAAGAATAACCGAAACAAAAGTAAAATTAGTTTTTTAAAAATCAACCTTGAGCAGCCCCTGCCAAAAGATACAACACTGCCATGCGCACGGCCACGCCATTTTCTACCTGTTCCAACACAAGCGAATGCTCGCCGTCAGCCACCTCACCCGTAATTTCTACACCCCGGTTAATGGGTCCGGGATGTAAAATAGTGATAGGTTTTGGCAGTTGATTCAACAAGTTGGCATTCAACCCATACTGCAACGAATATTCGCGCAGGGATGGAAAATATTTAATATCCTGTCGCTCCAATTGGATACGAAGTACGTTGGCCACATCGCACCAAGCCAAAGCTTTCCGTATGTCATGCTCTACCGTGACACCAAGCGAGGTGATGTATTTCGGGATAAGTGTTGCAGGCCCGCAGAGTTTCACCTCGGCCCCGAGCATTTTCAGGCAAAAGATATTGGACAGCGCCACCCTTGAGTGAGTTATATCACCTACAATGACTACTTTTTTACCCTCCAAGGTACCCAGTTGCTGCTGTATAGAAAATGCATCCAACAAAGCCTGCGTAGGGTGTTCGTGGGTACCGTCGCCCGCATTGATGATGCGCGCATGGGCGCTCTTGGAATATTTTTTCAATTCGCGGGAAAGGAAAACAGCCGCGCCGGGGTTGGGATGACGCATAACAACCATATCCACCTTCATGGCCAGAATATTATTCACCGTATCGGTGAGCGTTTCCCCTTTGGAAACGGAGGATCCGGAGGCGCTGAAATTGATTACGTCCGCAGAAAGCCTTTTTTCGGCCAGTTCGAACGACAATTTGGTACGGGTGGAATTTTCAAAAAACAGGTTGGCAACCGTAACATCGCGTAAAGAAGGTACCTTTTTGATGGGCCGGTTGATTACCTCCTTAAATGTGGATGCCGTTGCCAGAATGGTATGAATATCTTCGGGCTGCAGGTATTTTATACCCAGGAGATGTTCGGTGCTCAGTTTACTCATCGGTATCTTTTGGCGTGTATAAAATCACTTGATCTCCCAAACCTTCTCTCCCCCACTCCACTTTTACTTTCTGCCCGTAAACGGTGTCCACTTCCTTACCCACAAAGTCGGCCTGAAGGGGAAGATCACGACCATATTTTCGGTCAATGAGTACCAACAACTTTACCGACTTAGGACGACCGAAGGCGAGCAGAGCATCAAGCCCTGCCCTTACAGATCGGCCCGTAAAGAGCACATCATCTACGAGTACCACGTGTTTGCCTTCTACCAAAAAGTCGATTTGGGTTGAATTGGGTAACAGCACCTCAGAACCACGGCGGAAATCATCCCTGTGAAACGTGATGTCTAAACATCCGTTAGATACCGGCTTGGCCAAGTTTCGGGAAAGTTGATCGGCTATGCGGGAGGAAAGGAGAACGCCCCTGGGCTGAAGACCGACAATAACGGTGTTGGTGAAATCCCCATAATTTTCAACCAATTCCAGACAAAGGCGCTCCATCATGAGCTTCATGCCTTCTCCGTCGGTAATCACTTTCGATTCAATCACGGGGATTAATTTCGACAAAGATAATCAGTGTCACGCACTTTAAGAAATCAGACGGATTTTGTTTTAATGTTTCATTGTTATCCATTAATTGTTATCAGGCAATAGGCAGAAAACAGAACTGTTTGATTGTTCCATTGTTT
>CAYYRB010000016.1:9866-29923 GCA_964473995.1 uncultured Candidatus Competibacteraceae bacterium | reverse complement strand
TTTAACAAATCAACAACATTTTACTTTGGTGCTATGATTTACCTTTGACCCATTATCGATTAATATAAGTCTCTTATAATGAATATCTCCTTTTTTTCGACATGGCTCACGGCGATTGCATTGATATCCTCCATGAGTCTTTGTGCACAGATTGCGGAAATCGAACAGGTTGGCACCTGCGAAAGCATTAAAGCGGAACGGCTGCTCAAAAAATGGGAGTCCTATCAGACCAAAAATGCAGACTTGGATCTTTACGATGTTACCTACCATAAGTTGGATCTATCCGTCACCAACACCTCCACCTACTTGGAAGGAAAAGTAACCACCGGTGCGGTTGTAACTGCCCCCCAGATGGATCTTTTTGTTTTTGAACTCCACCCTTCGCTCATAGTGGATAGCGTAAAAGTGAACGGAGTCATGTGCTCCCCTGCCATAAATGGAAATTTTCGGGAATGTCCTCTTTCCGTTTCAATTCCCCAATCTTCTTCGTTTATTGCCGAAATATGGTATCACGGTACCCCTTCTGCCACGGGGACATCCGCGATAGGCCAAGGTATATCAGCAGGACAGTCTCCCTCCTGGGGAAACCGTGTCATGTGGACCCTGAGTCAACCTTACAGCGCCTATGAATGGTGGCCGTGCAAGCAAAATCTGGCGGACAAAATCGATTCCCTGGACATATGGCTTACCGTTGGGGATTCGTTAAAAGCCGGATCAAACGGAATCCTGACAAACATAACCCCGATGCCGGGCAATAAACTCCGTTTTGAATGGGCACACCGATATCCCATCGACTATTACCTCATATCCATGGCGGTAGCCAAATACGTGGATTACAGTTTTTATGCCTACCCGCAGGGCAATGCCGATTCCGTGCTCATACAAAACTTTATTTATGACAATCCGGCCACGCTTGCGCAGTTTCAAGGCCAGATCAACCTAACCAAAAATTTCATGGAAGCTTTTGCCGACGTGTGGGGCCCCTACCCGTTTGAAGATGAAAAATACGGCCATTGCATGGCACCGTTCGGAGGAGGTATGGAACATCAAACCATGACCTCTCAGGGCAGTTTCAATTTCACCCTCACCGCACACGAATTAGCCCATCAATGGTTTGGAAATAAAGTCACCTGCGGAAGCTGGAAAGATATCTGGCTCAATGAAGGATTTGCATCATACGGAGAATATTTAGCCTACGAACTGGTGAATCCTTCCCAAGCGGCCGATCGAATGAATACCTTTCATGCATCTGCTTTAGAACAACCCGGCGGGAGCGTTTTTGTAGATGACACAACGAATGTATCACGAATTTTCAGCAGCCGGCTTACCTACCGCAAAGGGGCTACCCTGGTGCACATGATCCGCTTTTTGGTGAATAACGATGCCTTGTTTTTTCAAGGATTAAGAAACTATCTGCAGCAATTTGCTTTCGGAACGGCTACGGCAGCTGATTTTAAAAGTGTGATGGAAAACACAGCCGGAATAGACCTGACCGATTTTTTTAATGAATATTACTATGGTGAAGGATACCCCATTTTTTCGCTTCGGTATAAAAAATCTGCCAACGGAAGAGTTTATATTAAATTGACTCAGACCGCGTCCATGCCCACGGTAACACCACTTTTCCATATTCCCGTGGAAATACGGTTGCTCAGCGCAGGCGGTGATACAACGGTTCGGGTTATGTCCGACGGGCCTGAAGTATTCTTCGATTTCGCATATTCCAGAAATGTCACGGCTGCCCAGATTGATCCAAACCAATGGATATTAAACCAAAATGGATCCATTCTCGCCGACAATACCTTGGAACTGGAAACAGCGGATAACAATCCCATCCGTTTGTTCCCCAATCCGACGGACGATTTGCTTCAAATAACCGGTATTTCAGCCGGTACATCATACGAGATCACGGATTCACATGGAAAAATCGTACATATGGGAACCCTGGACATGGATGGAACCATATCCGTATCTGCATTGAGTAAAGGTTCTTACCTGCTACATGCGGCAAACCGCAGGTTACCCTTCATTAAAAAGTAACCTGCCGTATGTTTCTTTCTTTATATCAGTTCTTTTCTGAATTAAAGACAGCAAGGGTAAACCTATTGCTTTTAGGCGTATTGTGTACCATGCCCAAAGCCGTATTTTCCCAAAGCAGTTTTTCCCGATTAACGGATGCAGATCAACCCAATCCTGTTATAGAACAAATCATCGATTACGGTAAACAATTTCTGGGCAAACCATACCGATACAAAACGGGAGTACCTTGGCCATTGGACTGCAGCGGATTTTTAAGTTATATTTTTCTACAAAACGGATTGAACATTCCCAAATCATCGGGCAGCATTTCCACCTGTACGGAACGTATTGATTTCGCTGAAGTGAGAAAAGGGGATCTGTTATTTTTTAAAGGTCGAAACATCTATGAAAACCGGGTAGGCCATGTCACCATTGTGACAGATACTTCAGGCGATAAACTAAAAATGATGCATTCATGCAGCCGGGGAATATTGATTGAGGATTATCCTGCCTATTATTATCCCGAACGTTTCCTTTTCGCGGGAAGAGTGAAGAATTTCTGTTTACCCGAAAAAAAGGTATCCGATATCCAGCTAAACGTATCCACGGAATCAAAACGATCAAGCGTTTCTTCAGAACCTAATGCCGGTAAAAAACAAAAAGATACATTGACCTTGGTGGCCGTCGGCGATATGATGCTTGGAACAAATTATCCTTCCTCCTCATACCTGCCGCCTGCAGATGGAAAAGAACTGCTGAAGCCCATGGAATCTGTTATTCAAGAGGCCGACATCACGTTTGGAAATCTGGAAGGCGTATTGCTCTCCGGAGAAGGTCCGGTAAAAAAATGCCAAAACCCGGCGGTATGCTACGCATTCAAAAGTCCGGAGCACTATGCCGGATACCTCAAAAATGCCGGTTTTGATGTGCTAAGTCTGGCCAACAATCATGTGGGCGACTTCGGAGATACGGGTCGTATAAATACGGTTAAAACACTCGAAGAATATGGCATTCCATTTGCCGGACTTGAAAAATACCCCTACTCCGTTTTCACACTTGATGGAATCACCTATGGATTTTGCGCATTTGCCCCGAATACGGGTACGGTGAAACTGAATGATTACGAAAATGCGCGCCAAATTATCCGATATTTAGATAGCACGGCTCAGATTGTCATCGTATCTTTTCATGGCGGTGCTGAAGGACCAGACTATGCACGAATCACTAAAAATAACGAATTATTTTTAGGCGAAAACCGTGGGAATCCGTATGAATTTGCCCGCATGGCTATTGACGCCGGAGCCGATATCATACTTGGTCACGGACCGCATGTGCCAAGAGCCGTGGACATCTACAAAAATCGTTTTATCGCCTACAGCCTTGGAAATTTCTGCACATACGGCCGGTTTAACTTAACAGGGCCAAAAGGCTTAGCCCCGATTTTAAAAGTAAAAATGACCGGAGAAGGTGAGTTTCTGGAGGCAGAAATCATCTCGGCCAAACAGGAAGGCGAAGGCGGCCCCCTACCCGATCCTAGTCAGGCCGCTTTTCTGGAAATAAAAAGGCTTACCCTGCTCGATTTTCCCGAGTCTCCTTTACGATTTACCGACGAAGGTAAAATCCTGCTCAGCCGATAGTTTCTGATATCGAATTCCTTGTTCACTTCACCTGCCCCTTTTTGTCACATTTTTTCTACTTTTGGGACTTTCTAAAATGGGTCTTCCTATGAAAAATAAAGTGGATGTGTTGCTGGGTCTGCAATGGGGCGACGAAGGCAAAGGCAAGGTGGTGGATGTGCTTACTCCACGATACGACATCATTGCTCGCTTTCAAGGAGGACCAAATGCCGGGCATTCCTTGGAATTTAATGGAATTAAGCATGTTTTACATACCATTCCTTCGGGCATTTTCCATAAAGGAAAAATGAATGTAGTGGGCAACGGAGTGGTCATTGACCCCATCACCCTGCGTAAAGAAATTAAGGCACTTCTTGAAATGGGCGTGCCCGTGGCCGAGCGGATGGTGATTTCGCGCAAGGCCCACCTGATTCTTCCTACGCACCGCATTTTGGATGCTGCCTCCGAAGCAGCCAAAGGCAAACAAAAAATTGGGTCCACATTAAAAGGCATAGGCCCCACGTACATGGATAAAACAGGCCGAAACGGACTGCGTATCGGTGATTTGGAATCTGCCGACTTCAGAGAAAAATACGACTTCCTTAAAAATAAGCACGAGCAACTGCTGGCCCAGATGCACCACGAATATGAACTGGGCACTGCTGAAACAGAATGGTTCGAAAGCGTGGAATTTTTGCGTTCCATTCCCTTTTGCGACAGCGAACATTACCTGAATCAGGCCCTGCGGGAGGGTAAGCGGATTTTGGCTGAAGGTGCTCAGGGCACACTCCTTGATATTGATTTCGGTTCATACCCATTTGTCACCTCTTCTAATACCATTACGGCAGGCGCCTGCACCGGATTGGGAATTGCTCCGACGGCCATCGGGCATGTTTTCGGAATTTTCAAAGCCTACTGCACACGCGTGGGCAGTGGCCCCTTCCCCACCGAGTTGGATAATGAAATCGGGCAGAAACTGCGTGATATAGGCCGTGAATACGGAGCTACCACCGGAAGACCGCGTCGCACGGGCTGGTTAGATTTGCCCGCCCTTCGTTATGCCTGCATGATTAACGGCGTTTCGCACCTCATTATGATGAAAGCCGATGTACTATCTGATTTTGAAACCATTCAGTATGCCGAAAAATATGAATACGCCGGCAAAGAGATCGACTATCTCCCCTATGATGTATTGAGTGATGAAATCAAACCCGTTCTTTCATCGGCTCAGGGATGGATGCAGGATGTTACCGGTGTTCGAAGCATGGAGGAAATTCCGGATACACTGGAAAATTACATCCGCATGATTGAGGATAAAACGGGACTTCCCATTTCCATTGTATCGCTTGGACCTGATCGCGTACAGACCATCGAACGGAAAAATATTTTCGGGTAAGTTCCGTTTTGTCGGTCACTCATATACCATTGAAAGCGGCAACCCATATATCCGGATTTTTTTTTCTGCTCTTGCTTCGGGGAAGTGTTTCCGCCCAAAATCCGGCTGCGGAGGATACCGCCAAACTCAAAAAGATTGAATTTCTGAATGCTGATTATTCCGAGTACGATGAGCGGCTCGGGATCAACGCCATGCGCATCATCGGGCGTGTAGTGCTCCGCCACGAAAATGTGTACATGTACGCCGACAGTGCCTACCGATACATGGACCGGAATGCGTTTGACGCGTTCGGACGTATTCACATTGAACAGGGAGACAGCATTGACTTGTACGGCGACAGCCTAGCCTACGACGGCGATAAAGGCTTGGCCACGCTGCTGGGCCGGGTGCGCATGATTGATCCGCAGGTGAATTTGGAAACCACTTTCATCACCTACGACATAAAAAACAAAACCGCCTTTTATCCGGACAGTGCCACCACGCGTTCAAAAGACAACAATATACTCAAGAGCGGTAAAGGCACCTACTATGCCGATAAAAAGGAATTTGTATTTACCCGAAATGTTACCATTGAAAATCCGGAATACACGGTGGAAAGCGACACACTACATTTCAAAACCGACTCGGAAATAGCCCTTTTTTACGGGCCCACCCTGATTACATCCGAAAAAAACACCATACGTTGCGAAGGCGGTTGGTACGACACAAAAAAAGACATCTGTTCCTTTTACAAAAACGCCTCGATGGATGCCGGAGCCCAAAACCTGAAAGCGGACAGCATCTACTACGAAAGAACCACGGGATACGGTCTCGCGAAAAAAAATGTGATACTCACCGATACCGTGGAAAAAACCGTGGTTATGGGAAACTATGCCGAATCATTTGAAAAACAGGATCGTTTTTTGGTGACAGACAGTGTCACTCTCTTACTTACGGAGGGCGTTGATTCCCTTTTTCTAAGTGCAGACACGCTCTATTCATTCAGCGATTCCCTGTGTGACCGGATGCTGTTGGCGTATCACCGGGTAAAATTTTACCGTGCCGACTTTCAGGGAACCTGTGATTCGCTTTCCTACATACGCGGTGACAGCCTGGTACAGATGTTTCATGCTCCCATTCTGTGGAACGACAGCAACCAGCTTACCGCAAATTACATTCAATTTCAGCTGGGCGGAGGAAAAATGAAATCGATGGATCTTGTTGGCAGTTCCTTCATCATCAGCCGGGAAGACAGTTCCAAATACAACCAGATATCGGGCATGAATATGCACGGCACTTTCGAAGAAAACAAGTTGAAAGTAGTGGATGTATACACCGATGGTGTTACGGTATATTACCCAAAAGAAGAGGAAGAGAATGACTATATCGGCATCAACCGGGCCGAAAGCAAAGATATCCGCATTTACCTGGAAGACCGGAAAATTGACCGTATCGTTTTTATTTCCGAGCCCAAGGGTAATCTGAGTCCGATTGAAGACGTTCCGGCAGCGGAAACCCTGCTGCCCGGTTTCCGCTGGCTCGAGAATCTCAGACCGACCAGTTTGAATGATATTTACAGCACGGTTATACGCGGAAGACAAAAAACGATTCCTACGGCGTTTCCGCTCACTCGAAAAAAAAACAAAAAGCGGGGAACCCCTACACCTCGTTAATCAACGAATACGCGAGCGGCTTTCCGGCAAAACGGGCTTTGGCAAAAGACCACAACCGGTTAAATAAATCGGATTTTCTGTACGATTCAAGCGCTTCTTCGCTTTCCCAGATACTCACCGTGTAGAAAACGTGTTCAATTTTTGCATCGCGATGCAGGTGTAGAGAAAGGCATCCGGGAAAAGAACCGATACTTTCCTTGTTTTTGTGAAAAAAGTCGGAAAACTCTCCTACCTTCTCAGGATTAAAATCCAAGCGGACTATCCGTGTTATTTTCATGAATTTCCAATACTAACCGATCTCCGGCATTCAGGCCGAGCAACTCACTGGCAGAACCCTGATTAACGGCGATTTCCAACACATTTCCGCTGTTGAACAACGCTACCATATCACCCGGGCCCACGCTGCGATATGATCTGCCTATTTTACTGATGTTATAACGTTTGGCACGCAAAAGAATGGTAAATTTTTTGTTGCCCACTTTTTGCTCAAAATCTTCCTTGGTCAAATTGGTAATTACGTTGCCAAAACCATCCGTGTATTGCACATGAAACTGAATGCCTGATCCCAAATACACAGGATTAAACGCCACCTGTTCGAAGAGAGAAACCAAGGGCTTACCAAGTTCTTCAATTTTTTTTCCGGATACCAGCCATTGGGCTGCAGACACAAAGATATCCCTGATTTCCAACGTACTTTTTTGCCAATCTGGTTCTACGTTATGCAAGGTAACGGCCTTTTGCAGTTTGGCCTGACCGAAAAGAAGCGAAAAGAAACCGTTGTCCGTACCGATAAAAAATTGATCGGCAAACTGAATGGCCACATAAGGCTTGTCGAAGTGTATGGAGGGCTCCACACTAATAAGATGTATCGTGCCCGGAGGAAACCAGGTATAGCTGTTCTTCATCACAAATGCCGCCTGCTGCACGTTATATTTTTCAATACCGTGCGTAATATCCACCACATGAGCATCAGGAATAAGCCTTAACAGCTGAGCTTTCAGTGTGGCCACATACCAATCTGCATAGCCCAAATCTGTCAATAAGGTTATTACGGGCATATCCTGAGGTCGATTGAATTGTTTATTTTTGAGCTCTCAAAGGTAACCAATCCGGGCAATTTTGTACTCCGCAGCCAAACAGTAAAAAGTAAAAAGAGCTTGAGCGAAAAAATCATCGTATTAGATAATATCAACCCCGTGGAAATATTGGGGCCTAATCATTCGCGCCTGAAAATCATCCGCGATTTATTTCCCAAATTAAAAATAATAGACCGCGGAGCCGAACTCCGTCTGCATGGCGAAGAATCGGAAATTGAGCGTTTGCGCGAAGGACTGATCCGCATGTTGAAATATTACGACCGGTTCGGCACGTTGGAAGATGACAAAGTACATGAGATATTAACCCGCGGCACCCAGCCTGAGATAAACGAAGACTTTCCGCAGGAAAGCCAACCGGGCAATACCCTGCTGATCGGAAACGACGGGCTGATGATTAAAGCCCGAACCCCGAATCAGATCGTGCTGGTAAAAACCAGTGCGGAGAATGATCTGGTGTTTGCCTTAGGCCCCGCAGGTACGGGTAAAACCTACACGGCCGTTGCTCTTGCCGTGAAAGCGTTGAAGAATAAAGAAATCCGTAAAATCATTCTCACCCGTCCTGCCGTAGAAGCGGGAGAAAATCTCGGCTTTCTTCCCGGCGACCTGAAAGAAAAATTAGATCCGTACCTGCAGCCCCTTTACGATGCCCTGCGCGACATGATTCCACCGGACAAACTGAAACTGTACATGGAAAGCGGAACCATTCAAATTGCGCCATTGGCTTACATGCGCGGACGAACCCTCGACAATGCGTTCGTGATTTTGGATGAAGCTCAAAACGCCACGCACATGCAGATGAAAATGTTCCTCACCCGGATGGGACAAACCGCCAAATTCATCATCACGGGCGACCTAACCCAAATTGATCTGCCTCAGTCCCGGCAATCCGGATTGAGTCGCGCCCTGAACATATTGGAAAAAGTAAACGGAATCGGTTTTGTGCATTTTGACCGCTCCGACATCATCCGCCACCGGCTGGTGAAAAACATACTGGATGCCTACGAAAAGGATGAAGCAAAGAACAAAGAAAACAAAGCGTAAATTATGGAACAAACCATCAACCGTACTGATTTTAAGCTACCCGGACAGGTAAATCTATACCATGGAAAAGTGCGCGATGTCTATAACATTGACAACCGTTTTTTAGTCATGGTGGCCTCAGACCGTATTTCCGCCTTTGACCACATACTACCCAGAGCCATTCCGTTTAAAGGGCAAGTGCTCAACGGAATAGCCAACCACTTTATGGAAATCACCCGCGATCTGGTTCCCAATTGGATTCTGGAAAGTCCCGATCCCAACGTCACCATCGGAAAACTCTGTCAGCCCATCAAACTGGAAATGGTGATCCGCGGGTATTTATCGGGTCACGCCTGGAGACAATACCAGGCAGGACACCGCACCCTATGCGGAGTTACCATGCCCGAGGGTATGAAAGAAAGCGACCGTTTCCCCGAGCCCATCATCACACCGGCAACCAAAGCCGATGAAGGACATGACCTGGATATTTCCAAGGAAGAAATACTGGCACAAGGCATCGTGGACGAAAAAACATGGAACACCCTGGAGGAGTACACCCGGAAATTATATGCATTCGGGCACCAAAAGGCGCTGGAACAAGGATTGATTCTGGTGGATACCAAATATGAATTTGGCATACACGACGGTGAAATTCTGCTGATGGATGAAATTCATACGCCGGACAGTTCCCGGTATTTTTATTCCGACACGTATTCAGAAAATCAGAAAAAAGGCATTCCCCAAAAACAACTCTCCAAGGAATTCGTGCGCCAATGGCTAATTGAACAAGGTTTTATGGGGCTTGAGGGACAATCCATGCCCGATATGCCCGATTCATTCGTGCATGAAGTCAGTGAACGCTACATTCATCTGTACGAAAAGCTGACCGGGCAAAAATTCATCCGCATGGAGAGCGATATCCGCCTACAGCAGATTGAAACACGAATTAAAGCCGCTCTGGGGAAATTAGGATTCCGCTGATTTGACACAACTTTATGTACACCGTTTACGTTTCAGTGTGTAAATTCTCGATATGATTCCTCGTTCATTACCGATCGTTTTTTTCATTCTGGTATCAGCCTTACCCACGCTGAAAGCGCAGGATGAGGAGAGCGGGGTTTCACTCCAGAAAATGCATCGGCTTTTCTCCATTTTAGATGACCATTATGTAGAAGATTACAATAGCAAAAAAGTTACTGAAGAAGCCATCAGAGCCATTCTGAAGAATTTAGACCCACACTCGAATTACCTTACCGCCGAGGAATTACAGACATCCAATGAAAATCTGCAAGGCAGTTTTGAAGGGGTAGGCATTACCTACAACAACGACGACGATACGCTTCTGGTAATCAGTACACAGGAAAACGGTCCCGCCGACAAGGCCGGAATATGTCCGGGTGACCGCATTGTTTTTGTGGACGACTCTCTCATTGCAGGAATTAGCATCAACTCCGCTCGCCTTTCGTCGCTGCTCCGCGGAAAAAAGGGATCTACAGTCATATTGAAGGTACTGAGAGACGAATGTCCCGACACCTTACTTTTCAAAGTGAAACGCGACAAAATTCCCGTGGAAAGCGTAACGGCCTCCTATTTGATTGATGAAGAAACCGCCCTCGTGAAAATTACCCGCTTCGGAGCTCAGACCGCCGACGAAATGAAGGAAGCCATAAAAAAACTGAAAAAGGCAGGGATGCGGCAGCTTATCCTGGATCTACGGGGAAACCCAGGCGGATATCTGCATGTGGCGGTAGATATGTGCAGTGAATTTTTGGACATGGAGGAACTGGTGGTTTTCACAGAAGGAAAAGAAAGCCGCCGGAGAGAGTATTTCTCTAAAGGAAAAGGCGTTTTTGATGAAGGAAAATTAGCCGTGTTGATTGATGAAAATTCAGCATCTGCCAGCGAAATCGTATCCGGTGCGGTACAGGATTTAGACCGGGGAATCATTTTAGGAAGAAGAAGTTACGGCAAGGGACTTGTGCAAAATACCTATCCATTTTCCGACGGTTCTGCGGCCCGGATTACCACAGCCCGGTACTACACGCCTTCGGGCAGATGCATACAACGGCCATACAACGAAGGGAAAGACAAATACAATGAGGAAATCAAACGGCGCATGGAATCCGGAGAATTACAGTCGGCAGATCAAATCAAAATTCCGGACAGCCTGAAATTCTACACCAAATCAGGACGAATCGTATATGGGTCGGGCGGCATCATCCCGGATGTATTCGTGCCGGCAGATACGCTGGAAAACGATTCCCTGATCAAGGCAATCAACCGCCAAAACCTATTTTACCGATTTGCCATAAAGTATGTAAACAAACACCGAAAAGAACTAAGCAAACGATATCCCACTTCCGAAATATTCAAAAAAGAATATGCGGCAGATGAATCTGTTATCGAGGCTTTTTCCGATTACTTGAAATCGAAAGAAAAACTGTTCCGATGGACCGATCTTGCACCGGCTGTAAAAAGCTATGTAATGACCCGGATTAAGGCCAACATGGGGCGTCTGTTGTGGGATAATGAATTATTCATTGCCCTGCTGAATGAATATGATCCTGCGGTAACTGCGGCCTTAAAAGCCTTGAAAGAAAACAAGCTGGATGAATTAGTGCAAAGAACCGACAGAAAACAGTAAACCACATTTCCTTTTTTACGTTTAATTTGTCTTAAATTTTTAGACAGCAATGGAAACAAAAAACAACATCGGTACCCTTCTCGGCGGTTTGGCTTTGGCGGTAAGTCTGGCCAACTCCTATTTTATCTACGGGCTTTCTCAGGGGGAGAATGCAGCGTTTACCGAAAATCAGCCTGTGGCCACAGCTACAGCGGGTGATCCGAACGCCAATCCGGCCATGAGCCCGGTAAATCCCATGGATCCCACGGCTACCCCTACTCCGCCTCCGGCGCCTTCAGGTCCGCCAACCACGTTGTCATTCAAAAAAATGGAGCATGATTTCGGCACCATCAAGCAGGATACCGAAAATCCCTTTGCCTTTGAATTTACCAATACCGGTAAAAACCCGCTCATCATAACCGATGCAAAGGGCTCCTGCGGATGCACGGTTCCCGAGTTTCCCAAAGAGCCCATTCCTCCCGGCGGAACCGGCAAAATCAAAGTGGTGTACAGCCCCGGAAAACAAGAAGGCAGTCAAACTAAAAACGTAACGGTAACCGCCAACACGGAGCCGCAGCAAACCGTACTTACACTCAAAGCAAACGTGAAGCCTTAAGCAAGCTTTGCTTTCTCAGGAGTATTGTCCAGGAATATATTTTCAGGTTATTCGCTCTTCTTTTTGTTCAAGCCGAACAGAGATTCGTTCAACCAGGTAACAAAGGAGAGAACGATGCTGAAAAGGATGGCCCAGCCAAAAGAATCTACTCCAAAACCGGGCACTATCAGATGGGTGAGCCAAACCGTGAAGCCGTTGATGATGAGCAGAAAAAATCCGAAGGTAAACAGCGTAATCGGAATGCTGAACAAAACGAGAATGGGCTTAACGAAAGCATTCAACAGGCCGAGTATGGCAGCCACCACCATGGCTGCCCACACATCATCCAGGTGGATACCCGTTAACAACCAATCGGTAAGAACAACACTGAGTGAGTACACCAGAAACTTGACAATACTTTTCATGGGGTGTTAATATTACGTTAAGCCCTTTTATTTCTATATATTTGGACTTTTAATCGATTTAAATTTAAAAAAATAAAACACAAATTAAATGAAAAGAATGTATTCTGCTTTAGCCGCAGCCTGTCTCTTTATTTCAACGGTAAGTGCGCAGCTCCCATCACGAATCACTGTTTTTTCTGAGGATGGAAATCCATTTTATCTTGTGGTAAACGGCATCAAACAAAACGACCGGCCTTTGACAAACGTAATGGTGGATGGGCTTACATTTCCCAATTACAAAGTGAAGGTGATGTTTGAGAACAATGCCATTCCCCCGATAGATAAGAATATCTTCACACAGGATGCGGATGGTAATCCCACAGTGGCCGCCTATCGGATTAAGAAAAATAACAAGGGCGCGTATGTGATGAATTTCTTCTCCGCAGAGCCTGTGCAGCCGCAAACATTCAACAGCAATACCGTTCCCGCAGATATGCAGGTGGTCAGTTTCCGCTCTTCGGAAACAGTAAATAATTCTGTTTTTGTCGGCAGTTCCGTAACAACGACAAGCACTACAACCACAATGGGCACGCCGGGTGGAATTGGAATGAATGTGAATGCGGTAGATCCGATCACCGGCGAGTCCATCAACATGAATGTAGGCATTGGCATGAACATGGGTGGTGCCACGATGACGACGACTACTACCACAACCACTACTTCCACCAATCAGGGAGGAACCGTGGTAAATACACCGGTGGCACAACAGCAAAACCAAGGCTGTATTTCACCGATGAATACGCGCGATTTTGAGGCGGCAAAAAATACGATCCGCGGGCAATCATTTGAAGATACCAAACTCAGCACCGCGAAAAACGTGGCCGGTTCCAATTGCTTTTCGGCGCAGCAGGTAAAAGACATCTGCCAGCTTTTCTCGTTTGAAGAATCAAAACTGGAATTTGCGAAATTCGCTTATGCCCGTTGTACGGAGAGAAACCGTTATTTCATCATCAACGATGTATTTTCATTCAGCTCCAGCACGGAAGAATTGAATTCCTACATCAGCGGTACCCGCTAAAACATAATCACCTGATTGAAAGCCCCGATCCGATTCCGGTTCGGGGTTTTTATTTTCATGCTTTTGTTCGAATCATTTTTTCTAAAATTGATGTATTCTGTCATTTATACCTAATTGTATAACGTGGATGAATAAACGTAATGATGAAAATGCCACAAAACAGAATGTTGGAATCCCATGCGGGCTATGCAATCATGTCGGAGCCGGTAATCCATTATTGTCCGCCATTCACCGCCGTAAATTTTTTTACCGCGAATTTTATCGAAACTAAATGAAGCTGTTTTTTATTCTGATCTCGGGATAGATATCCTTCAGACTCATGCAGCCGGCTGCAAAAAAGACAGCGAATCTGCTGATTCAATTCGGGCATGTTATAAACCACGAAATAATTAAATTAGACATCGTTACTTATTTAAAGGGCCTAGGACAGACCTACACCGTTTCTAAATTCAAATACTATTCAGGACAAATCAGACTTAGAAAAACAGACGGAAAGAATTTTTGGTGGACGAGTATTTTTTGAATGATGAAGAGGACAATGCCTCCAAAACCGTTTCTCTGGAAAACACTCCGGCGGGTGAATATGATGCCATCAGCTTCATTCTGGGGGTAGACAGTTTGCGCAATTACCCGGGGAGCTCAATCGGGTGCGCTTGCCCCCCTGAACGGGACGTTTTGGAGTTGGAATACCAGATATATTTTCTTGAAATTAGGAGAAAGATGAATCTGTATTCAAGGTTCCCGGTCTACGAAATGTGGAATTCACATTTCCGTATATGGACGGCTGAGCCATGTGCTCAATCACTTTGTTAGCCTTTATGCCGAAGACTCTCTGAGCGATCCTGACCTAAGAAGGATCGGAAAATTAACGGAATCGGAAAAAGTGGAATTAATTGCTTCCCTGAAAACCCTGACAGACAAAACGTTTCTATATGACAGGCGGTTTATTCTTATCAGGTGATTCCTTCATTATCCAACCTTTCTTCGCACTATCAGAAAGAAAAAAGGCAAAGGGTTACGCAGTGAGCCGAAAAGGAAGCCTTTTATCAAGAGCGACTTCCCGCTACAAGGCTTATTTCCAAATAACGCTCCCCAACACGGAAAATTAAGGTATCGTAAATGCCCGAACGAAAAATCCTGACATGATGCCATGTGCGATTATATCATGGACTTATGACTGCGGAACAGCCTGAGGTCTGTTTCCGGTAAAAACCACGGAACATTAGGGCTTCAGCCCATACTTATCTAAATACCTGAGGTATAAATCCTGCTGATGATTACTGAGTGATATACGCCTTCCCCGTATAAATGCCGTTTCTACCTGATTCGTGAGTATATCCAACGCATCGCCCGTGGAGATAAACAAAGTAGCCTCCTTGCCCGCTTCCAAACTTCCGCAACGCGCATCAATACCCAAAATTTTGGCCGTATTGAGGGTTATGGCCGAAAGGGCCTGTTCCGGAGTCAATCCCAAACGAACGGCCGTACCCGCAAGAAAAGGGAGATTTCGGCTACCCATTGCTTCCATGTCACCCCCATAAGAAAAACCGAACAAAACCCCGGCTTTATGAAGTAAAAAGGGTAATTCATAAGGCAAATCATAGTGATCTTCGTTTCTGTAGGGCAGACTGTGCAAGCGGCTCAATAATACAGGAATGTCTTCCTTCTTCAAAAAATCAGCTACGAGGTGGCTTTCTTCGCCCCCGCAAACCACCACATGCTTTACGCCCAATTCCTTAAAAAACAACACACTTTCCTTTATTTCTTTGGCGCGGCTCACATTCACGTAAAGCCGATTTTCGCCTGTAAAAAGTCCTTTCAGAGCGCTCAGCTTCAAATCCACAAATTCACCGCCAAAGGTTGATGCCCGTTTTAGAAGCAATGACAGATTATCTAAATCATCCCTGCGTTTTTTATTCACCTCATCTTCGCCCGGCTCGGCCCACCAGCCGGTGGCAACTCTCTCCTGTGGCCAGTTGAGCCAGATACCGTCATCCGCTTTCAGTACCGCGTCTTCCCAATTCCATCCGTCAAGCACAAAAACAGAGGATGTTCCTGAGATAAGTCCGCCGCGCGGCGTGGCTTGGGTAATTAACACCCCGTTGGTGCGCACCGTAGGTATGATTTTACTCTCGGGATTAAACCCGATGAGCGTGCGTACTTCGGGGTTTATCATACCCGTTTCCGCAAAGTCCAGCGATGCCCTAACTGCATCTATTTCGGTTAAGCCCAAGGTGTTGTCGGGAAGAATAAAACCGGGATAGACGTGTTTTCCGGCGGCCGGGATGAGGGAATCGTAGTTGAATTTCGGACTCCCCTCGCCCACCTCGATTATTTTCCCGTCCCGGAAACCCACAAATCCTTTAGGATAAACTGTTCCATCGCCCACATGAACCATCGCGTCCCGAATGATAAAGGAAACGGACGTTTTAGAAGCAGGCACGGGAATCTGGGCCCGGAAAGGCAATACGTAAATCAGACAAAAAAGAAAAAAAAGCAATTGTTTCATAAAGTAAAATTTAGTGGTCGCCATCTTGTTCCAGATCGTCACAGTGATATAAATGTTCTTTCTTTTCGATGGGTTTGGGAGCCTGTCCTGATTTCACCTCAGGCTCTTTAAGCATCAAATGGATAATTCGGAACCGTTCATGTTGAGCCGCCACCCTTTGGGCGGCATCGGCTGTGCGGTCAAAATAGAGCACGCCGTCCACCCAGGTTTTTTCCGCCCTGGCGTAAATACTCAGCGGATTGGCAGACCAAAGCACAATATCCGCATCCTTCCCTTCCTTCAGGCTGCCTACCTTATGATCAATATGCAGCATGCGAGCAGGATTTAACGTCACCATATTCCAGGCATCCTCCTGGGATACGCCACCATACTTAACGGCCTTTGCTGCCTCCTGATTCAAACGACGCGCCATTTCAGCATCATCAGAATTAATACCCGTATTCACGCCCATGTTATGAAGAATGGCAGCATTGTAGGGAATGGCATCATTCACCTCAAATTTATAGGCCCACCAGTCGGAAAAGGTAGATGCACTTGCCCCGTGCACTTTCATTTTATCGGCCACCTTATACCCTTCCAAAATGTGGGTAAACGTGTTCACTTTAAAACCGATGGAATCGGCCACTTTCATAAGCATGTTGATTTCACTCTGCACATAACTGTGGCATGAGATGAACCGCTTTCCGTCCAAAATTTCGAGGAGCGTTTCCAAACGCAAATCACGGCGGATAGCATCCCCGTATTTTTTGCGCTGTTCCCGGTATTCTTTGGCTTTTAAGAACTGATCGATGAAGAAGGCTTCCACCCCGAGGCGTGTCTGTGGATAGCGCCAACCTTCTCCCCAGTTGCTCTGTTTCACGTTTTCACCTAAAGCAAACTTGATGAATCCCGCCGCCCCTTCAAATTTCATTTCCTCGGGACTCCGGCCCCATCGCATTTTAATGATGGAGGATTGACCACCTATGGGATTGGCCGATCCGTGAAGCTGCTGCACCGTTGTAACACCGCCCGCGAGGTGTCGGTAAATATTCATATCATCCGCATTGATGACATCACCCATCCTTACTTCGGCTGAATTGTTGGTGCCACCCTCGTTCACCCCGCGGGTAAGGCCTATGTGCGAGTGCTCATCCACGATACCGGCCGTTACATGAAGTCCCGTACAGTCCAGCACCTCGGCATCTTTGGGTGCACTTACGTTCTTTCCGATTTTGGCAATTTTTCCATTCACAAGGAGGATATCCTGACCACTCAGAATGCCTTGCTCCTCTCCCGTCCATAGGGTGGCATTTTTCAAGAGCCAGATCCGCCCCTCGGGCAATTGCTGGAATCCATAAGCATTTTGCGGAAACCAAACCGTGCCCGGCTTACGAAACGATTCCGTCTTTTCCTCCTTTTTCAGCGTATCGGAAGCAGAAGCCGGTGAGGGAACCACCTTCCAGACAAACGAAGATCCATCGGCATGTATGCCCGAACCTTCCCAGCGGTCGGGAAAGGCAAATCCTTCAAAGCGCATGAGCGAATCGGTTTCCTTTTTCTTCAAGGTAAACACAAGGCGGTTACCCTGCAAGGCAAAGGTGCTTTTCCATTTTTCGCCTTCTTTTTCAAAAAATTCTCCTTTGGGGGAAGCGGCGGAACCGATTACCTTCACCTGTAATTCGGGTCCTCGGGGAAGTTTAAGCAGGAATCTCCCCCGTAAATCAAGGGCGGGCAATTCATTCACGGTGTGGCTCTCCCCATGTATCCAGTGAGTGAGAACCACGGATGAGTCGCGGAAGATATCTCCCGTACTCATGAAAAAGTTGGCAGGAGCGCCCGGTTTTAACGTTCCCAATGGGGCGGAATAGTTAATCCAGGATGCAGGAGTAGTAGTAAGTGCAGCCAACACCGCCTCCTGAGAAAGCCCGGTTTGAGGCAGAAGACGCAACCTCTCCCAAAATTTTTCCCGCTCTTTCTCTTTCATTCCCGAGAGAGTTATCGCAAGAGGCACCTGGTTTTGATGTAGAAAAAATGCATTAAACGGGGCATTTTCCCAATGTTTTAATTCGCTCAGCGAAACCCGCATGGCATCGTACGGATCACGCACATCGGGAGCCTGAGGCTGAAGCAGCGGAATAGCCACCTTCAGGCCGGCTTTTTTAATCCATTCCGCACGCTGGTATTCGTCCCCGTTTCCACGAACCACCATATCCAGACCGAATTCTTTGGCTATGGATGCCAGACGGAGTACATCATATTTTTCACGCCCTTCAAACAGCCAAATCAGATTTTTGGCGCGCGCCAAAGCTTCGAGCGAAAGATTGCGCTCTTTTTCAAGGCCGCTTTTGGCATACCAGCCCGCATCATAAAGCGTTTGGCGGATTAGGGCAATCGTGCCCGTTAACGAAGAAGGATAATTTTGGGTTGATGTGCCTTTATTCAGTGATCCTGCCCATGTGACCTCATGACTCAATAATTCCTGATTGGCACTCTGTTTTCCCAAGGTAACCAATGAAGCCGTACCGCGGAAGACGCCGTCAGGAATTTGGGTAACCACGGCGCCAAAGCCGAGTTTTCTGAGCTCTGTCGCTTTTTCTTTATCCGGTTCAAAATAATCAGCTGCCCTCCTCTCCGATTTTATGGCATCATTCCATGCGTAGGCTCCCGTTCGGGAACTTTCGTAGGAAGAAGAAACGGCTTTTTTGGGTGCGCTGCCCACTTTGATGCCGTAGTCAGAAAACAAGTCAATAAAGGAAGGATAGACAAACCGCCCCTTTCCATCCATCACCAGCGCATTTGAGGGAATGGGTTTGTCCTTGCCGGAGGCAAGAATTTTCCCGCGGGAATAAACCAGCACGGCATCTTCTTCCACCTTGCCGGGTTCTATAAACAATCGTACATTTTTGATGGCATATACGGTGCCGTCCTCACTTTGGGTTCCGTTTACCGGAAACGTGCCTTGGCCTGAAGCAAAGAACCCCGCGCACTGAAGAACGAGAAACAGGCCTATCGGATAGATCGGTTTTTTTTTCATGATAAATCTTGCGTGAAATAAATCAATTTACATGGAATAGCCACTCCCGTTTGGCAATTATTTATGACCTTTGACCAAGAAATTCAAAACCTATGCTGATCATCAAAGACATTCACTTTTACAACCGTTGGGTAGTGCTTATCCTTATCTTAAGCTCCATCATCACCGCCTATTTGGGTTGGCGTAAAGGACGGCATTATAAAAAGGGGCTTTTTGCCGCTACGTTAGGAATCGTCCACCTGCAAATTATACTGGGAATCATTTTATACATCAGCAACGTATTGCCCATGTTTGACCAATTCACTATGAAAGAAATCATGGAAAGCACGGAAAGGCGTTTTTTAGCCGTGGAGCACATCTCCATGATGCTTTTGGCAGGTATTTTGATAACCGTTGGTTATTCATGGGGAAAACGTGCCGCGCACAGTCCCCAAAAATTTAAACGCACCGGCATGATGTATCTTTTTGCCTTCGTATTAATATTGGCCGGAATTCCATGGCATAAATCTTGGTTCTGATAAATCGATGAAAACGAACAAATTTCTATTTGGCATTTTTTTATCTGCAGGTTTTTTATTTTCCTGCGGAAACGGCGGTGAAAAAAAATCAGTCTCAAAAGCCATCGGTCAGGAAACCTATGAAAAACAATGTGTAAGGTGTCACGGAGATGACGGAAACCTTGGTCTTTCCGGTGCCAAAAGTCTATCAAAAACCAACCTCAGTTCTGCTGAAATGATTCCCATCATCACCAATGGATCTTCAGGGGGAATTATGCCTTCCTATCGGGATATTCTTTCGGATGATGAAATTAAAAACGTAGCCCAGTATATTGAAACCCGACTTAAAAAGTAAATTAACCGCAGGCCTCAAAAAAACGGAACGTGCCGTATTGGTAGGCCTTATTCTTCCCGGACAGCCGGAACGTAAGCTGAATGAATATCTGGACGAGCTGGCCTTTTTGGTGATGACGGCAGGTGGTGAAACCGTACGCCGATTCGTACAAAAGCTGGACAGGCCACATTCTGCAACCTTTGT